>PMTT01000449.1:0-15558 GCA_003167275.1 Bryobacterales bacterium | reverse complement strand
GGGCTGTGGACGCTGGCAGTGAACAACTCGTAGATGCCGCGGTGGCATTTGGCGCACGTCGTAGCGATGTTGGCGCGGTTCACGCTGGATTTTGGGTCGCTGGCGGGCAGTTCGCTATGCGCCGTGTGGCAGTCTGCGCAATTCGCGGTCACGGTCAGGCCAGCTTGCAGAAGTCCTTTGCCGTGAATACTTTCCTTGTAATGTTCCACGATCTGATCCTGCTTGCCGGTGTACCGCAGGGCCGCCTTTTTCCCTGTCTGGTGACACTGGGCGCATAGCGCCGGCACGTTACGGGAGTAGGTCGGCGAAGCCGAATCGTTCTTTCCGAGCGTGTGGTGCGGAACGTGGCAAGCCTGGCAGGCCGGCGCGTCGGGACTGCCCTGCGCCGCCAGTTTGCCGTGCGTGCTTTCCTTATACTGATTGACCTGGTCCGCATGGCAGATGGAGCAGTCCACCTTCTCGGGCATGGTGTCGCAGGGGCGCACGTGCGAAGGTGTGCCACCTGTGTGGCATTGGGCGCAGGCCTTCTGGGAGTGCCGCGACCCCTCCAGATCGGCCTGATTCACGAAGAGGGAAACGGTCTTTCCGGCGCGCGTGACCTTCAGGTTGGCGTCGCCATGGCAGCGCTGGCAGTCGCGGTCCGACATTCCTTCTGTGTAGGAGAACTGCCGTATTTTGTGCGGCTCGTGGCAGTCCACGCAGGCCGGAATCAGGTTCGGCTGCTTTTCCCAGAGTTCGCCCCGGATGACTTTACGGTGCACGGTCTCGATCTGCCCGTGACACTTCCGGCAGGTGGCGGCGATGTTGGCTTTGGCGATGGACGAGCGTGGATCGGTGTGCGGCAAAACGTTATGGGCCGTATGGCAGCTCGTGCATACCGCGGCAATCGTAAGCCCTTTCTCGTAGAGCGCCTTGCCATGGAGGCTATCCTTGTAGTTCTCCAAGATGTTGGTTTGGGGTATGTTGTGTGTCAGGCTGACGGGGGTGCCTTCGCGATGGCAACCGCCGCAGAGCTTCGGAATTTCCATCGTCGAGGTGGGCGCGTTAGGGCTCGATGGCCGCAGAATGTTGTGAGTCCCGTGGCAACTCTTGCAGTTCGGGGCCATCTTGTCGCCCCGCGCCGCAGCCTTCCCGTGCAAACTGGCGTTGTACTGGGCCTGCTCGTCGGTATGGCACGAGCCACAATCCACAGGGGCCAACTTCTCGGGATGGGGAAACTCCTTCTTGGCCAGCTCACTGTGGCAACTGGCGCATTCCAGCGACGCGTGGGGCGAAGCGGTCAGACCTGCCGCATCGATCTTAGGAGGTACTCCCGGCTCCCGCTTCCCGCCGCGGGGGCCAACCTCGTGGCATCCGGCGCATTCTTCGGAGCCCGGAAGGGCTTTGGGCTGGACTTTGGGCTGGGCTTTGGGCTGCTGCGCGAAGGACAGCCAGATACAAACGGCGGCGCCGAGTATCGCGAGAACCAGCAATCGGCGAGCGCCCCGGACGCCCCGGCGAAACGGCATGAAGAGACTCCTGCAACCAGTAGTTTCAGATACCTTAATCCTAATACGTGTTGAATTTCCCGTCAAGCTGTGGAAATTAGTGGCAACAGATCCGTGGCAACCGTTGTAGTTTCCATCAGCGGCGGCCTGATGCTACCATCTTCGGTCTAGAAGCGATGACACCTAACAATTCTGAACGCAGGGGCCGGGGCTGGCTGTCCCCGGTCGTCCACCTGTCCAACAACTGGATCAGCCTCGCGGGCGTGGTAATCGTCACGACGGCCACGGTCTTTTGGCTCTTTTTGCTGCCAATCACGTTACGCGGAGGGGTGCAAAACCCATATCTCGGCATTCTTGCCTTCCTTATCCTTCCCGGCCCGTTCTTCGCCGGCCTGTTGATGATTCCCCTGGGGATCTGGCTCAAACGCAAGCGCGAAGGTCGCAGCGGCATCTATCCGCCGGAGTTCCCGCCGCTCACCTGGCGCAATTTCGAGCTGCGGAAACTGGTCTATTTTTTCCTCGTTACGACGTTTCTCAACATCGCGATCGCCAGCCAGCTCAGCTATGGCGCGGTGAGTTACATGGAGACAGTCACGTTTTGCGGCCAGACCTGCCACACCGTGATGCAGCCCGAGTACACCGCCTACCAGAACTCCCCGCACTCCAACGTGGAGTGTGTAAAGTGCCACATCGGCCCCGGTGCGGGATGGTTCGTGAAGAGCAAACTTTCCGGGGTGGGCCAGGTATTCGCAGTGGCCTTCAACACCTACCCGCGCCCCATTCCGACCCCCGTCCACAACTTGCGACCCGCGCGCGAAACCTGCGAGGCCTGCCACTGGCCGCAGAAGTACGGCGAAGACCGCATCAAGATCATTTCCAAGTATGCCGACGACGAAACCAACAGCCTGACTAAGACCGTTCTGCTCATGAAGATCGGAGGCGGCAACGGCGGTATTGGAATCCACGGGACGCATCTCGGCACCGGCGTGAAGATTATGTACCGTTCCGACGAGTCGCGTCAGACGATTCCGTGGGTGGAGTACTCGGTCAACGGTCAGACGACCGTCTATGCCACGGCCGACGTCAAGCCCGATATCGCCGGATCGATCCCGCGCGAGATGGACTGCATGGACTGTCACAACCGGCCGTCCCACGCCTACGACCTGCCGGAAGGGGCGGTGGACAAAGCCATGAACGCGGGGCTGATTGCACCCTCCCTGCCGTTCGCCAAGAAGAAGGCAGTGGAGATCCTGAAGGTTACTTATGCCTCACGCGACGACGCTGCTCAGAAGATCCCCGCGGCGTTTGCCAAGTACTACCAGGAGAGCCATCCTGCCGTATGGGCGCAGCACCAATCCGAGATCACAGCCGCGGGGAAGGAAGTGCTGGCGATCTATGACCGGAATATCTTCCCGGACATGAACGTCACCTGGGGCAAATACCCGATGAACATCGGGCACAACGATTTCCCGGGATGCTTCCGGTGTCACGACGGCAGCCACAACGCCAAGGATGGCAAGTCTATCTCACAGGACTGTAACGCCTGCCATAACGTACTGGCGATGGAGGAGAAAGAGCCCAAAGTCCTGACCGATCTCGGCATCACGGAAGCCAAACCCCCGGCACAGAAGTAGCGAATTCAGTTGGGGGGCGGGCCTACTGGCCAGCGGCCGCCCGCCCCGGTGGGCCTGTCAGGACCAGGGGGCCGCTCCAGGTTTTTGGTTGCGTCTCGTGCTACATAGGGGGCCGCCAACCCTGGCCGCGCTCAGGCTTTCAAGCTGGGGACGGCTGGGGGCGAAAGTTGACGCCCACCCCAGAGAGCCGCCTGAAAAGGCAACTGCGGGCAAGATTGCCCGCCCCACAACAGAACCCCACGAATGGCGCGAGCTGCTGCGTCAATCGGATGCCATCGGCTCGCTGTCGCTCCCCCTGGTGGCGCTGGCGGGCGCGGCGACCGGCGTGGTTTTGTCGATGGAAACCCGAGACAGTTTGAGCCGATTCGGCGCCAAGTCCATGCTGCCGGCAGTGATTGTCTTTTCGATCCTGAAGGATAGCGGGCCGGTCATCACCGGCCTGGTAGTCAGTGGCCGTGTAGGCGCCGGGATCGGAGCGGAACGCGGATCCATGAAGGTGACGGAACAGATCGACGCGATGGAGGCATCCGCCATGCCAACATTGAAGCCCCGCTAGGCCAAGGCGTTGAGAGCTAATAAGTACTTCTTTATAAATAGTTTGGAAGCACTTGCCGTCACCCATCCGGTAGGTGTGCAGAATATGCACGCCGCGCTAAGGTATTGCAGGCGTCGATCGGAATTCCCGATGGCGGCTTCGGAGATTGACAAGGGATCGAAGGGGTAAGAGCCGGCTTAGGATCGCCCGCGGGTCCTCTTTGGTGTGGATCGACAGCAACAAAGTGCCTGAGGGCTTAATATTCTGACCTGGCGATATGAATTCTCAGCAGGGTACGTCGATTGCAAGGTTTGAAGATGGAGGTTCTCATGATGACTCAGGACCGCCCACTAACAGCTACGTCCGCTTGGACAGCGTTCGTTGATCCTTAGCGCGACGGGAGCTATCACTGCCTTGTCCCGAAGGTGACCGTTTCTGCTGCTTCCGGAATATCCTTGACCGGGTTGAAGAAGAGCAGCGTCAAATCCGGTACGGGACAAGGTTACTTTCCCTCAATGCTGCCGCTTGAAGAATTGAACCGCGCGCTCGTGCTTCTCGGCCGCTTCGCGCGAACCGAAAGTCCCCAGGTTCTTGCAGCGGCCGGTCTTTGGATCGGTCTTCCTGGAGTAGAGGCGGTACTCACCGGTCCTCAGTTTTCTGATCATACGATCACACTTTCTTGCGGGCGCGGGTTCGTGCGGCCTTGCGTGCCGCCTCACTCCTGGCCGCGGCGCCTTTCGTGCGAACTGCCTTCCGGGCCGCGCGCTCCAGTTCGGCGGGGCCGCGATTGCGAGCGCTGCGCCGTGCCTGACGAGAAAGGGCCTCGTGCGACGCCGCGGCGGAGCCTTCCCGTTTCAGTGCCTGGAGAGTCGCGCGTGAACGTGTGGGCGAAGGCTTCTTCGTGGTGGCCTTGGGCGCCTTCCTGCCGCCAGGCGGAGGCGGTAACTTCACCCCCGCCCGACGCGCTTTCGACAGCCCGATGGCGATCGCCTGTTTGGCCGATCGCGCTCCATGCTTACCTTGGCGAACGTGTTCGATTTCCTCACGCACAAACTCCCCCGCCTGTGTGCTGGGAGTCTTGTGTTTGGAGGCCCGTTGGCTGGTTTTCTTTTCGGGCATGTCATTTACTCCTGGCTGGCTCTTCTAGAAGCGGCCGCCGCCGCTCAGGGTCTTTCCGCCGCCTTCCCAATACGGTTGGACTTTGTAATAGGTGGAAATTTCCGTTCCCCAGGTAGTGTCGCTCATGTCCGGCCAATTGCTCTTGTCGAACCCGGGAGCCGCTTCGATGGTTTGCTTGTCGAGATTCAGGATGAAGCACTTCTTGTCCTCATCCACCTTCAGTGCGCTCCACGGTACCGCGAACAGCTTATCTCCCATTCCCAGAAACCCGCCGAATGAAAGCACAGCGTATGCCACTCGCCCCGTTGGGATATCGATCATAATTTCGTCGATTTTCCCAAGGTCCTCGCCGGCAGCATTCCGGACAGAGTCGCCGGCCAGTGTGCTCGCCGAAAGAACACTTCGGAATTTCTTGTCGGGATCGGTCTTCGTGATCTTACCTGTTTGCATTATGTCTCCTTGCACTTTAGATGTCCTGCAGCTTTCGTTCCCAACTGTCGTGTGTGGGCCTGTCGAATGGGCTGAAAAGGACAATGCCGGCGAAAGAGGGAATCTGCGTGCGGCGGAGCACACTGTGGGAGCGTTTCCGTCGCCAATCGGGGATGTAACTGCTTAGCGATTACTGGAAGTTAGGAGCGGACATGAGAGCGACAAGACCCGACCCTGAACCAAAACTCCCGGAGCCCGACCCGGACCCGCCGGAGCCCGAACCAAAATATCCACTGCCGAATCCCGAAGCGCCGGGACCGGACGTCATCAATCCGATAGGTCCGGACGTGCGGCCTCCACTCCATCAATTCTGCTGCCTTTTTACTTAGAACCCCGGCTTGTCCGAGGTCCCGGGATGATGGTCCCTTCTTCGTGCCGTGAGCCGCAATCACTCCATCTCGAACTCCACGACCGCCTGTCCGAAGTGAATCTCGTCTCCCGTTTCCAACTTCGTCCCCCTGGACGTTCGGTGCACTTCCTGGCTCATGCCGTCGCGCACGATCCACGTGCCGCATTCGCCCGAGTTCGGGCGCGGATACCATCTGTCGTTATACAGCCGGTACTCGCCAGTCACGCGGTCGAACTGAATGTGCGCGTGCTCCCGCGAGACCGAGCGGTTCATCTCCGTGTCTTCGGCGAACGCCAGGTCGTTCCGACGGAACAGTCCCTCCGCGCGGTACACATCGACGACTCGCCCGATGTTGGTGCGAGCCTTATCCAGCCGCACTTCCGGAACGTTCGCCGTGCCCTCGCGTACCACCAGTTTCCCGACCGCCGAGCGGCTCGCGCGCTCCTGGGAAGCCACCTCCACCACAAGCCAGGGCTCGCCTCGTTTCGGTAACGTGGCGGTGGTTCCCACATCCACGCGAAGGTCGTCCGGGAACCGGCAGCCCGCGTCCCGGAGCGCGTTGCATACTTCCTGCTCCAGGTATTGCCGGAAGAAGCGGCCTCCGAAGATCCCCTGCCGGCCCTCCTCCAAACCGCGCAACTCGATGCGCAGCAGGTCGTACGGAAATACCTTCTTGCCGCCCGACCGGTAGCTTTTCTCGCGAGCCTTGTCCAGCACCGCCAGACGGATCTCCGCCAGCTCTTCGGGCTCCTCCGAGGTGCCCTTAAGGCTTGACTTGGTCGCCAGCGGCGCTTCAAACAGCGTTCTGCCCCATTTCTCCAGATATTCGTTGATGTTCATCGCTCACCCTATCGAATCGCAACACACACGCTCTAAAGCCGCCCGCAACCAAAGGTGGGGCGGACGCCNNGTCCCTTCGTCCGAGCAAGCCGACCAGGGGGTCGACCCGCGGGCCTGGTCGCGGGCCTGGGGCCCGCCCACCAAATCGTCCCTGCCGGCTTGCGAGTTCTGCCCCGCTACAACAGGCCCAACTTCCGCGCCGCCTCCATCGCCTCCCTTGCGATCGGCGCGGCCACCCGCGCCCCATACCCGCCATGCTCGACCAGCACCGCGAACGCCAGGCGCTTCGACGCGTCGCCATCGTACGGCGCGAACCCCGTGAACCACGAGTGCGGCATGCCCTCGTCCAATTGCGCCGTCCCCGTTTTACCAGCAAAGGCGATCTCGGCTCCCGTCATCGCCCCCCGCGCCGTGCCTTCCGTGACCACGCGCCGCATCGCCCTCGCCAGGAACGCGGCCTGCGCCGCCGGCAGCACTTCCACAGGAGCATCCGTTCGCGGATTGCTGTCGTCTTCGATCCATCGTCCCTCGGGCATCCGGCCGCCTGCCGCAATCGCCGCCGATACCCGCGCCATCTTGAACGGCGAAATCAGCACCGGGCCCTGCCCATAGGCCGCGAATGGTAACGCCTTCCGCAACTCCACCGGATCGCCCGTCGAAATCCCCATTTGCGCCGCCGTCTCCGCCAGTACCTTCGACCCGACGTCGTGCACCCCCAACTGCGCGAAGTACGCGTTGCAGGAGACGGCGATGGCGCGCTCCATGTCGAGCGTGCCATGCGCGTGGTCACCCACGTCATCTTTGATCGGCCGGTTCCAGCCCGCGATCACGGTGCCCGCGCGGCCATCGGACAGACCGTGGCACAGGAACTTGCGGCGCCTCAGCTCGGGGTCCAGCCGCAAGGCCGCGATGGCCGTCACCAGCTTGAACGTCGAGCCAGGCGGATACGTTCCGTACCGCGCGCGGTCCAGCAACTCATCGGGCGATGGCGCGGCGGTGCGGCTGCCGGGCGGGTCCGGCGCAGGCGCGCTTACCATCGCCACCACGCCTCCGGTGGCCGCGTCCATCACCACCAGTGCGCCCTTCTCGCCGCCCGCTTCGCGCAGACGCCGCTCCAGAATCTCCTTAGCCTTTAGTTGCAGCCGGATATCCAGCGTCAGCCGGATATTGCGGTCTCGCGCCAGCACCCGCGCGATCTCGGGATTGCCCGGCTGATGCCGGTACCGCACCAGTGGGGCCAACTCCGGATACTGATAGCCCTGCAATTTGAGGTTGGAATCATGTTCCACCAACGACGCATTGGTCGCATGAAAATTCTCGCCGGTCCGCAGATCTCCCACCAAGTGCGCCGTTGCCGCTCCGAACGGGTAGTGGCGGCTGTCGAAGCGCGAGCAGACATCGTCGATCGAAATCCCCAACGTCGCGTATTCCGCGCGGTGGCTTTCCAGCTCGGCCCAGGCGCTGGTTGCCAGGGGAATTCCGTTGCGGTCGTAGACACCGCCCCGCGGGATCTCCCTGGCGATCGAGTTCATCCGCGGATTGTGCTGCGGCCTCTTGACGCCGTCCTCTTCGAAGGCGTGCGCATCGCGAGCCAGGTAGTCCTGGTCGTTGAACACCTGGTAGCGCGCGGCGACAGCCAGGAGCGCCAGCGCGGCGCAAGCCAGCACCGCCTTCAGCGGCCACACGTTGGTACGCAGAACATCTTTCGGTGGGGCATGCTTTAGCTTGCCGACCTCTTGATGGGTGTTTTCAGGGCAAGCTGAAGCATGCCCCACGGAAATCGACAGCAGCAGCGCGAAAACCAGGAAGTTGGCCAACATCGCCGTGTTCCCCGAGCTCAGAAACGGCGAGACCACGCCCGAAAGCGGCAGCGCCCCCAGCACTCCCGACGTGATCAACATCATTTCGAACGCAATCAAGCTTGCCAGTCCGAGCGCCAGAAAGAACCCGAAATGCGTTGCCGCCCGGACCGCCGTTCGCAGCGCCCGCGACACCAGAAACCCGAACAGCAGGAACACCGCGGCCACTCCCGCGAAGCCCCATTCTTCCCCGATCGCCGGCAGCACCAGGTCGGTATTGCCCGCCGGGATCATTTCGGGATCGCCCCAGCCCGGGCCCGAGCCGTACGGCCCACCCGTCGAAAATGCCCATAGCCCGTGGGCCAACTGGTCGCCGCCGTGGACGTCGTTGTCCCAAGGCGCGAGCCACATGTCGATACGCTCCACCACCGTGTGCGGCTGTCCGATCCGGTAGCCCACAGCGACCGAAGCCACCATAAGCACGAGTCCTGCCACCGCCAGGCCCGGCCGGCCCCGCGCTACTCCAAACATCGCCAGGAAGACGAAGAAGATCACCAGCGCCGGTCCCAGGTCCTTCAGCACGAAGAAGAAGACCAGCGCGATCCCCACGGCGCACAGCACCGGAACCACATGCTCCAGGCGCGGCATGCCGAAACGGCGGAACAGGCGCGGCAGCAGGCGCTTCTCACGCAGATCGCGCAGACGCTCCCAGTTCCGCGTGAAGTAGCCCGCCAGAAAGAACACGATCAGGATCTTGATCAGCTCCACCGGCTGGAACGGACCCAGGTTCACTTTCGCATCGTTGCCGGCGGGACCGCTGCCGAATCTCAGCAGCAGACCGAAAAGCGCGATCGCCAGAAAAAGCGGCGTGTAGCACCAGTCCGAGAGCCGCTGGTAGTCGAATACCCTCAGCACCGGCAGTGTCAGCAACAGGCATCCCAGGAAGACGCCCAAGGCGAACTTGTGAAACTCCAGCGTGTCACGGAGGGGGTCGCGCAGGCTCACCATGAGGATGAGCCCGATCCCCGAGAGCAGGTGCAGGGGCGGAAGGAAGGCGCGGTCGCCACGGAAGCGGCCCATCCGCCACGCCAGCGCAACTAAATAGAAGCCCAAGAAGTAGAGCCCAACCCAGCGTAAAAACTCCAGTTGGAATTCTCTGGGTGTTCGCACGGCCAGTAGCGGCTTGAGCTTCGCCAGCGGAAGAAGCTGCAGCTTGCGCGCGGGGTTTTGCCGAAGGCGCTTGCGTAAGGTATCCCATCGTGGGTCGCCATCGATATCATCGGCGGAAATCCGCAACTTCGATAGGGCGCCGACGTTCTTTAATGGGCGCGCAGTATCCAAAAAGTCGAGGGTCTTCTTCGCCACCAGTGCGCGTTCCGTGCGGTCCGGAAACGATTCCAGGATCGGCAGCAGTTGATCCGCCGATTCCACCTCGTTGATGTTCACCAGTTGCGCGCCGGCGCTGAAGCTCTGCATCTTGGCGGAGTACACCATCGCCAGTCCCGCGGCCACAAAGAGGGAAGCGCACACCAGCCACACCGTCCCGCCGCGCGGAATGGGCCTTCGCGGCGATGCCACCGCCAGCGGCGTGGCCTCTTCCGTCCAACTTCGCGTTACCGCCACGTGGCCCTCCGCGAGACTGACGGAACCGCCCGCGACCGCGCTACCCGGCGGGCCTTTTTCCGGTGAGCAGACGCGGTGGACACCGTCTTCACCGCATCCGCCTTCTGCGCCTTCTCGCGCGGTCCCATGACCGCACCCAACTTCTCCGCCGCGGCGAACTCCGCCATCGCCTTAGTCCGATCCGGCAACCAGTACACATACACGCGCGCCAGGGCCAGGTGCGGATCGGGGCTCTGCGGCAGTTTCCCTGCGGCCAGCGCAAACTGGCCGCGCACGTACAGTCGGGTGTGAGCGGCCGCGGCCGTCGAATACTTGCCGCCGCTCAGCCGTTCCAATGTGGCATAACCCCGGCTGAGCGCCAACTCGCCCACGATCCGGTCAGTCTCCCCGCCAAGTTCCGCCGCCCGCTCCAGGCAGACCTCAGCCTTCTGCCAGTCGAAATCACGCAGCGAGGGATCCGCGCTTTTCCGATAAGACTCGATGATCCGCTCCGCGGCCGCGGTGTACAACTGCGGCAGATTCTCGTAGGGCACGCTCGCCGCAGGGTTGGTCGACGTCGCCGCGGCCCCGCGTCCGCTTCCAGCCGCCGCCGTCGAAGTGCCGGGCGCCCCGGCCCCGTTCCGCGCGTTTTGCGCCGCTGCCCCGCCTCCGCGCCCAGCCGCCGCCGCTGTCGAAGCTCCGGCTGCCCCGGCTCCGTTCCGCGCGTTCCCCGCCGCAGCCCCGTCGTCGTTCCCCGACGCGGCGGGCGTCGTAGAAGCGCCCGCGGCCCCGCCTCCATTCCGCGCGTTCCCCGCAGTCGTCGAAGCCCCCTTCGACCCGCCCGCGTCTTGCGGCCCCGCGGGCGTGCTCGAGGCCCCCGCGCTCCCGCCTTCGCTCCTCACCGCTTTCGTAGCCGAATTCGAAGCTGCTGCCGGGGGCGTGCCAGGGGCCGCCGTCACCCGCCGCGCCCTCCACCCTTCCCAACCAAGCGTTCCGATAATCCACAGCGTCATTCCGGCCGCGAACCACCCCACCGCACCCGCCAGGCGCAACCGCTCGCCCGCCTTTCGCACCGTTCGCGTCGCCATGCGGAGGCAGGCGCGCGCCGCTTCGATCGTGGAGTTCCCATGCGCCTGCCGTTGCTCCACTTCCGCGACCGTCGGCTTGCGCTCCAGGAACGCCTGCAAATCGGACCGCAGTGCGCCCGCCGACCCGTACCGCTGCTCCGGATTCGGCGCCAAGGCCTTGGTCACTACGGCCCGCAGCGCCCTCGGACAGTTCGGCCCCAGGGCACGCGGAGCTCGCTTCGAGCGGATCAGCCTCTCCAGTTTGCGCGTGCTCTCCGCCTGGAACGGCGGCACCCCCGCCAGCATTTCGTAGAGCGTCGCGCCTACCGCCCACAGGTCCGATTGCTGATCCACCTCGGACCGGTTCAGCCGTTCGGGCGAGCAGTAACCCGGGCTTCCAAAATGGTGGGACGTCGCATTGCCGTCCGCCCGCAACGCCTTGGCAATCCCGAAATCCAGCAGCCGCACGGTATCGGCCCGGCCCAGGTGAATGTTTGACGGTTTGATGTCCCCATGCACCACCGCCAGGGGGCATCCATGAAACTTCGCGAGCTGCTCGCAGATCTCGAGCGCGATGGTGGCCGCGCGGATGGGGTCGAGAGCCCTGTCGGCTCGCAGCACCTCCGCCAGGTTGCGGCCTTCCACATACTCCATGGCCACGAAAAAGTAGCCGTCGCAATCGCCGAACTCGTAGATCTCCACCACGCGCGGATCTATACCGTGGAGATCCTTCTGGATCGCGGCTCCGCGGCGCTCAGCCTCGATGATCAGTTGCGTCGTGGCGTCGCCGCCGCCTGGGATCAGCTTGAGCGCCGCCCTGAGGTTGGTCGTCGTATCGATGGCCAGATACACGTCCGTCATGCCCTTGCCCAGTCGGCGGACTATTTCGTAACGCCCGATTCGTGTTGGTGCCGTCATCGCATCATTCCCCTGGAGAACATCCGTAGAACCGCCCACAACAGCATTCCGATCAAGATCCCGTAAATCAGAAACGCCACCCTGCCCGTGAGCCGCCTCGTGGCGCGGGCACTCGTGCCTGCCGCGTCCCGACTNNCCCGACTCATCGGGACGCTCTTCCCGGCTATCGGCGCGGTATCGCGCCCCACACCACGCGACGAATCCTTGCTTCTGCCTGCCTCGTCCTCCCGCCCCACCCCGCCAGGCGACCGAGGCCGTGTCGCCCCCCCGCGACCGCGGAACTCGGCCCCTGCCACGAACAGCGCCGTGACATTGTCCTGTCCACCCGCCTGGTTGGCCGCTTCCACCAAGTCCGCCGCCACGCGCGCCGCATCGCCGTCGTAGCGCTCCGCGATCTCCCGCACGCGGGCGGACGTGAGCCGGTCGGTGAGCCCGTCGCTGCACAGCAGGATGGCGGCATCGGGACGAAAGCGGCATTTGCGAATCTCGACGAATCCTTCGTCGCCCGGCGCGCGCGGAGAGGCGCCCACATCGCGGAAGACTTCATTGCGGCGCGGATGCAGCATGGCCTCTTCCTCGGTCAGTTCGCCCGAATCTTCGTCTTCGCCGACCGGCGAATGGTCCGGGGTCAACTTGCGAATGGCGCCTTTCCAGATCAGGTACAGGCGCGAATCGCCCACGTGCCCGATCGTGATGTTCCCGTCCTCCACCAGCGCCAGGGTCAGCACGCAGGCCATGCCCCTTCGCTCGCCGGCCTCCTGCGCCAGTTCGAAGATGCGGTTGTTCGCGCGCGAGATGGCGAGGCGCACGCGCTCCTCAGCGCCCGATTCGCCGTCGAAAAGAGACTGGCGAATCTCTTCCACCGCGGTCTCGGCCGCCAGTTCCCCGGCCGCATGGCCGCCCACTCCATCCACCACCAGAAAGACGCCGCGTTCGTCGTCCACCCAGTACCGGTCTTCGTTGCGGTCGCGCACCAATCCCGTATCGGTGGCGACGCCCGACTTCCAAGGTAGGGCAGCCGGAACGGCCCGTGGCCGGGGTCCTCGACCTGCCCCGCCAATAGGGCATGTCTGTGACCCACTCCGCACTTCGCTCATCCCCGCCTCCCCCAGTGGGCAATCGCAAATACCACGACAAAGGCCAGGAACCCGATGACAAACGGCGTGTGGAAGTTATACAGCTCTTTCATTTAGCCCCTCGTAGGGTATGCTTTAGCTTGCCGACCGCAGATCCACCAAACTAACATCGGCCTCGCCAAGCTACCCCACCTTCATTTCCTCGCCTCGAACGACAGCTTCAACACCTCAGCCACCTTGATCTCCGCGCTCCCTGGCACTACCTCCTCCACACCCCGCGCCAGCTTCCGCCCGTTCAGCCATGTCCCATTCCGGCTGCTGTCCACGATCGTGAATGCGCCGCTCGTTGGATCGCGCCGCAGCTTCAAATGCTCGCGCGACACTTCATCGTTGGTGTATAGCGGCAGATCCACCCAAAGATCCTCGCCGCCCCGGCCGATGCTCACTTCGTTCTGCTTCACGAAGTAAGTCTGGGGCCCCGAATCGTCCTGATAGCGAATCTCCGCGAAGACCTTGTCCGGCTGGCGCCGCGTGCTCTCCCGATCGCGCGCCACGCGCGCCGAAGTCACCGACGGCTCGCGGTCGATGAGCGTAGTCTTGACGCCGCGGTACCCCGGTTGCCGCGACTCGTTCAGTTCCGAATGGATCTCGACATCCCCGGGTGGCACGGAGTTCTCCATATCGGGGAAAATCTCGATCCACCAATCGCTCTGTGCGATCCTGTACACCTTGCGCGTGCCGCCACGCCGGAACATCGAGCTCTTCTTATTCCAATCGGCCATCCGCGCGCTCAGCACGCGCCCCGCATCTTCCCGTATGATCTCCTGGACTCCCGCCAGACGCTCATAGTCGTCCGGATGAACATAAACGCTGAAGATGCACGGCAGGAGGATGGTGTATCCCATCTCCAACCGTCCCAACTCCATGTTGCGGATCAATTCGTTAATGATGGTCTGTCCGCTGATCCTGGTCTGAGGCCGCTTCGTTTCGCTCTGCGCCATGCTTGGACACCTTCCCCTGTACGCACACTATTACCTTCTGATGGACGCGGAACGAAACTATAGACCGAAAACCGGGTTAACAGGTTTCACCCGGCTGGTGTCATAGTGCGGTCAGTGAACCGGGCTTAACATTAAAATTCGGTAAGCGCAGGGCGCAGCCTGGTGGACAGACCATCGCCTTTTGTGGTCTTTCAGCCGAAAAGTCCTCCCCGCGGCTCAGAGTCGGGGCGGATTTTCTTGAGATGTGCCCTGTCGACTCCAGGCCGACAGGGGTTGGCGCTTGTTCTCGGCTCCTATCGACCAGGGTTGGTGTAGCCCTGAAGCCTTGGCGTCCCGTGCTTCCACTCCGGAGGAAGGGCAAATCCATCACGATTCGGCATCTTGACCTTCGGCAGACTCTGAGCGTCCATCACCTCGTCTTCCTTGATGACGTCGTTCTTGTACAGCAGAAAGGCGGTGAGGGCGTACACCTCATTGGGGGTGAGCGTCCCCTCTTTCCCTATGGGCATGCCGCGATTGATGTAATCCCATATGGTCGTCGCGAAGGGTGAGTGAACCGCCATGCTGTTGGAGTCGTTCACACAAGGGGCGAGACAAGGCACGGAGGAGGGCGTCTGAGGGCCTTTCCTGCTGATTAACACGGGAGCATGGCCTCCGGATCCGGTTGGGCCGTGGCATCCGGCGCATCCCTTCCGGACATACAACACCGCACCTTCTTTGGCAGTCCCCTGCCCGGACGGGAGTTCCTTTCCCGTCGGGCTGATCGCGATATCCCAGGCNNAACCCTCCACGGTTGAACGGAATTGTCGGCGCCTCGAATCCGGACTTTGTTCTCGGGTTCGTGCCAGTACTTCGCCACGTCGGCGCGCGTTGGTTGAACCGTGCCCAGTTCGTCCGTCGACCGCGACATGAGCATGCACTCTTTTCCGTCCCAGTTCCAGTGGAAGCCAAATCGGGCATGCGCCATCGGATAGGCCGGCGACCGAAGGTCGGCACTCTTCCAGCTCTGGCCGCCGTCGGTGGATACTTCTACGCCACGGATGGAGCCCCCGCCGGACCACGCCAAGCCGGTGATTTCGTAGAAGCCGGGGCCTGGGAGCTGCTGCCCACCGGAAGGAAAGGTGATGACCGATTTCGGCCCGATAATGTGAGTCAACGCGGCCACTTTCGGGTCCGGATTAATATGCCCGTAGTCGTCATAGGTCATGTAGTAGCGGTCCACGACCTTGATTCGCCTCAGGTACTTGATCTGATAAATGCCTTCAAAGCCAGGAACCATCAGCCGCAGAGGAAAGCCCTGCTGCGGACGGATCGGCTCGCCATTTTGCGCGTAGCACACGATACAGTCGTCCAGCGCCTTCGCGAGCGGGATGCTCGACGCGCCCTTCACTTCTTCCGCGCCTTCCGCAACGATCCAGGACGCCGCGTTTTGCACGCCTGCCTCCGCAAGCAGCAAGGACAGCGGCACGCCGGTCCATTCGGCGTTACTGGTCAATCCGTGCGTTTCCTGAACGGTTTTGTGCGTTGGCCTCGCACGGTTTCCGAGACACTCGATGAAGTGGACACGGGATACGTACGGCAGACGCTTCAGCTCCTCCATGGTGAAGACCAGCGGCCGGTCCACCATCCCGTGGATCATGAG
>PMTT01000763.1 GCA_003167275.1 Bryobacterales bacterium | reverse complement strand
AGGCCCAACACGAACTTCCCGGTCTTCGGCCCGGCCGCCCAAACGAAAGCCATGATGTCGCTCCCATCCACTCCGAAACTGGCAAGCGTCAGGGTCACCTGTTTCCATTCGGGTCCGGCCACAAACGTCTGGATCGCCGGCTGGTATCCGAGCTTCGCGCTGAAGATCATCATTTGATATGTCCCGCCGTCGCCTTTGGCCCAGAATTGGATTGCCTTCTTGCCTGAGAGATTCACCGGCGCCATCATCGTGGCGCCCGGCGAATACAGGGCGCCCGACCAGGGGAATCCAAAGCCCTCCTTGACCTCGCCCGTTACCTGCAGGTAGCTCTTGCTCCCCTCCGCCCCACCCGGCGCGATTTCCATTTTCGCTTCCGACTTTCCCCCGGCCATCTGATCCGTCGAAAGCGTCCACCCGGCACCGAATCTCGCCTGTGGCTGGCCTTCCTGCTCGAAATCGCTGATCCAGCCGGATTCCGAGCCGGACGGCGGCAGGGCGGTCTTCTGCCTGGCGCCGTCTTCGATCTGGCCCGTTACCGAGGCTTTCCACCCGGCGCGATCGATCTCGCGGCCGGCTTCCCAAACGGCGGCAATGTCGCGCGTGCCGCGAATGTCGGTCGTCGGATCGCCGTTGACCAGCACCAGGTCCGCTCGCTTGCCCGGCGCGATCTGGCCGCGGTCGTCCAGGTGGAAGGCCGCTGCAGGCGACGCGGTGGCCGCTCGCAGAGCTTCCACCGGAGTCAGGCCCGAGCGGACCAGCAATTCCAACTCTCCGTGAAGGCTGGCGCCTTGGGTGGTGCCGGGATTGCCCGCGTCCGTACCGGCGAGGATGGGGACCCCCGCCGCTTTCAGTTGCCGCACCGCTTCATAGGCGCCCTCGCAACTCATCTTCGCCGCCATGTCGAAGGTGCGTTTCATGGCTGCTGTCGCGGTGGGCGGCAGGTACGGCTTGAGCCGCGCATCGTCGGCCAACGCGGCGTCGTAGGGAGTGGCGCAGATCGACTGGAGCACGGTCAAGGTGGGGATCACGAAGATGTGGTGTGCGGCGGCGACTCTCCCGAAATCCGGATCGGACACGGGCCCAACAAACAGGTGGACCAGCCCGTCGGCGCCTGCATCGATGGCGTCTTTGGCCTGTTGGAGCGAGCCGATGTGCACCACCAGCATCTTTCCCCGCTTGTGCGCGGCAACCGCCAGGGCTTTCAACGTCTCTTTGGTGAGGGTTGGAGCGGCCTTGGCGCGCCCGTACTCCAAGGCGTCGTCATAGACGGCCTTGATGTAGTCCGAACCCTCGGCGATCCGTGCGTCCACCCACGCCTGCGCCTCCTCGGGCCGGGTAAGAGTGGGGACCGGCAAGCCGTACTCGGTACCGTGCCCGCCCGGTGCCGTGGCCAGGTAGCCGGCCGACCGCAGGCTCACATAGTCGGGCAGTTTACCTTCGCTCTGCTGCTGCTTGATGCGCGCCGCGGACTTTGGATCTGTGAACATGTCGAGGTCCGTCGTCACTCCGAAAACCGGCGCCTGCCGGAGCGTCGCTTCGTCGATGGTGTGAGTGTGGGCGTCGATCAGGCCAGGCAGCAGAGTCTTCCCCGTGCCATCCACGGCTTGCGCCCCCGCGGGCTTTACGGTGAGCGAGCCCACCGAGCGAATGACGGAGCCTTCCACCAGGACGTTAGTGTTTTCCAGGACGCGGGTTCCATCGAAAACGCGCACGTGTTCAATCCACAGCGGCTGGGATGCAGGTTGGGCGCCGGCCAGGGCCGCAAGAGCGGCGCCGGCGAGCAGGATGCGAAGTCGGTTGATCATGGTTTCTTGCCTCTGCAAGCATTCTCGCCCACCACGCTCGATTCCGGCAGTGTGGAATATCAGGGAAGGATGGTGACAAATGTCAGGTGGAGGAGGTCACCGACTGAAGACCATCGAGTTCAATAATGGCCCGTGGCCTCGGCTGCCCGCTAACCACTTCCCGCCTGCTCCGTCTTAAACAATGAGGAGATGAGATATACCGGCTTCCTAACCGGCTCCTTACCGTAAGATTGAACCAAAGCAGGTGCATTTTCGTCTCATACATTGGAAGTGGAAGCCGCGTGGTTGTTGAAAATACTGGAAACGGCAACTGGCTTCCACAGACTTACGTCGCCGCAAGGCTTTTCCGAGGGTTCGTCAATGTCAAGCAACACTCAAAGACTCCGAGTGATTCGTTCCAGGACCGATCACGATTTATTGATCCTGATTCAGCGAGAACTCGACCGTGGACTTACCTTGGTGAAGGTGACAGCCACCAGGAATTCTCCAACGTTCGCCCAGGCCCAGAAGGCGCATGAAACCGTCATGTCCTTGCTCCCGAAGATCTCTGGTCTGGACGATTGCGACCGGCAGCGCATCGAGGACAAAGTGAAGGAGCTTCAATCTCGGCTGGATCGGGTGCCGATGTATGCGAACGTGCGGTCCTACCCGGCGTCCGCAGCGTCGTAGCGGTCACGGGCTAAACCGTCGCCCAGAACTCGGCTGACGTTTGAACCCGCACAACCTCAAAATCAACCAAATCATTCCATGCCGTGATCCAGGGATCCAGCGCTTCTCTATTCGGTGATTCCATGATCTGAAAACAGCGGCTGTTCTGGGCGTCGATCCAACTGGCATGGTAGACGACGTTCTCCGGGAGCATCCTGCCGTGAACCTGGAAGCGGTCGCCAACGGCCCTGAAGTCACCGCTCTTGGGGTGCTCGATGATCATGAAGAGCATGCTGATACTGTACACTACCAATGCTTTAGTTTTTCTAAAGCGTCCCTTCACGAATTTGCTCTTGACCGCCGCTGTTGAGAACCCCTACAGTGGACATCAAGGGGGCAAGGACTTCAACGGGCACAGTGCCGCTGTCCTCGATGCCGCCAGTTGAATTGCTTGCCGTATGGACCGTCTGAGGCCCCGCGGGATCTGGAGTGAATTCGTGAGCTACCCACAAACCGGCATCGTTCTGGAGAAATTCTCCCTCGGTGTCGGCGACCGTTTTGCGCACCAGGCCAAGCCGCAGTTGGCCGCCTGTGCCCGCGCCGCTGAAAAGGGAGTCGTGGTCGTCCCGGTCTGGAACAAGTCCAACCGCGAACACAAGATTGTAGGGTCGGAGCCGTCCAGTACCCGGGCCGCCGCCGATGCCGCCGTGGGCGCACTCGGCTGGAAGCATTCCTACTATGTGGATGCGGACCACATCAATCTCGACACCGTCGACCGCTTCGTGCCTGCCTCGGATTTCTTCACGCTCGACGTGGCCCACGCGATTGGACACGCGCCGGGGGCTGGCGCCGCCGAGAGTTTCGTCCACCGGCACCCCGAACTGGTGGGGCGGATCGATATCCCCGGCATCCCGGAGCCGTTGGAAGTAACTCCGGAACAAACCTGCGCCTCGGCCCACAAGTACCTGTTCGCGGTGAGCGAAGCAGGGCGAATCTACCGGCACATCGCGGATCGTAAACAGCCCGGACATTTCATTACCGAAGTGTCCATGGACGAGACGGATTTCCCGCAGACCCCGTCCGAATTGTTGTTGATCCTGGCGGCGATTGCGGACGAAGGCATTCCCATCCAGACGATTGCGCCCAAATTCACGGGCCGGTTCAACAAGGGCGTGGACTACGTTGGGGACGTTGAACAGTTCGAAAAGGAGTTCGCCTCGGACCTGGCAGTGATTGCGCACGCCATTGCGCATTATGGACTGCCGGGCAATCTGAAGCTGAGCGTGCATTCCGGCAGCGACAAGTTTTCGATCTACGCACCGATCCGCCGGTCATTGCGGAGGTTCGACGCAGGAGTGCATGTGAAGACCGCGGGGACGACGTGGCTGGAGGAACTGATCGGACTCTCGGAGGCCGGTCCGGAAGGTCTGGCGATGGCCAAGCAGATTTACGCCAGCGCGCTCGACCACCTGGAAGATTTGTGCGCGCCCTACGCCGCGGTGATCGATATCGATCCGGCCCGGCTGCCATCGGCCGCCGAAGTTGCGGGCTGGACTGCCGAGCAGTATTCCGGCGCGTTGCGGCACGACCAGCGGAATCCGCTCTTCGACCCGCATGTCCGCCAGTTGCTGCACGTCGGGTACAAAATAGCGGCAGGTATGGGTGACCGTTACACGGACATGCTGGTGGCATGCGAGGAATCCATCTCGAGGAACGTGACCCAAAACTTATACGACCGCCACATCGAACCGCTCTTTCTGCGTTCGTAATTCGTAGGGTATGCTTTAGCTTGCCGCCAAATGAGCGGCGATCTCCTCGGCCTCTCGGTGTATTCCTCAATAAATCCCGGAAGCCGCCTCTACCGGCGGATCCATCCGGCAAACGGCCAATTCCCGATTGGTATAGGGACAGGCCAGTCCGGCCGGGCCGGGACGCCGTGTGACGATCCAGGTGACGGGATAAAGTTTCGCCAGACCATCGAAATCGCTGCGTTCGAAGTGCTCCCACCCGCGCTGCGCGTCCACCTGCTGCTTCCAGTCTTCCGCCAGTTGGGGGAAGAGAGAGACGGCGCCCGAGTCTTTGATGTTATCGGCCAGCGCGCTCCGCTCGGCAATCGCACGAAAGCCGTGCTCGTCCTCGCCGTGCCGCATCATGTAATTCGGATCGAGCGCGAACACCGCATCCTTAGGCGTATGATCGCGCACCCACAGAAAGGCGGAGGTCCAGTTCTCGCGATACCGAACGCCCGGCCACTCGATGTGCGAGCTCGACGGGAAGGCGCTCTGTTGCAGGAGCCACATGGACGCCACCAGCGGAACAAACAGGCAGAGCCAGCGCCAGGCGCTGCGCTTGAGGGCATACTCCCCGATCAGGCCCCCCACCAAAATGAAGAAGACCACGTACAGCAGATGAAAGGCTCTCATGGGCTGCAGGCGGGTGTAATTCTGCAGACGTACGGGAATGGCCAACAACACGCCGGCGGCGGCGAATAACAGCCCGAACGGGACGAGCGTGCGTGCCAGAGGCCCGAACGCCAGTGTCGTCCCCCTGAAACGCACCGAAGAGAACCACCACAGGATAGCCAAGGGTGCGGCGATTCCGAGCCATTCGTACCACGTCCAGTTCGAAACGAAGAAATACGTCCGCGATAGAAGGGCTTCGCGGGCCGCGCCGCGAGCCGGCTGAAACTCGAACAGGAACGGGAGACCGGTCAAACAAAGGAGTCCGAAAGCCGGCAGTGGATTGGCTCTCTCGCGAAGATAGCGGGCCACCGCCATGCACCCCAGGAAGACCGCGCCATAGACCGCCATCTGCGCGTGGATCAACGCCGTCAGCAGCAGCCAAAAGACCGCGGCTTTGGGACGGTTCGACACGTAGCAGGCGATGGCGAGAAGGGTCGCCGGAGTGGACAGCGAGCGGGCCGTCATATACGGGTCCATGATCACCAGCGCGGTGCCTGCCACGGGGACGCTCAAGAGGCAGGTGATGAGAACCACTCCGCTCCAGCGCGCCTGTTCGTTCGCGAAGCAGGTGCACAGCAGCCGCCAGGAAGCGAAGAGCAGCAGGAAAATCCCGAACACGTACCAGACGAAGATCACCAGGTTGACCGGCAGCCGTGTGAGATGAGCGGAGTCACCCACCAGTTTGGAAAACAGCGACAGGTGGGCGTGCGTCATGAAGAACTCGGCGGCGTATGGATAGAGGCTGGGGTCGGCCGCGCGCTTGATGGCCGGCACGTAAATCTCGGCGTCATCTACACCCAGGTGATAACCCAAAGTCAAAACCGCGACGAAGGTCAGCAGCGTGAGCCGGACAATCGGGTTGCGGAGTGCAGCGGACAGAATTCCGCGGGCCTTCGGCGCCGCAGCAAGGTCAGAAAAGAACATCGAAATCCATCGTGAACCTCCGCCCGCGCTGGCCGAAGAAGAGTCCGAATGCGGGATCGCCAATGTTGTTGTGAAAGGCTTCCGGATTGAAGTGGTTGGTCAAATTGAAGCCGCTTACGGATAATCGTACCGCATATTTCGGGTTTACCTGAAAGTCTTTCGAGAGCCGGGAATCGAGCGACAGGAAACCGGGGAACCGGTTCTGATTGGGCACGCCGGCGTAGTTTTGAGTAACATCTGTTACGGCATACGGGAAACCGCTGCGGTACTCCAGGACGGGGGCGATGCGGAATCGCCAGGGTAGCTTCACTACGCCCCAGGCCAGGAAACGATTCGGTAAATCGGATGCCAGATTGCCAAACTGATTCGCGCGGATGATGGGAACCGGGAAGCTGCCGAGGAAATTGCCGAAGTCGTTCAAATCCCCGCGGGCCCGGCTCCGCACATACGAAAGGAACAACTGGCGCTCGCCGCCTACCCGAACCCGCGCGGTGACCTCAAACTGGCGGTAGCGCGATTGCCCGTCGCCCGTCAGCACATTGGCTCCGATCTTGGTCAGCGGATCTGGCGCCATCGGATTCAGGATCACCAGGCCGGCAGACTGGTTCTGCAGGTAGCCCACCCGCAGCTTGAGATATTTAGAGAGAGGCTGCTCGATCTGGACGCTCCCGCTGGCGCTGCGGGGAGAGAAATTGCCGGCCGCCGGTTCCTGAAACACCAGCGGGGACTGGACATTCACCTGCCCCAAGGCATTCAGGTAAGTGAACGGCCCACCCAAGATCCCGCCATTGGGGCTGAACAACGTGATTACTTGACTGGGATAGTGGTCGAACGAGTACACGTTCAGGGGAACGCGATCGTAGAACCAGCCGAATCCCGCGCGCAGAACCGTGCCGGTGCTGGGGAATGGAGTCCACGCGATTCCCGCGCGCGGCGCGACGCGAAAACTCTCGGATACCTCCTGGGATTCGGTGCGAATGCCGAGGTCGATGGCGAGGGTCGGCGACACCAGCCAGTGGTCCTGCCCGAAGAAGGCGATCTCCGTGTCCGACCGCTGAAAGGGCAGGCCGCCGGTGAAGGTGATGCGCTCGATCAACTGGTTGGCCGAGTCCCGAATGTCGATGGGGTGCTCGCTGACCTGGCCATCGTTCGAACTCAGGGCGATGTATGAACCCAGCTTGAAATTGTGCGTTCCCCAACGCGCCACGGAGGCCGGCGACCAGGTGGACGACCATGCGTAGCGCGAAGCATCGCGGTCCTGCTGGGCGAAATAGTTGCCGTAATTGCCTTCGGGCGTCAAGGTCAGATCCTGCGGGCCGAGACCCCACACGCGGGCATCGAACCGCGTGGTGGAAAGGGTGTTTTCGAGCAAACCGCCCCCGAGCGTGAGCCGGTCCGCCAGAGTCCCGGTGTAGGTATGGGCGCTCTCGTCGGGGGACGTCGGTTGGGGATTGAAGTAGTTCATGTTCACCCCATCCATATGCTGGGGGGCGATGTGAACGGTGGCGGTGACCAACTGCTTGGACGATGCGATCCAGTCGATCTGCGCGAAGGAATTCACGCCTTCGGTTCGTTTCTGATTCTGGGGAAAGGGGAGCGTGAAGACCTCAGTTTTGCGAATGGTGTATTCGAATCCCTCGGAGAAGTAGAGCTTGCCCGCAATGATGGGCCCCTCCGCGTTGAACCGCGGCGTAGCGTCGCGCAGGCCGCGCATCTGCCAACTGCGTATGCGGAACTCAGGGAAGGGATCGTTCAACTCCCACTTCCATTTCTCACCGCCGCGCCGCGTCTCCACGGAGACCAGGCCCGCGGTGAATCTTCCGTACTCCGCCAGGAAAGGAGTCTGAAACACATTCACGGTCTCGACGCTGTCGATCGGGACCGTCAATCCGAACTGGCCGGTGGCGGGGTCGGTGACATCGGCGGAGTTCACAATCAGGGCGCTGCGATGTTCCGCGCTGCCAGAGATCTGGAGCCCGCCTCCCGGAGTGCGGACTACGCCGGGGACCATCGGCAAGGCGTCCGCGACGGTGGCCGGCCGGTTGGGAAGCTCCTTGACGGAATTGGCCGGCAACTCCGCCGGTGGCGACGAGCCCTGTTCCACGGGCGCGACGGTTCCTTTCACTTCGATGCTCTCGCGCCGCGCCGTGGACGGAATCAGCGTGAGCTCGATGGAGGTAGAGGCTCCCTGGGACAGGTCGAGGTCTTGCTGTTGAAGGGTTTCGAAGCCGTCTTTCGCGGCCGTGATCTGGTAATGCGCAGGTTTCAATCCGGTGAATTCGGCGTGGCCCTTTGGGTCCGTTTCGGCGGAAGCGATCGTTTCCGCAGCGAGTTTGAGCTGGACCTGGACACCGGGCACTGCCTGGTTTGACGGATTCAAAATCGAGACATTGACGGTCAACGCCGCCGCGGACACACCGCCGGGGAATACCAAGTGGCATAACAGCCAGAGGTTCGAGGGAACTCGTCGCAAAAGCATCCGATGAATCAGGGACGCATGCTTTGCGAATTGGGTTGCCTAAGTACACCGTTTCGCAAGTGCGGCCGCGTATTTTCCCGAAGCGAAAAGCATCGAAAAGCATCGAAAGGCCCTCCCGGTCCCGGATCTGGTGGGCAACCCGAAAAGCGTCGAGACGACTCTCGACGCGGCAGACACGAGTGTCCGCGCCACCCCAAGCGGAATTCAGGGGTCGAAAATGTGGCATACTCCAAGAACGTTTCTGTGTTACAGAGGCCGCTCTGAGTAACGGACTTTTTCTTT
>PMTT01000519.1 GCA_003167275.1 Bryobacterales bacterium | reverse complement strand
AGCCAGACGCGGCCGCCGCCCTTCTTCACCGCGCCGGCCAAGGCGCAATCGTCGATGAGATTGTCCGCGATCGAGGCGATGCCGCCAATGCTTTCGAGCGCGGCGCGCCTGATGAGGATGCATCCTCCGGCGGCGCCCGCGGTGGCGTGCCGCGCGCTACGGATCCAGGCGGGCGGGTACAACAGGAAGAAGAAGAATACGAATGCCGGGACGATCGCTCGCTCGGCGAGCGTGCTGCATTGGAGCATGGCCATGTAGGAGACCAGATCGTACCGCTCGTTTTCGGCCCGAATTACGAGCGTGGCCAGGTTATCGGGAGGGTGCAGAATGTCGGCATCCGTCAGCAGGAAGTAGTCGGGGGCCAGTGCCTCGGCGTGCCGGATCCCCTCGGCGACGGCCCATAGTTTGCCGCTCCATCCTGGGGGCAAGGGGGCGGCGCGGACGATCGTGAGCAGTCCGGCAGGTGCGGCCAGGCGGGCCGCGGCGGCGGTGCCATCGGAGCTATCGTCGTCTACCAGTACAATTCGAAACTCGCCGGGGTACTCTTCGGTGGCTAGCGAACGGATAGCGCGGCCCACGACGGCGGCCTCATTGCGCGCGGGAACGATGGCCACGATTCGAGGCGCGTGGGCGGGCAGCTTTCCAGCCGGCGGCGAATGGGGCATACGCCAGAATCCACCGCGCGCGAGCAGCAGGTACAGCCAGATTGCGATCGGAGCGAAGGCGACCAGTGCCAGGAGCATCGTTCGATTATCGCGCGAGGCGGGCTTGGGCCAGAAGAGCTCCAGATACGAGAAAAAGGGCAAAGCCGGCCACGTAAACGAACACCGGCAAGAATGCCCATGCCACAGGAGCCCCCCGTTTCGCTCGGAAGCGCAACCGGCTAAACTGGCAGCACCATGCATAAATGGATTGGAATCCGCGTGAGCGCCATTCTCACGATTCTCGGCAGCGCGCTGACGTTGCTGCTCGCGGGATCGATGGTGTGGGCGGGGTTTCACGCGCCGCCGCCGGACACGACGCCGCAGTCGCCGTTTCCGCTCAAGGCGTTGATGGTGGTGATGGCCGCATTCTTCATCGGGCTCAGCGGGTGGGGTGTCGCCACGGCAATCGCCATCTTTCGGCGCCGCGGCTGGGCGCGTCTCTCCATGATCGTCTTTGCCTGCCTGTTGGTAGGAATGGGGGCCTCCGCGCTAGTGGGAATTCTCTTTATCCACATGCCCGATACCCCCAATGTTTCGGCCCAAACTATGCAGAACATCCGGTTCGGGATCGCGGCGTTTTACGGGTCCCTGACGGTGCTAGGGGCGTGGTGGCTCCTGCTGTTCAATTCGAGCACCACCAAACAGTATTTCTTGGAGCAGCCGCCGGCGCCGGGGGCGCGTCCGCTGAGCATCAGCATGATCGGCTGGTACCTCCTGGTTTGCGCGCTGGGCACAGCAGTGGGGGCGATTCTTCGAATGCCAGGAATGTTTTTCGGCCTGGTTTTGACCGGTTGGGCCTCGTTGGCGATCTATACGGCTTTCACGGCGGTGCAAATCTATCTGGGCACCGGGTTGCTGCAACTGCAGGAGCCGGCCAGGGTGGCGACGATTGTCTACTTTGCCCTGATGGCGTTGAACTCAGTGGTGACGTGTGTGTTGCCGGGCTTCGGCGCCCGGATGCAGACGGTCCAAGATTGGCTGCCGGCGTTTATGCGCGCAGGCCAGCCGCCGGCGAATTTCGAAGGAACCGGGGGGATGATGCTGATGGGCACGCTACTCATGGCGATACCGATTTGGTTTCTGGTGCGGCGCCGGGGAGCGTTTGCGGGGTAGCTTCGTTTCCTGGGACATGGGCACATCTGGCCGCGGATCCCCCGGGCGCGGGTGGGTTCCGGACTTGGTGTGTTGGTTTTCGGGTCGTCTGACATTTGGCGAATCCAAAAAAATGATAAGAATTCCTATGTCCATCATCAAGAATTTGATAGAATCACTGTGCAGTTTCTAACATTATGGCTCCCGCTTCCCAAGGCGAGATTACCCTCCTGCTAAACGGCACGAGTGAGGAACCGGAGAAATGCCAGAAGCTGGCTGATCTGGTTTACGGAGAACTGCGGCGAATCGCTGCTCGCGCCATGCACTCCGAGCCGAGTGATCACACCCTCCAAGCGACGGCGCTTGCACACGACGTTTATCTCAAATTGCGGGAGCGGCCGGATTGCTCCTGGCAGAGCCGTGCCCACTTCTTTGCGGCTGCGGCGAAGGCCATGCGCCAGATGCTGGTAGATCACGGACGTAGGCGGCGGTCGCAAAAGCGCGGAGGGCTGGGCCGGAGGGTCGATCTGGAGGAGGCAGGGAACGCCGCCGCGGCGAATTTCGAAGATCTGCTCGCGGTGGATCAGGCTTTGACGCGCCTGGAAGCTGAGGACAAACGGCAACTCCAGATCGTCGAGCTCCGGTACTTCGCGGGCCTCACGGAAGAGGAGATCGCGGCCGTCCTAGACATTTCGACGCGTACCGTGAAGAGGGAGTGGACGTTTGCCCGGCTATGGCTTCATGCCGAGTTGACGCGGGCGCGCCCCGCTAGACAATTGGGGACCGCAAAACCGTAGGGTATGCTTTAGCTTGCCCAGCCTCTGATTGTGGGTGGGCAAGCTAAAGCATACCCTACGGATTTTGCTATTGGGGTAAATTAAGGAGCCGCGGTGGTGTGTTCAATACTGGTTGGCGACGCGTCATCCTGTTGGGAAATCGGGGACTGGGGAGCCTCGCCCCAGGTATCCGGAGGCAGGGGATGTTCTTCTATTTCTAAGAGCGTTTCCATCGTTTTCATTCTCCTTTTCTCAGCAATCTAAAGCGAACTTTTCGCAATACCAGGCATCATCGAAGCGCCGGAGGCCGGCAAGCAGGGCACGCCGGGCGAAGACATCCGTGTCGAGCAGCATGGCCATGGCGGCAGGGAAAGCGTTGTACCCGCGGAGCGCGTTCAAGACCCGCTCCACGCGGCTGGCGCCAAAATGGACAAATGCCATACGCACGCGGTTATGCACCAGCGCCGCCCAACGGGCCTCATATGGGGTAGTCTTTCGGAAAAGGTGGCCCACCTCAACCTCAGGCACCACCATCAGTTCGTATCCCAGCAGCCAAAAGCGGCAACTGATCTCGTTATCGTTGCCGCCGAGCTGACGCATGCCCGGATCGAAGCCCCCTGTGCGCGCAAAGGTCTCGCGGCGCATCGCCAGAAAGCAACCGGGCAGGATCGGGACCGGGCTGGGGGTCAGGCCCTGGCGGTTACGCCATTGCGTCCGCAGATCGGGGCCCGTCAGGAACAGTCCGAAGCCGCGCCGCTTGGGCTCCGCCAGGCTGTAGACACCGGGCGCCACTGCTCCGGTCGATTCCGCCCTCAACGCGTCGACGATGGGTTCATACCAGCCCAGAGGCGCCCGGATGTGGGCATCGGAAAACAGGATAATGTCCCCGGTGGCGTGCGATCCTCCGAAGTTTCGGGCCCTGGCGACGCCCACGCCGTCTGAACGGAGCAGGCGCAAATCCGGCAGCTCGTCGAGAAAGGCCGTCGAGCCGTCAGTGGAACCATCGTCCACGACGATCAGCTCTCTGCGGTCGGCCGGGAGGGTCTCCAGGAAGTTAGTGACAGTTGCGTTAAGCTCGTCGCCCTCATTCCGGGTAATAATGACAACGCTGATCCGTGGATTCCGAGGAAGATTCCGATTTGACTCGGCCACAGGCATGTGTCACTAATCTTACTCTAGTCGACGATGGGTTGTCACTAGATTTCTTGCCTCGGCGAATTTGGGTCGAAGGCGAGAAAAAACAGAGCCACCGATGAACACAGATGAACACGGATAAAGAAAACAAATGAGTTATCGGCGTTCAGCGTGGTTTGCCGGGAACTGAGGGGTCCGGGCGCAGCCAGATATTGCCGTGGCTGTCTGCCATCATGAGCACCAGCGAGTCTTTCGAAACAGACAACCCGATGTCTCCTGGATACGCGGATGGGCTCCGGATGGCCTGGCGGGCGTGGTGAAAATCAGCCGCGGCAAACATGGCGCCAAGGGGTTGAGCCGTGGCCGGGTCCACGTGGCGCGCCCAGATGCACTGGAAGCCATCGCGGTCGGACAGGAAATAGATGGTTTGCCCGTCGGGAGACCAGTACGGTTCGATCTCCGTGGAGTTTCCGTCAGTGAGTGAAACCAGATCCTTCTCACCAACCGTCCCGTCGCTTCGAACGGGCGTAATCCAAATGTGTTTGGCGGAAGATCCGAAACGCGAACCGGAGAAGACCACCCATTTGCCATCGGGCGAAAAACGGCCCCCGAACTGTCTCAAGACAGGCTTGCCAGCCCATGGAATCAAGGGCCGCTGGCGATTCCGGTTGGACCAGATCCACAACTGGTCGCCCGAGTCGAGGGACTCGAAGAGCACGTCAAGCCCGCGAAAGCTCACATGCGTCGGGAGGCTGCAATGTTCGCAGATGAGTTGGGCTTGGCCGCTCGAAATGGGCCGGAGGTAACCGTTCTTCGTGTTCGAATAGGCCACGACTTCGCCGTTGCCACTGAGTACCGGCCGCGAGGCAGACAAGCTTTTTACCGTGGCAACGGTTTCTGGTTTACCCTTGCTCCCGCCGAACGATTGGATGGCCATCCCATCGGGCACTCTGGATGCAAACGCGACCCGTGAGCCATCCCAAGTGATGGAAGGGGCACTGATCGTGTCCAGTCCGGAAATCAGACGTTCCGGCGCGCCGGTGGATACACCCCGAGAGTCCAGCGGCACTCGCCAGATGTCCATGCTGACGTTCAAGGCGGCAAAAGCCAGTTGGAGACTGCCATTGACTTCGATCGCGGAGGGATGCAGGTCTAGCGTGGTGTCCGCGGTGAGCCGCCGCGGAACATCCGAAGCAGAACCATCCTCGTTTACGTGGACCGACCAAATATTGGTGGCATCGCCAGACCTGGCTGAAAACAGGACCTTGCCGCTCGGCAGCCATGCCGCGGGGGCCAACCAGTAACCGCCTCGCGGGCGGTGCAGCCCGGCTTTGAAAATGGCTTCGATCACGTGAGTGGAACGGGCGTGGGTTCCGTCGGGCGAGGCGACCCACCATTCCGGATCGCCACTCCCTTCGCGCCCAAGGAAGAGCAACCGATCACCGCGCGGCGACCAGACCGGGTAGGCGGCTGCTGGGAAGTTCAACTGCCGGGGTGGTTCCCCCGAACGTATCGGCACAATGTAGACTTGTGCGGATCCCGGGGTCAGGCTGCCCCCGACATAGCCTGTCCAATAGGCGACCGACTGGCCATCCGGAGAGAACTGGGCGCTTTGGCCATTGTCTGCAATACGCCTTTCGGTACCGCCGACGGTGGAGATGAGGTAAATGCCTCCGCCGTCCCGATCGGACCGAAAGGCCAATCTGGACCCGTCTGGGGAATACACCGGCTCATAGTTGTTCGAAGGGCCGAAGGTGAGTTGACGTAGCTCGCCATCTTTCAACTGTTGTATCCAGATGTCGAGGTTGCCTGTGCCGGACCGGTCGGAGGCGTATGCCACGAACTTGCCGTCCTGCGAGAGAGTCGGGTAGTCCGTGAGTCCAGCGTTGATGGTGGCTCGAGTGAGGAGGATGTTGCCGTCCGTGAGTGTTTCACTCGTACGCGCTCGAAAGAACAGCATGGCCGCTACGGCGGCGGTAGCCACGGCGCCCAGGACAATGCCCAATGCCAGCCAGGCCCAACTCCGTTTCGCACCCTTCGCGGGAATCGCGGCACGGGCCGCGGTGCGGTCCAGCTTCGCATATTGAATCTCTTCTTCGATCTCCCGCAGACGGACACCGACCTCGCCGATGCTCTGAAACCGGCGCGCCCGGTCTTTGCGCATGCACCGCTGGATAATCTCATCCAGGCGCGGGTCGATGTGCGGGTGCAGTCCCGTCGTGCTGGGGGGATCGATGTGGAGGATATCGGCCAGCACCGAAATCATGGAGTCGCCTGGGAACGCGCGGCGGCCCGTCAGCATCTCAAAGAGCACCGAGCCGAAGGAAAAGATATCCGACCGGACATCCACGTCCTTCTTGCCTTCCGCCTGCTCGGGTGAGACATAGGCCACGGTGCCGGCGAATTTCCCTTCGATGGTAAGCGGCGCGTCGCTATTGTGGAAAGGGGTTCCGATGCCCTTGGCCAACCCGAAGTCGAGCACCTTCACCACGCCGGTATCGGTGATCATGATGTTGCCCGGCTTCAAGTCGCGATGCACGATGCCNNTCCATTCCTTCCGGGGGAATCAAAAGCCCCAATGTCTTTCCGGCGATACACTCCATCACCACGTAATCCGAGCGGCCGTCGAAGCCCACCTCGTGAACGGTGACGATGTTGGGGTGCTGCAGTGCGGACGCGGCCTGGGCATCCCACCGCAGCCTTTTTTGGGCCTCGGGATCGTCAGCGGATCGTGGGAGGAGCACTTTGATGGCGACGCGGCGGTTCAGTTCTTCGTCAAGGGCGGCGTACACCACTCCCATTCCGCCAGAGCCGATTTCCTCGATCACGGGATACCGGCCGATCCGTGCCGGGAGTTCGCGGCTAGCCCCCAGATACAGGTCTGCCGCTGGGCGCTCTAGAAAGTCGTCGGCGCAAGTGGCAGCCGCCCGCAGGAGCCGTTCCACTTCGCCACCGACCCTTCCGGAGAGACCCTTGTCACAGAGCCAGGATTTCAGATCATGGGTATCGAGGGACTGGCCCTCGAACACCAAGTCCTTGATGAGTTCCCGCTCTTCGGCTGAAAACTCCGGCCCCGCGCTTGCTTCGGAATCGTCCATACCCTGTAATATTAGCCGCTTGACGGGCATAAAGGTATGAAAGGAGTGGGGAAAACGGCTGGATGGTGGAGCGGTCTGCCCGGATTCCGACAGGGGGTCGTTCGGAACGGGCCGCGAGGATCTCGTCCGGCCGGAGAAAACCAGGAAACTTTGGCCCCTTTTTCGCGCAGGTTGCGCTTCTGGAGTAGAGGTCCGATTCGAATATGCCAGAAACTCTCCAAAGAACGCCTCG
>PMTT01000472.1:979-4932 GCA_003167275.1 Bryobacterales bacterium | reverse complement strand
GTCGAAGTGAGCGCTATTTTTCCGCATGCCCACTGGCTCTGCAAAGACATGAAGGTGGATGCCCACCTCCCCAACGGCGATGTGACCCACCTGGTCTGGATCAAGGATTGGGACTTCAACTGGCAGGGCGGATACCGCTACCAGGCGCCCGTGCATCTTCCCAAAGGCACGCGCGTGGAGATGGCCTATACCTTCGACAACTCCGACAAGAATACGCGGAACCCCTCGACGCCTCCGGCGCGCGTGACCTTCGGGGAGCAGACTACGGACGAGATGGCGGTGGCGTTCCTGACGGTCCTATTGCCTTCTCCCGCGGATGTTTCCGCGTTTCAGAAGGAGATGCGTCTATCGCTGCTCGCGGACCTGTTGGAATCGGGCGATATCAATCGTCTGCGGGGCCGCATACCGGGGCTGAACGCGGAGCGTGCACAGCAGATGATGAAGATGTTCGACAAGAATGGCGACGGCAAACTGGACGCCGACGAACGAGCCGCCTTGATCGAATTCCTGCGAACGATGATGAAGTGATGTAGGGTATGCTTTAGCTTGCCCAGGGAAAAGGGGATGGGTTTCCTGTCCCAAGGGGCCGGTCCTGTTGTGTTGCCGTGGACATGCTTGCTGTCCTTTTGGTTGGGCAAGCTAAAGCATACCCTACGCTTCACACCCGATACGTGTCCGACCGCCACTGTTTGATCGCCTGCTTGATCGCACTGGGCGCCATGCCCTCGTCCGCGGCCTTCCGTGCCAACGCAACAAACTCGCCGTCCGGAGCGAACCGCAGCGCGATGATCTGTCTAATCCCAAGCCGTGGGTCCGGCAACTTTCCGGTCAACACGAAATGCCGCAGGCTCTCCTCCGCCCGAATCGCCCGGTCCTGCGCCTTGAGCGCAAAGATCCGGCAGAGGAACAGCACCAGCAGGAGACTAATCGACAGCACCGCGATTAACGAAGCGCTATAAAGCCGCTCGTGGTCTCCCGCCGAACTGTATAGGTTCACCAGCGAACCGATCACCGTCAGCAGCAGCACGGGGACCAGAATGAAGTGGAACAGCGGGACCGTCTGCCGGTGGTTGGCGTAGCTCTGTGTTTCCATCGTTCGACTCCTCTTCGAGATGAGTAACTGAAACTACAAGGATACACCGCCCGCCACAGGGAAGCCCTTACTGCTTCGGCCGGCTTCCCGTATTCGCCAGCCTGGCCAGTTCCAGCGGGTAGAGCGCGTTGCGCCTCGGGTTATCGCGATCGTAAAGCGCGCATAGCGTAGCGCCGATAGCAGGAAGCGTGCGCCTGGGTCCGCTCTTTCCGTTCTCCACGGAGCCGCCCATCAGGGGGAACTCGTAGTGGATATTCTTCTTACCGTGCTGGGCGTACGAATACCGCGTGACCACCGCCGGCGCCGGACGCCCATTGCTCAACAGCGTTAACTGCCTCCGCAGGATGAACACCAGCCCCACGCCGATCGCCGCCAGGATCGCGCCGAGTAGCAGGGACAGCCAGAGTGGCATCGGCGATTCCACCCAATCGCGCGGGTGGCTGCGGGTAGGGTTGGGCGGCCAGTAGCGAACCATCAGCGGCTCGCCTTCCCGCAGACTCTTCCAGATCCGCGGAGGAGCCGTCACGCTCTTCCGGAACGTACTCCCTTCAGCGTGGAACTGGTAGGTGACCATCGGCCGGTGTTCCTTGTCGGCGGACCGCCAGAGCCGGGTCACGCTGGCCTCCACATCCTTGCCCTCATCGCTGAGCTGATTCTGTTCGGCCGTCTGCCGGCCGCTGAGCCGTTCCAGCAAGATCGAGGCGGTGGGGCCTCCCAGGATCAGAAGCGCCGCCAGCACCGCGGCTGCGATGCCTCCGCCGGACAAGCGAACCTCCCGCGGCACGGAGCCCAACAACTCCGCAGGTGGCGTCCACTTCCGCTGCAACTCCGCCATTTCTTCGAACCGATCCATGACTTTACTCCTCCCTACCGGCGGCTGGCTCCCCGGACGCCTCCCGGGGAGCCTCTACCGTTCGCAACCGCCCGGCCTCCTGCAAAGCATGGCGCAACAGAAACTCGATCTGGGCATTGAGGCTGCGCAGGTCGGCATCCGCCCAGCGCTGCAACGCTTCGTGCGTCGCCGGGTCCAGCCGGACTAGAAATGCCTTTCGTTGCGCCATCGGGTCCACATCACTGATACAGCGTCCCGGCGTTGACGATCGGCTGGGCATCGCGATCGCTGCACAGCACCACCAGCAGGTTGCTCACCATGCTGGCCTTGCGCTCTTCGTCCAGTTCCACCACGTGTTTGGCGCTAAGCAGATCGAGCGCCATCTCCACCATGCCCACCGCACCTTCCACAATCTTCTGGCGCGCCGCGATCACAGCGCTGGCCTGCTGGCGGCGGAGCATCGCGCTGGCGATCTCGGAAGCATACGCCAGATGCGTGATGCGGGCTTCGATCACTTCCACGCCGGCCTTCGCCAGGCGCTCCTGAATTTCGTCGCGCAACTGGTGCGCGATGTCGAGTACCGACATGCGCAGCGACATATCGCCATCGCGATGCGAATCATAAGGATAGCGGGTGGCCAGGTTGCGCAGCGCGGCCTCGCTCTGGACGTGGACGAAGTGCTCGTAGTCGTCCACCTGGAAGACCGCCTCGGCCGTATCCACCACTTTCCACACCACCACCGCGGCAATCTCGATGGGGTTGCCGTCCTGGTCGTTGACCTTCAACTTGCTGCTCTCGAAATTGCGGATCCGCAGCGACACTCTCCGCCGGGTGGTCAACGGGTTGACCCACCACAATCCCTGCTCCTTGATGGAGCCTTTGTAGGTACCGAACAACTGCACCACTTTGGCAGTGTTGGGATTGACCACGGTCAACCCGAAGAAACACCCGATGGCAACGCCCAGCACCGCGATGCAAACCAGAATCATTGCCGTGTTCTCGGCCTGAATGGCCTTGACCAACAAGGTCACCGACGAAATCGATACCGCCGCGAGCAGGAACGACATCAACCAGCCCGAAAAACCCTTCGCGTCTTTTTCGACCAACATGGGAAGTCCGCCTCCATTTCGGCTGACATCAAAATGATATCATATTGATAGCTAATGTCAAGCCATTCGCAGATCCATGGGCCACTCCGGCTTCTTGACTAGACATCTGACTAGACTGTATCCTGTAGAAAGAGGTAAACAGAATTGGCTTCCTGGCAGGTCCAAGATGCAAAGGCACGCTTCAGCGAGCTACTTAAGGCTGCCCTGGAGAAGGGCCCTCAGATCGTAACGCGCCGCGGTGTCGAAACAGCCGTGTTGGTTCCCATTGAGGAATGGCGGCGGCTGCAGAGATCGGCCCGCCCCAGCCTGAAGGCCTTACTTTTGGCCGAGAGCCCACGGTTTGAAGACTTGGTTCCCAAGGAACGGAGTTTCCGGCGGCGGCCGCCGGTGGAATTCGAGTGAAGAAGTACCTGTTGGATACCAACGTCGTTTCCGAACTACGGAAACCGAAGCCTCACGGTGCCGTGCTTGCTTGGATTGAGGATTTACGGGACGACCAGATATTCCTTTCCGCCGTTACCCTGGGCGAACTCCAGGCTGGCGTGGAGTTGACGCGGCGGCAGGACCCTTCGAAGGCCGACCAAATCGAGGCATGGGTGGACCAGGTGGCGAATTCGTTCGAGGTGCTTCCCATGGATACAGCCTGCTTCCGCGAATGGGCTCGTCTCATGATCGGAAAGCCCGACCGTTTGACTGAGGATGCAATGGTCGCCGCGACGGCGCGAGTCCACGGTCTGATCGTCGCCACCAGAAACCAGCGCGACTTCGCACAGCTCAATGTCGCCGTGGTGAATCCTTTTCAGACACAGTAGAAGACTTGGAGTGCGGGGACCGACCGCGAGGCGCGGAAGCGCGAGGTTCCGGTTCCGCCAATTCCAATTTTTCCCGGACTCCGGTACAGTGATTGCATGATCGGACG
>PMTT01000472.1:0-962 GCA_003167275.1 Bryobacterales bacterium | reverse complement strand
CGATACGGAGCGGGCCTTTGTCTTTCGCGCTCTGTGGTTTGCCCGCGGCTTCGACAGCCCGCTCCCGGGCTTCGATCAGGTCATCTCCTCCGCCGCCGCGAAGGCCGACGACGTTTCGTGGGGTAGCCACATCGAGGAAGTTCCGCGTAATCCGCCTGGCGACTGTAGCGCTTTTCCGCAATCTCCCATCCGAGGCCTGGATGCGAACCGGCATCGCCAGCGGGAACCCCTTCACCGTCAGGGCACTCGCCTACATCACCGCCGGACACACGGCCCACCACGCCGCCATCCTCCGCGAGCGGTATCTGTAGCACGTCCACGACGTGGCGCGGGCACTCGTGCCTGCCGCGTCGAGATTCATCTCGACGCTCTTCGTCTGGCCCAACTTCCCAAACCGCCAGTGGGCTACCGATACCAATACTTCGTCCGGGCCGTCCATTCCGATTTTGGATACCGGCGGTGCAGCAGGTCGAACGCCTGCTTCGAGTACTTCCCGGTCTGCGGATCCGAACAACGCCAGCGCGTTGCGAGTACCGCTCGATGAAGCGCCTCTGGTACCCGGCGGTCATCCGGATGCCGAAGGGCCCAATCGACCGCCTGGCGAGCCAGATAGGTCGCGTCCCATGGCTCGGCTGTGCGGATCTCCTTCCACTCGGTTTCGCCTCTCGTGCGCTCGGCCGCCGATAGAAAATCCGAGACCGGCGCCAATGGCTGCTCGGGCTTCGGTCCTACCTGAGCCCAACACCCGGTCCCGAATCCCCACGTCTCGCCCGTATACCTCGGCGCCGCAAGATCCGGTGTTGGGATGTCGGGAATCGCGAGTCGCGGAACCAGCGAGGGTGTTCGCAAGACCGCGTAGAGCGCGGCGAATCGGGCTTCTTCCGGCTCGCGGGCGGTAAGGAAACCGCTCGCCTCCGCTGCCGACTCGGGCCGAATCTCCACCGCTCGCCCCAGCAACTTCC
>PMTT01000328.1 GCA_003167275.1 Bryobacterales bacterium | reverse complement strand
CGGAGTTTTCAAGGGTGTTCATCCGTGGCTAAATCTTTTCCTTCCGACTTTCGGGAACTTCGCGCCGGTCCGCGGGCAATAACGTCGAACCGCACATGGGGGAGCCCGAGCGCAGATCCGATCGCGTCCTGGTGGAACAGTTCCGTGCCGGCGATCGTGAGGCGTTCACGGCGTTGTACCGGCCCCACTTTCCCTCGGTGTACCGGTTCGCGTTTTATATGACGGGCGACCGCACCCGCGCCGGAGAGATTACACAGGACGTCTTCGTGTGGCTGGTCTACCATCCGGACGAGTTTGATGCCGAACGCGGCGACCTGGGCGCGTTTTTGGGCGGGGTGGCGCGTAAGTTTCTGCTTCGGCAGCAACGCTCCGAGCGCCGCTGGATGCCGTTTGACGATGCTGCGACGCCTCGCCTGGTCGAGAGCGCACGTGGCAATCTGGTCAGTGAGATGGAACGCGAGCAGGAGGCTGCCCAGTTACGGCAGGCCATCGCGGCGCTGCCAGTGCGCTATCGTGAAGCCGTGGTCCTTTGCGACCTCGAGGCCAAGAGCTACGAGGAGGCGGCCACCTTGCTCGGCTGTGCCATGGGGACGGTCAGGTCACGGCTGCATCGTGCGCGCGAATTGCTGGTTCGCAAGTTTCAAGGAAAGAAGGAAGGCCTGAGGTGTCTATGAGTTGCCGCGAGTATTCGAGCGGCCTGCTAGAGTTGGCGCGGGATGGCGCGCTGGATGCGCGCGAACGGCAGGCACTGCTGGTTCACGTAGAGCATTGCGCGGAGTGCGCGGGCCGTCTGGACGAACAACGGGCCATGCAACGGGCGCTCCAGCGCCTGGCGCCGGACGAACTGGCGGTCGAGGACGAGATCGAAGCGCGTGTGCTGGCGGAGTTCGACCGGGCCGCGGGGTTGCGTAGAACGGCGAGAAGCTCGGCGGCGAGGTGGGTTTTGGCGGCGGGGCTGGCGGCTTCGGTGTCGCTGGGAGCATACTGGACGCTGCGCCGTTCACCCGCGGCAGCACCGGCTGTGACGGCGGCGAGCGAAGAGGCGGAGTTTCTGACGATTCCCTACACCATTCCCCTGGCGCCCGAAGAGCGGGCCGAGGTGGTGCGTATGCGGATCCCGGTAACGGCGCTGCTCGCGGCGGGCTTCCGGGTGCCGGTTTCGGACCCGTCGGCGGCGATCGACGCCGAGGTGCTGGTCAGCCAGGACGGGCGGGCGCGGGCCATCCGCTCGCTTACGGTTGCCATATACAACTGAGGAGGAGACGATCATGACCATAACGAAGAAAATCTGGAAACTCGCGGCCGCTCTGGCGGTAACTGCGGCCGTCCTGCCGGCGCAACGCGGTGCCGTGGCGGGATCCGGCTTTCAGCAAGCTGGCCAAATGAGCCTGGATGAAGGGGGCTGGAGGACGTTACCGGTCGGAAGGGGCGGGCGAGGGGCCGCGCAGGTGGTGGTCGGCAAGCCCGTCTCGGGGACCGAGGAGCGGAAGACCGTGCAGACATTGGCGGACGGGACGCTGATCGAGAACTCCGACAGCGACGTGTTCTACCGGGACGCTCAGGGCCGCACGCGTGTGGAGCAGAGCATGCCCGGCAGGGCGATCGTGATCACGGACCCGGTGGCGCACATCAGTATCGTGTTGGATCCCACTACTAAGACAGCCCGTAAGAACCCTGTCACGGCCTTCGTGGGACAACTGGGGACCCAGGGCACACAAGTAGGGACACGAAGCGGCCAGGCGTCACAAGGTGTCGTCTTCGCCAGCCGCGGCGGGACGATGGTCACCGATTCGGAGGCATATTCGGCAGGAGTGGCGGCGGGCCGGGCGGCGGCAGGGCGGGCAGGGGCGGGCCGGGCAGCGGCGCAGAATCCACCCCCTACCAGCGAGGAACTGGGAGTGCAGACGATGAACGGAGTGGCCGCGCAAGGCATCCGGAGCACGCAGACGATTCCCGCGGGGCGGATCGGCAACAACCGCGATATCCACGTGGTGAACGAGCGGTGGTACTCGAGCGACCTGCAATTGCTGGTGAAGACCGTGAATTCGGATCCACGCTTCGGGGTGACCACCTACCAACTCCTCAACATCGTGCAGGGTACGCAGGACCCCTCGCTGTTTCAGATTCCTTCGGACTACACGGTAGTGGAGAGGTAACACGGGCATCCTTGCCTGTGTTGGGTCGGATCTCCGAGGCTTTCAAAAAAGAAGCAAACCCACACAGGCAAGAATGCCCGTGCTACGGCAAGAATGCCCGTGTCACGTGGCCGGGCGGCGAGAGTACTTCTTGACCACCGCCACACTGGCGAAAATGATCGTCATGGCGATGGCTTCCCGTGTGCCGAAGGGCTCGCGATAGAAAAGCCAGCCTAATCCTACGGCCACCACCGCATTCACGTACGGGTAGACGGAGACAATCGCCACAGGCAGGCGGTCGAGGGCATACGCATAGGCGCTGTAACCGACCAGCGATCCGAAGACCACCAGGTAGAGCAGCGCCATCACGCCACGCATGCTCCACTGGATGGGGTGCTCGGGAATGGCCAACGCGAACGGCGCCAGAATCAGGCCGGCGGCCAGTTGCTGGACACCTCCGGCAATCACCGGGTGGGCCTTCCCCGCCTGCCGCCGCTGGAAGATCGAGCCGAAGGACCAGCCGGCCATCCCGAGTTGCAACAGGAGAAACCCGTGCAGAAGATTGCTGTCCACAGCATGCGGGCCGAGATCGGGGGTAAACAGCAGGGCGGCGCCCAACAGGCCGACTGACATACCTCCGATGGTGGGCGCGTGGAGACGCTCGCCGCCGGGGAGGAGGGCTTCGGCGCCCACCATCCAGAATGGCGAGATGGTGACGATCAGGCCGGCAATTCCGCTGGGAATCAGCACCTCGGCGAAGACCAGCGCGCTGTTGCCGATCCCCAGAATCAGGCATCCGCTGAAGCAGGCGGCGGCCAATTCGCGTCCACGCGGCAGGTAGATGCCGCGGGCGAGGGCGAAGAGCAGCAAAAGCGATCCGGAAATCGTGTAGCGAACAGAGACCAGGAGCAAGGGCGGGAAGGTTTCGAGCGACATGCGGATGCCGAGGTAAGTGGTTCCCCAGAAGAAGCACACCGCGGCCAGGGCCAAGTACGGCTTGAAGAGAGGATGTCGCTGCAATATTTAGGGTAGCACCGGGGCTTGTTGAACGGCTCGGCGTTGCCTGCGGCCAAACCGAGTTCCACGGCGGCAAGAACCACCGCGTTACCGCCACGACTAAAGACTGAATTCAGCCAACGAGAAGACGGGGACTTGATGGTACTTCTTGGGTTGGAGTTGGGGCTGCTGCTGGACAATCTTCTCAATCAACTGGGCGACGCCGGCGTCCAGCCAGACTTCGCTGCATTGCAGGCAGACCAAGGCTGGGACGCTCTCAAATTCGTAGAGTTCGTTGCCCCAAAGCTGAGTGTGGGTGATAGTTTGACGCTCCAGGGTACCTCCGCATCGGGCGCAGGTGGATGGGTTCATTTTGTTGCTCCTTCCTTCGGGTCCAGGGATCACGATTTGCTCTGCTTTTTCCGGAAAAACCAACACAGGCAAGAATGCCCGTGCCACGCTAGGCGGTCTGCAATTGCGAGACTTGGGCGCCGGGGAGGCGGAATTTGAATCTTGCGCCGTGGCCGGATTCGGATTCCACCCACATGTCGCCGCCATGCTCCAGAACGGTCTGGCGAGTCAGCGCCAGGCCCAGTCCCAAGCCGTTCCGCTTGCCGGCGCTGACGAACGGCTGGAACAGCGACGAACGGATCTCGGGCGCAATCCCCGGGCCGGTGTCTTCCACCTGTACCACCACCGAGCTGCGCTCCAGAACGGCAGAAATCCGAACTTCGCCGCCGCCGGGCATAGCTTCCAGCGCGTTGCCGATCAGGTTTACGAAGGCCCGCTCCATGCGGCTGCGCTCCAGGGGCACTTCGATTTCCGAAGGAATGGAAACATCCACGCCGACGCCTTGGGCTTCGGCCGCCGCCGCCAGGGAATCGCACGCCGCCAGGGCCACTTCCCGAAGCTTGCACATCTCGGGCGCCGCGCTCTTGCCCCGCGACACGTTCAGCAGATCCTGGAGCAACTCCTGAATGCGACGAGAGGCGCGATAGATATTGCCCGCCAGGCGTTTGACGTGGGCCGGGGGCAGATCGCCATCCACCAGCATTTCGGCGCCGCCATAGATCGCAGCCAGCGGATTGCGGAGGTCGTGGACGATGGACCCGGACAGGCGCCCGATGGTGGAGATCCGCTCCTGGCGGATCA
>PMTT01000474.1 GCA_003167275.1 Bryobacterales bacterium | reverse complement strand
CCAGGCAAGTGCAGGATCCACGGGTCGTTGGGGACTGCGGGCCAAGATCGCCTGCATCGTGTTCGTAAATTCACCTTCGTCGTCCGTAGCGTAGGTGTTGAGGTAGGTGGTGAGGATCACAACCGCGTCCGAAAGGTCGGCGATCCGTCCCGATGGGGCGTCCGTCAGGTGGCCCCGCGTGANNGCGCTTGGGGTTCTCGAGTAACGGACCCGTCAACTGGCCCTCGCGACTCCCGCCGGCCCAACTGTAATGCGGCGGATAACCGATCAGACGAACACTGCCCTCAGGGGTCATCAGCTCATCGCAATCGAACCTCAGCAAGGACCTCTGGTGAGGCTGCAGGTATTCCGCTAACGCCCGAACCAGCGTGGTCTTGCCGGTGGCCGCCTCGCCAAGCAAACACAGGCTGGCGAGAGGGCGTCGGACCGCCGGCTGGGTCAATCGCTCCGCCAGAAACGGGCAGAGGTCGTCCAGTAGATCGTCCTGCCCCTTCACGATTGACCCGAGGTGCGCCCGCATTTGGGCCGAGTCCATCCCCACCTCCACGAGATTCATTATGAAACGAACCGGGCTTCGCTTGAGAACGAAAACGACGCGCCTTTCGTACCCACAACACGCCGGGACAACGATACCGAAGCCTCGGGTTCCGGTGCGCCCGGACTTAGTGGACGCGCACAGGAAGTCCTTCCGGGCGGGGCGAGCGCGGGCAGAAATGCAGGCGCAGAAGGGGCTCCGCAGCTTGGAGGATCAGTGGATAATCTCGATCGGTGTGTTCCGGCTGTTGATCATGTTAGCCATCTGAAGCGGTATCGAGGCCAGAATTCGCCGTCCACCGGCCGGGTCCGCAACGGTGACCTGGACTGAAGAGGTCGCCGCGGCCGGGCGGTCGAACACGCCTCGTTTGATCACTACTACAGCCACCACCAGCGCCTGCTCGCCAGCAGGCGGGTTGCCCGCGGCCATCACCACATCCGCGGTTGTGGTCAGACACGGATCGGGCATGCCGCCTGCCCCTGGCGGGGGAAGCGTGACTACCCGGCTGGCTGCCACGGCTCCGGTTTTGACGCTGATGAGCTGCAACTGCAGCTCGATCCTGGTCGTGCCCACGTTGGCTGCGCACAAGGTGAACTGCTGTCCCACTTCCACCGGCAGCGGCGGACTCGCCAGCCGCCAAGCGACCACCACTTTCGACCACGCCGGTGAAGCCGCAATCGCCAGCACCGCAATCCAAACGGCCAGCCGTTTCACATTCACCTCCATTTCAAGGTGGCGGACGCACCGGGAAGCGTTCCGGTTGCCTAATCTAATAGCTGAACGGCACCATCCGCGCGAACGCCGCCGATTGCACCCCGGCAAGCCCCTGCAGGCGATCGATCAGTTCGTCTTCAAAGTTCCTGGCGCGCTGCGGATCGTATCCCGCGGATTTGAAATCGATCCCGGTTACGAGCACACCCTCGGTGGAGAAGCCGGGGCTGGTGTTCTGAACCACGCGCATGCTCTGGAACAGGAGGCCCGCTCCCACCAATGGCCGACAGGATCAGGCCTTCGGTGATCAGTTGCTGGAGCACGCGGCCCCGTCCCGCTCCCACGGCCAGCCGGACGGTCATCTCGCGGCGCCGCCCGAATGCCCTGACCAGCAGCAGATTGCTGACGTTGGCGCAAGCGATGAGGAGCACGAACACCACCACCGCCAGAGCGATCGAGAGAGGTGGGAAGCAGTGTGCCGGCATGGCAGCTACTCCTCCGGCCCGATCGCGGTGGATGGCTATCAGGCGGCGGCCGACGAGCAGCCCACGGTCGATTCCAACGAGGTGGGTCCCGGCTACTTCGCCACCATGGGCATTCCGCTTGTGTCGGGCCGCGATTTTACGCGCGCCGACAACGGAAAGGCCCCGCCGGTCGCGGTGGTGAATGAGGCGATGGTCGCCCAATACTGGCGCGGGCACGATCCGGTCGGCCAGCGGCTTCAGGTGAAGGGGCGTTGGATCCAGGTGGTCGGCGTGGCGAAGATGTCCAAGTACCGGAACCTGGTCGAAACGTCCAAGCCATTCTTCTATGTGCCGCTGCGCCAGGGCCCGCTGGGTCAGTCGCTGCAGATCCGGACGGCGCTGGGGCCGGGAGCGATGGCGCGTGCGCTGGTACGCGAGATCCACGCGCTCGATGCGAACCTGGCCCCGTCGGAGATCATCACGATGCGCGAGCAAGTGGACCGCACCACCGCCGTGCAGAGGGTCGCCACCATGATGCTCACCGTCTTTGGCGGGTTGGCGCTGTTGCTCGCGGCCATCGGGCTTTACGGCGTGATGTCGTACACGGTTTCGCAAAGCACGCGGGAACTGGGTCTGCGGATGGCCCTCGGCGCGAACGCCTCCGATCTGTTGCGGCTGGTGATGTCGCACGGGGTCACACTGACCGCCGGAGGCGTAGTGTTGGGCGCGGCGGCGGCCCTGGGACTGACACGGCTGATCGGGAACCTGCTGTACCAAGTGAGTCCGCGCGACCCGCTGGCCTTCGGCGCGGCACTCCTGATCATGACGATCGCCTCGCTTGCGGCGTGCTTCGTCCCTGCCTGGCGCGCGACTCGCACCGACCCCGTACGGGCGCTGAGGTTGTAACACGGGCATTCTTGCCTGTGTTGGGTTCCCCAGGGTAAGAAAAACAATACAGGCAAGAATGCCCGTGCCACGGGTGCGCGAAACTGGGAGTGGCATGCTCGACCAGACGCACGACCCATCGCTCCGAAGCTGGGTGGAATCGGCCAACCAACCCGGCGCCGACTTCCCGATTCAGAACCTGCCGTTCGCCACGTTTCGCCCGACAGAGGAGGCGAACCCCACTCTCGGAGTGGCCATCGGCGACCAGGTGCTGGACGTTTCCGAGGCTTTCGGCATCGATTCCATGGAGACGCTCATGGCGATGCCGCGGGCCAAACGCGTGGAACTGCGCCGACGCATCAGCGGCTTCCTGGCGCGGCACTCTTCGGCGGCCGAGACTTTGCTGACCCCCATGGACTCCGCGGAGCTTTTGCTGCCCTGCGAGATTCGCGATTACACGGACTTCTACGCGTCCATCCACCACGCCACCAATGTCGGACGGATGTTTCGTCCCGACCAGCCTCTGCTGCCGAACTACAAGTGGGTGCCGGTGGGATACCATGGGCGGGCCTCTTCCGTGGTCGTGAGCGGCACTCCAGTTCGCCGGCCTTGGGGGCAGACGGTGGAGAATCCCGCCGGTCCCCCGGTGTATTCGCCCACGCGCCGTCTGGATTACGAGCTGGAACTGGGGGCGTTCGCCGGTCCGGGAAACGCGCCTGGCGAACCGATACTGATGGACGAAGCGGCCGACCACCTGGTGGGCGTGTGCCTGCTCAACGACTGGTCCGCGCGCGACATTCAGGCCTGGGAATACCAGCCGCTGGGGCCGTTTCTGTCCAAGAGCTTTGCGACCTCGATTTCGCCTTGGGTGGTGACCATGGAAGCGCTAGAGCCGTTTCGCTGTCCCGGCGATCCGCGCCCGGATTCGGATCCCCAACCGCTGCCCCATTTGACCTGCGCCGAGCCCGGCGCCTTCGACATCACGCTGGAGGTCTGGCTCCGATCGGCGCGGATGGAGGCGCCCATGCGGGTGAGTCGCGGCAATTTCCGGTCGATGTACTGGACGTTGGCGCAGATGGTCGCGCACCATACCTCGAATGGGTGCCCGCTGCGGGCGGGTTCCCTGATCGGCAGCGGCACGGTCTCGGGTCCGGAGAAAGGGAATCGAGGCTGCTTGCTGGAGATGACCTGGCGGGGAACCGAGCCGCTGGAGTTGCCCAGCGGCGAGGTGCGGCAGTTTCTTGAGGATGGCGACGAAGTGACTCTGCGAGGCTGGTGCGAAGCGCCCGGATTCCGCCGCATCGGCCTGGGCGAATGCCGAGGAGCATGCTTTAGCTTGCCCTGAGCAGTGCCGTGGCGCGGACACTTGTGTCTGCCGCGTCGACACTCGTGTCGACGCAGTTGACACTCGTGTCGACGCAGTTGGGATCGCCAAGCTTCCGGCCTGCGGGAACTAGTCGGGGTGAGATGCCGGGCTCGGTACATTTGTGGCGATCCCAGACGCGTCGAGACGAGTCTCGACGCGGCAGACACGAGTGTCCGCGCCACGTTACTTCGACACTGAATGACTTCTGACGTAATCGCCCACTGCGTCCTTCGCGGGGCCGATATAGTGGAATTGCTCCGCGTATTTCAGACCATACTTAGCCCCGATTTCCGCGTCTCGGGCCAGGACAAACTGGCGAATATATTCCCGATTCGCAGTCCGATCGTCGCTGCCTAATAGCGGCAATGATTGTCCCTTGTCAGCCAGGGCTTTTCGCAACCGGGAGCCGTTGGAGCCCGCGGGTCCCTGGGTGACATTCACCAGGTTGACATCGATCTTTCTCTCGACGGTCGACGTAATGTCCACAACGCGGTTGACCCGCTGGTCGAAACGCGCGAAATAATACTTCTCCCGGACCCCATGCGGCTTGAGGCCCGCCGCGAAGTGTTCGGGGTAATCCTTATCGCCCGCAGCCATCCAGGCGGCCGCCTCCACCGAAGTGGCTGTGACATAGTGGTCGGGATTCTCCTCGTAGTGTGCCCACGGATCGTACGAGATTACCGTATCCACCTGGAGCAGCCGAAACAGAAAGATCAGGCGTCCACGCAGTTCCGGGGGCGACGTGCCATCCATGTTGTGATTGGGGTAGTTCAAGTTGAAGACACTCTTCAACCCGAGGACCCGCGCAACCTCGTTGTTGTCTTTCTCGTTCGCCGGGACCACCGTCCCGACGCTCCCCGCGCCGGCGGAATCGTCGTTCGTGACCCGAATCAGATGGCCGGTGTAGCCTTCCTCCAGCAACTTTGCCACTGTGCCTGCCGCAAAGAGGGGGATGTCGTCGGAATGCGGTTGAATGGCTGCCAGCACCTTGCCTGCGTGCGGTTTTCCGGGAACGGATCGTTCGACCACCAATTCGCCGTGGGCGGAGTATTCCACCTGCCCGCGGAGGGTGGAGAGATACGACGATGCGATCGCGGAGCCGATAAATGTGCGCCGTCTCATGGCAGTTGATGATACGGCGAATCGGCGGGCAAAGCAACGGGTTGGTAAAAATCTGCCCAAGAACAGCAGGAACCGCAAACGCAAGAACGTCAAAGAAACAAAACCAACACAGGCAAGAATGCCCGTGTTACAACGGCAGGGTGATCACGAACTCGGTGTACTCACCTTCTTCGGTATTCACCCGGATGCTGCCTTTGTGCTGCTCCACTACGATCTGGTAACTCAGGGACAGCCCCAGGCCGGTCCCCATCCCGGTGGGCTTGGTGGTGAAGAACGGGTTGAAGATCTTCTGCAGGGCGCTCTTGGGAATCCCCGTCCCGTTGTCGTGCATCCGGACTTCCACTTGGTTACCGGAATGACTGGTAGTCACTCGCAACCTGGGCCGGAAGCTGTCGCCATGCTGGATCCTCTTCTGGTTGGCCGCATAGCAGCCGTTGTTGGCGATGTTCAGGAATACGCGGCTCAAGTCCTGCGCCACTACCTGAAGCGGCGGTATAGTCTTGTCGTACTCTCCCTCCAGGGCAATGTTGAACGTGGAATCCTGGGCGCGCAGCCCGTGATACGCCAGGTTCACCGCTTCCGCCACCAGTGAGTTCAGGTCCACCTTCTCACGCTGTGCCGAGCCGCCGCGCGAGTGCGCCAGCATGCCGCGCACGATGCTGTCGGCGCGCTTGCCGTGCTCGCGAATCTTCTGCAGATTGATGGTCAGGTCGCCGACGATCTCATCCAAATAGGAGGAGTCGTCGGGAGTCAGTTGGGGCCGTGCCGGAGTCAGCGCCTGTTGGAGATCCTGCAACAGATCCACCGACAATTCGGCGAAGTTCGTCACGAAGTTGAGCGGGTTCTTGATTTCGTGCGCAATTCCGGCGGTCAGTGCTCCGAGAGAGGCCATCTTCTCCTGCACCACCAACTGGTCCTGGGTCTCTTTGAGCCGCTGCAGCGCCTCTTCCAACTCCTCGGTCTTGCGCCGCTCGCGGTCCCGCAGCCGCTTCTTTTCCAGCGAGGCGCCGATGCGCGCGCGCAGCAGCACCGGGTCAAAGGGCTTCGGGAGGTAGTCTTCGGCGCCCATCTCGATGCAGCGCACCACACTCTGAATCTCGTCGAGCGCCGAGATCATGATCACCGGGAGTCCTTCGAGACGGGCGTCCTGCTTCACGCGCGCCAGGACCTCGAAACCATCCATCTCGGGCATCAGGACGTCCAGCAGCATGAGGTCGAACTGGCCAGCGGCCAGTTTTTCGAGCGCTTGTACGCCGTTTTCGGCCTCCCAAACCTGGTGTCCTTCCTTCTCCAATCGCCTCCGCAGGAGGTCCCGATTGGCCGGATTGTCCTCCACGATCAGCAGCCGCCCGCTCCCATCCTCGGGCGCCACGCGAATCGCAGCCGGCGAAGGGACGTCGATCTCGGCCTTGGCGGATGGAGGGGGCGCCGCAGTCTCGACCGCGGCCTCCGGACCGTGCACCACCTCACGGACCAGCGCCAGCAGGCGCCGGAACGCGGCCGAGACGCGCTCCATATCCGAGAGCGCCTCCTCGCCAGCCTGTTCGCGCAGCAGGTTCTCCGCCAGCGATTCGGATGCCTTGAGCAGCCGCTCGGCCTCGGGACGAAGCTTGGCCTCGAACGCCTCCAGTTGCTCCCCGCTCACGCTGCCGAAGTTCTCCCCGAGCGCCCCCTGTATCCAATCCAGCAGAGTCCGCCCCCCGGTGTGGATTTCCTTCAGGGCCTTCGCAATCCGGTCGTTTCCGCTCTCCTCGTACTCCTCCAGCAGGATCTCCGTGTAGCCGAGGATGTGGTTGATGGGCGTCCGCAGGTCGTGCCGCAGGTGCTTGAGCGTGTCGCCGGTGAGCGGAGATGTCATGACCGCGGATGTT
>PMTT01000476.1:9109-20029 GCA_003167275.1 Bryobacterales bacterium | reverse complement strand
CGCGAGCTCGGCAAGAACACCCAACTTTCCTCACTGGAGCTGGGACTGGAAGGGCCGTCGCTGGCGGGCGGTTGCGATTCCGGTTATAGCTGCGCCTACACCAACACGGTCTCCTGGCGTAGTGATACCACTCCCCTGCCGGTCGAGATCAATCCGCGGACGGTCTTCGAACGCCTCTTCGGCGATGGCGAAAACACCGATCCGGCTGCGCGGCTCGCCATGCTCAAGGAGCAGCGCAGTATCCTCGATTATGTTTCCGGCAGCATCGACCGCCTGGAAACCAAAATCGGCAAGGCCGACCAGCGCAAGCTGGGCGAATACCTGGAAGCCATCCGCGACATTGAGCGGCGCATCCAGAAGGCGGAGCAGCAGAACGCCGAGATGAAACTCCCGGTGATGGAGCGTCCCAGCTCCGCGCCGGAGGCGTTCCTCGATCATGCCAAGCTGATGATGGACCTGCAGGTTATCGCCTTCCAAACCGACATGACGCGCGTCATCAGCTTCATGCTGGGGAAGGCCGGCAGCAACCGCCCCTATCGCGAGATCGGCGTCACCGACGGGCACCATTCCATCACGCATCACCAAAACGATCCGGTGAAGATCGCCAATGTCGCCAAGATCGACGCCTACCTGGTGCAGACGTTCGCCTACTTCCTGGAGAAGCTGAAGGCGACACCGGATGGCGATGGCAATCTGCTCGACCACAGCTTGATCCTCTATGGCAGCGGTTTGGGCGACGCCAACGTCCACACGCACCACGAGCTGCCGACCGCCTTGTTCGGCGGCGGAGCGGGCCAGGTTAAGGGTGGACGCCACCTGAACTATGCCAAAGACACGCCGCTGAACAATCTGTTGGTAAGCATGCTGCACAAAGGCGGCGTGCGGACCGACAATTTCGGCGACGCGACGGGCGAGCTCGAACATCTCACCGACCTGTAGGAGGATTTCATGCACTTTCAGAGGTGCCTGTGAAGACTGATCATTTCAGCCACCCTGGTGTTACGCGTGATGCTGCTGGTGGTGCTGGTGCTTGTACTGCTGCTGCCTCTGCAGGTGCTGCCTCTGCTGGTGCTGCTGCTGATAGTACCCTGGTGGGACAGGCGGTTTCGCCTGTCCAGCCGGCTGAAAGCCGGCCGTCCACTTCCTCATGGGCCCGCTACGCCCTTGCCCTCCTCACCGCCACCACCTGCTTCGCCGCGAGCGATCTTCGTCTCGCGGAAGCTGTGAAGCGGCGCGATCCGAAGGCCGTCACCTCGCTCCTTGCGCAGCACGCCGATGTCAACGGCGCGCAGCCGGATGGCGCGACTGCGCTCTCCTGGGCCGCCTATCTGGACGACCGCGAGTCGGCCGACCTCCTGCTCGCCGCCGGCGCCAACGTAAAGACCGCCGACGAGTACGGTGAAACTCCGCTCACCCTGGCCGCGGCCAACGGCGACTCGGTGCTGGTGGAGAAGTTGCTGAAGGCCGGAGCGGACGCCGGCGCCGCCCGATGGGATGGCGAGACCGCTCTGATGATCGCCGCGAACTCGGGCAGCGTTGCGGTGGTGCAGCAGTTGATCGCGAACGGCGCCAACATCAACGCCGCCGAATCGCGGAAGGGCCAAACCGCCCTGATGTGGGCGGCCGCGGAGGGCCACGCCGACGTGGTCAAAGCCCTGATTGACCACAAGGCTGAAGTCAACGCCGCCTCCAAGAGCGGCTTCACGGCACTAGTCTTTGCGGCGATCAAGAACGATCCGCAATCGGTGCAGAAGTTACTGGCCGCCGGCGCCGATCCGGATTTCGCCTTGCCCGACGGCACCAAAGTGTTACTCGTGGCGGCGGCCAATAAGAGCACGTTAGCGGCAGCCTCGTTGGTAGATGGTGGCGCCGATCCGAACGTGGCCGACAAGACCGGCAACACCCCGCTGCACACCGCTGCGCAACTGGGCGATGTCGACCTGGTGAAGAAACTGGTGGCCAAGGGCGCCGATCCGAACGCCCGCACGGCGAAGACAGCAGCGCCTGCTGGACGAGGCGGTGGTGGTGGTGGCGGCGGTCCGTTCCGCCAAGCTGCCGGAGAACAGACGCCCGTGATGCTCGCCGCTAAAGCCAATCATCCCGAGGTGGTGAAGGCCCTGGTCGCCGCGGGCGCCGATCCCAAACTCAAGGCCCAGGATGGCAGCACCCTGCTGATGGCCGCCGTGGGCAGCGGTCATGTCGAAGTGGTGAAGTACGTCTACGAGTTGGACCCGGACGTGAAGGCCGTGACGAGCACTGGCGGCACACTCATGCACGCCTCCGTAAGCGGCACCATGCAGACCTCCACGCAGCCCGAGATCTGTAAGGTGATTCAATTCCTCGCCGACAAAGGCTCCCCGCTGGATGAGAAAGATGCCCGCGGCAGAACCCCGATCGACCTGGCCGACATCCTCCCGATCGACAAGGCAGTGGACCTCCTGACCGAGTTGATCAAGAAGAGCGGCGCGACACCTAAGACTCCNNCCCACGCCTAATTCCCCGTCCGCGCTACCCGTATCCCCAGCTTCTGCATCCGAAACTGGAGCGTGGAGCGTTTCATGCCCAGCCGCGCAGCCGCGCCATTCGGCCCCGCAACCACCCAATTCGCCTGTTCGAGCGCGTTCACAATCTGTTGCCGCTCTGCATCTCCCAGCACGTCCTTGAGATTCTCCCCACTCGCCCTCTCGGCCTTTCGCCCACTCACTTTCGCCTCGGGACGCGTCTTCAAGTCCGCGACTGCCTCACCAGCAGGCTTTGTTCCTTAGTGGCTCGCGCTGTAATGCGCCTTGAGCAGATCAAAACCGAAATCGTTCTCGTAATCACGCCACACCGAGTGGATATGATTTCCTTGATCCTGCGTGCAATCCATCTCAATCAGGAAGCCGGGCGTCTGGATGCGGTAATAGTGCAGGCCACCGCGCTCCACTGCGCCGGTCCAAGCGAAGAAAGTGGCGTCCTTCGGCTGCTTCCGCGCCAGTTCCAGGCGCTTTTCCGCCATCGCCTGCGGCACGTTCGAAGCGTATAGCTCGACGATGGTCATCAGCTTGTCGTACTGCGCGGGGGTCATCTTGGCAGCGGAGAGGCCGTTCGGGGCGCCATTGAGAGCAGCCTTGCGGGAGGCGCCGGTGATGATGTCCTTCAGCGCTGTCTTGTCCACCACAGCCACGTCTTGCTGGGTCTTGTCGAGCGATTCAATCATGTCATAGCCGTAGTCGTCTTCCAGCGCCAGCACGCGAAGTCCCTTACGGGGTCCGATGCGGACTTCGGCCGGGTTGGAACCGAAGAACGACGGCGAGTCGGAGACCTTTCCATCAACGATCGTGTAGTTCTGCGCCAGGTGATGGCCTTCGATGCGGTAGCCCCACGTGCCTCTGGCAGAAGGGGTGCCGAAGATGGTGATGAAGTAATTATCGGAGTCGCGGCGATTGACTGGCGTAGCGCCTTCGAGGAGCAGCAAAACCTGTTCGAGGCTCATAATCGATTGAGCTTTGATCACACCCTGCTGGCTCAGGCCGGCAGCTAGCAGAGCGGTCGCCAGTACACGCTGAAAGGGCTGCATCGCACCCAAGGGCATGCCCTTGCGCAGTTCGCGGTCGCCCGGCTTATAGTTCGCTCCCGTCGGCACAAAGTGCCAGCTAAGGCGTTCGTCGTCGTCAAAGGCGTAGGACACCTTTGCCTTCTGGTCGGGCCAGAGTGAATTCAGAAACGCATTGGCCGCGTCGGCCATAACCGAAGAGGGCTCGGCGCGCTTATATGCGGCGGTCAACAGGAAGGCGGCGACGCCGACGGCGGCCGCGCGGAACCAGACAGGCTTCATGGAAGAATTCTACACCATGCTGGAGTCGAAGGTTGAGGCGACTGGATTCCGGAGAGCAACGCGTTCTGGGAAGTTGCAGGTAAAACGTGTGTCCCAAGATTGGATCGCGCGCAGCCGTCATCTTGAGGACGCCTTATCTTAGCGCACGGGTCCTCGATCTGCCCCACGCGTCGGACGGCCACGACAGGCCGGGAGGACTGTCCCACAGTTCAATCGTTCCGCAGCGCGCTCATCGGGTCGACTCGGGCCGCCCGGCGCGCCGGAACATATCCCGCCAGCAAGGTCGTCCCAAAGATCATCAGGATCGCCATCGCAATGGTGGCAGGATCCGTCCAACTCAATCCGAACAACTGACTGGCGAGCAGGCGGCTGGCACCCAGCGCGCACGGCAGGCCGATCCCAACCCCCATCGCCACCAACCGGAACGTCTCGCGCAGAACCATCCGGAGCACGCTCGATCCCGACGCGCCCAGCGCCATCCGAATGCCGATCTCGCTGGTGCGCCGGCTCATCGAGTAAGACATCACGCCGTAGAGCCCGATTCCCGCCATCACCAAGGCTAGCCCACCGAAAAACGCCGAGAGATCCGCCACCAGGCGGCGCGTCACCAGCCGCCGGTCGATCTGCTCGTTCACCGTCCTGAGGCCGGTCAATGGCAATCCGCGGTCTACCCCTGCAATGGAATGGCGGACCGCCGAAATCAGGCTGGCGGGCTCCCCAAATCCCGCGATCAGGAACGTGGCGCCTTGCACCGTCCCGATGGGATGGACCAGATTGGCGTAGAATCTCGGCCGGTCCGGTTGGCTCATCTGGTGCTCCCTGGCGTCGGCGGACACACCGACAATCTCGTAAGTTTCACGCGTGGTCGGATACTCGTCGGTCACGTGCTTGCCGATCGGGTTGCCGCCCGGGAAGAAGAACCGGGCGAAGGACTCGTTGACGACGCACACCTGCGAGCCGTGGGCCGCGTCGACCGCGTCGATCTCCCTCCCACGAAGCAACGGGATTCCCAGGGTGCTGAAGTAGGCCGGCCCCACCAGGGTCCATCGCGAGCGCAGTTCGTCGGAGGTACGCCGGCTGGTGCCTTCGAGCGAGATCCGATCTCCGGCATCGCCGGCGAAAAGCCCGTTGTCCGACAACGTCACGCCCCGCACGCCGGGAACTCCTAGCAGTCTCTCGCGCAGGCGCTGTTCGAGCGCCGGAACGGCGGCGCCCCGGTATCCGCCGGCGACCGGGTCCACGCGCACCATCAACAGGTGGTCCCGGTTGAAGCCGAGAGGCTGCACCGCCATATTGTGCAGGCTGCGAACGAACAAGGTGGCGCCCATCAGCAGGAGCAGCGAGAGAGCCACCTGCGCCACCACCAGGGCCCGCCCCGTCCGGACCGCGCCGCGCCCTCCGATGGAGCCACGCGCATTCGCCGCCAGCGTTCGATTGACGTCCACGCGCGTGGCCCGCAGCGCTGGTAGCAGCCCAAACAGAATCCCCGTCAGCAGCGCGACCCCACCAGTGAACAGGAAGATGCGGACATCGCGATGCACCTCCAGGGCGATGTCGAACCCGCCGCCCGCAACGAGTTTCACTAGCAGGCCGGTGCCCCAGTTCGCGAGCAACGCGCCCAGCATTCCGCCCAAAGCGGCTACCAGGACGCTCTCGGTCATCAGTTGGCGGATCAAGCGTCCGCGGCTGGCTCCCAGCGCCAGCCGTATGCCGATCTCCCGTTGGCGGCTGGTGGCCCGCGCCAGCATCAGGTTGGCGATGTTCGCGCAGGCGATCAGAAGGACCAGGCCCACCATGGCCATCAGCAGAAGCAGCGGGTCCTGGAACTGATCGCGGAGCTGCGAAGCGCCCTTGCTGCCGCTGCTCAGTTGGATCTGCTGGTCGAGCATGGCGCGGCGCTCCTTGTCGTTGGGCAGCCCGGCCGCCCACCCCTGTAGAATCTGCTGGAATGCCACGTTGATCCCAGCCTGTGCGGCGGCTCGCGACATGCCGGGAGCCAGGCGGCCCATCGCCTGAAGCCAGAGCGTGTCGCGCGGCCGCAGGTAGTTCCGGCCGGGAAGAACCTGTTCCTGCATGGTGATGGGGATCCAGAGATCGGTCTCCGACCCGACCAGGATGCCGCGAAATCCCTCGGGCGCCACACCCACGATTTGCAAAGGCGCCTGCCCCACGCGAATGGTCTTCCCCACCACGCTCATGTCGCTCGCAAACTCGCGTTGCCAGAACCCGTACGAGAGGACGGCCAGGGGGCTCGCGCCCGGCGCCCGGTCCTCTTCCGGCGTGAACGTGCGCCCGATCGCCGGCTGGACTCCGAGGACCCCGAAGAACTCGCCCGACACCAGTTGTGTCTTTGCCTTGGTCGCCTGTTCGCCGGCGACGTGGGTGGCGAAGACATCCAGCTCGCTGAGCGCGCTCTGGGCGGCGAACATGCCGGAGAAGACGCGATTGTGCGCGCGCAATTCCTGGAATTCGGGGTAGGACAGGGCGCTCCTGGTACCGCCCTCGGTGGTCTCGACGGCCACGCCGCTGAATCCCGGGTCGGTCAAGAGGACGAGCCGATCCGGATGGGCGACGGGCAGGGCCCGCAGCATCACGGCGTTGATCAGGCTGAAGATTGCGGTGTTCGCCCCAATGCCCAGGCCCAGGGACAGCACCGCCACCAGCAGGAATGCCGAGCTTTTGGAAAATGTGCGGATGGCGAAGCGAAGATCTTGCCGGAGTCCAGACATGGGGGATTGTTCAGCAAGCGTCATGCCGCGCCAGGTCTCGGAAAATGAAAGGCTTAGGAGGCTCCCAACGTCTCGGGCCGTCCCATTTTTGGGACGGGTGGGGTTGGCTTTCGCTTGACCCATCTAAGCTGAGGTCCCAAGAACCCAGCTCGGCAGGGCTAAAGCACGCCCCACCTCCTGCCGATATGTTCCAGTAGGGTCACATGTGACCCTTCTCGCAGACGGCGCTATGATCTCAATCCGCAAGTACCTTTATCGGGATGCCGGGGGTGGACGAGAACCGGTGGAACAGGGTTCGAGCGATGCGCTCGGAAGCCTCCTGTCGGGTGTGCTGGAAGGAATCAATCAATACGTCCTGACGGGCGACGCGTGCGGACCGCAGCGGGAGGAAATCAAACAAATCAAGGAGACGCTTTTGCCCGATTGGACGGCGGAAGGAGCCTTGCAGGCGCAAACCGCCGTCTCTCGAATCCTGGCTGAACATGGTGATGCTGTTCAGCGGAGCGCCACCACCCTCACGGTCGAGATGCAGCATATCTTCGCCATGCTGAACCAGGCGCTCTTTGTTCTGTCGGAAGGCCGCGACCGCTCCGTGGACCGGCTGAACAAAATCCAGGATTCCCTGTCGCGAACCTCGATGATCCAGGACATCGTCGCCCTGAAGTCGCGCCTCGCGGAGACCGTCCGATTCATCGAAGCGGAGTCGGTGGAGGCCCACGAATCGGCAGCCCGGGAGTTGGCCCGTTTTGAAACGGAGGTCAGCAAGACCCGCGAGTTTCTCGGACGCACCCGCACGGAACTGGCCGGGCGTCCCGAGGGTATTCGCAAAATCGAGCACTCTCTGACGAAAGTGATTCCGGGCGAGGCTCTGTACCTGGTAGCGTTTCGGTTTGACCGTTTGCACGCGGTCGCACAAAGGTATGGTCCGGCGGTCGCGGACGAGCTGATCTTCCGCCTCATCAAGGAGCGCCTCGAACCGATAGCCCCTGGGGACACGGCCTATCGATGGACTCCCTCCAGCCTGGTAGCCGTTTTTCATCGACTGCGCGACCTGACGGCTCTGCGAACGGAGGTAGCCCATCTGAACAGCGCTCCCCTGGTTCACCGCATCGCGTTGGGAAATCGCACCGCGGTCATGACGGTGACGCCTTCGCACCTGGTTGCCGAGGGTGTCTCGGAATCCGCGGACCCGCTCGTCGAGCAGGTAGATCAATTCACCGGAGTTTGCCCGCCATGACCATGACTAGCCCCATCGAGACAGGTTTGGAGAAAGAACCGGCTTATGACAGCGAAGTTTGCATGCAGCAAATCGCTTGCCGGATTGCCCAGTTGGCGGCCCCGGAGGAGATTCTGGGCACGCTGTGCCGGCACCTCGGGAGGGCGCAGGGCGAGTTCCCAATCGCCTTCTTCCTGGCCGACGGCGAGCACTGGATATTGACGGCGAAGGGCTACCTGTCCCGGGAGGCCGAGACCGCCTTGGCCAGAATCGACCCGGCGCGGCTCTCGGAGGCGCTCTTCCAGCGGGGACAGGCCACCGCCGGCCACCCGGAATGTCCCGTCGATACCGGTTGGGCCCGCCATTTATTCTCCGGGACAGGGGAACTGCTGGCGATCCTGGTTGGGCTTGGCGACCGTCCGAAGGTCCCTTCAGGCATCTACGCCACGCGCATCGAGTCGATTTGCCGATTGGCTACTCTGGCGATCGAGCAGCGGAACCTGCTCGAGGAACTGGCCTTCAAGGCCGACCATGATACCCTGACGAAGCTGCCCAACCGCAGTTGCTACGAACGCGTGCTGGCAGATACCCTCGATCGAATGAAGGTCGCCAACCGTTCGACCGCCTTGTTGTACGTCAACCTGGACCGCTTTCGGCAGGTCAACGATGTGATGGGGATCGAGATCGGCAATCGCCTGCTGGCGCAAGCGGGCCGGCGATTCCAATCGTGCCTGCGGGAGGGCGATCTCCTGGCACGGGTGGGAGGCGACGAGTTTGCCATCGTGCTCCCCAATCGGGCGATGGAACACGCCGACGCGGTAGCCGGGCGTTTGCTGCGCTCCTTGTCCACGCCCTTCTCGATTGACGATCACGAACTGTTCCTGAGCGCCAGCATCGGGATTGGCTATTCGACTTCCGCAAGCACTCCCCAATCCCTGGAGCGCGAAGCCTATGTGGCCCTGTATCAGGCCAAGCAGGCCGGCAAAGCACAGTTCCTGTCCTACCGCTCCCCCATGGCCTCTACGCCGCCCGAGCGGCTCGAAATGGAGAAACGGCTCCGTTTCGCCCTGGCGCGGCGGGAGGTGAGACTGTTTTACCAGCCACAGATCGAATTCTCGTCCGGGATCGTGCGGGGGGCGGAGGCGCTGTTGCGGTGGCGCCCCGAGGGCTTGGGGCTGGTTTCACCGGCCGCCTTTATCCCGATTCTGGAGGAGACCGGCCTGATCGCGGATTTCGGACGCTGGGTGTTGGTCGAGGCCTGCCGGCAGGGCAAAGAGTGGCTGGATGGAATCGGGCTGCGGTTGCGGATCGCAGTGAATGTTTCCGCCCTGCAGTTTGCGCGAGCCGATTTCGTCCAGGACGTGGAGCAGGCGCTCTCGGACACCGGCTTCCCACCGGAGATGCTGGAACTGGAATTGACGGAGAGTCTCCTGGTAGGCGACTTCGCCCTGGCCCAGCGCACATTCCGGAATCTGCAGGCGCTGGGGATCGGGTTTGCGCTGGACGATTTCGGAACCGGCCAGTCGTCACTCTCCTACCTGCACCACCTGCCCTTTCAGAGGTTAAAGATAGACCAGGCGTTCATCCGTCGGATTGAAGATGGCGAGAAACAGGCGCCCATGGTCGAGAACATTCTCCGGATGGCGGCGAGTCTGGGGATGAGCACGATCGCCGAGGGGGTGGAGACCGTCCATCAGGCGGAGTTGTTACGCCAGATGCACTGCGACGAGGCACAGGGTTTCCTGTTTGCGGCAGCCATGCCGCCTATTGAGTTTGCGAGTTTCCACCGCGATCATTCCCCGGCCCGAGTCGGGTTGCCGGAGGCTTCGTACGGTATGCTTTAGCTTGCCCCGTGCTAACCGCCCAGTCGAGGATAACCGCGCACTCCGCGGACAATCTACGGCGCAAGTCGAGGACGTACGTTCCGGAGATTTGCATTTCCTGGGAAGGTCCTTGACCTGCCCAGCGATGGGGTGGCCGAGGACTTTGTAACCCTATTTACATCCTTGTTTCACGTGAAACAGACCCGATTATGCCGCTTGGAAGCCACCACGATACCGCCGCCTCATCCAAATCACGTAGCCGGCGCGGACAGTGCCTACCCAAATGGCGGCGGCGGTATATCCGGCCAGCACATCGGTAGGGTAGTGGACGCCCAGGTAGACCCGCGAGAATCCAATCGACAAAGCCAGAAGCGCCGCCCCCATCCAAATCGCCGCACGGATGGCGCGCGCCTCCATACGCGTGGTGAGAATGGCCGCCACTACCCCGTAAAAGCAGGCCGACATGACCGAATGGCCACTGGGAAAGCTATAAGTCAACGGTTCGAGGATGCCGAAGAAGGCGTCGGGCCGCGGCCGGCGGAACACCAACTTCAGAATCTGAGCCAACGCCTCAGCCCCCAGGCAGGCTATGACGAAGATCAGCGCGGCGTGCCGCCGGTTAATGGCCACGAGCCGCCAGACCACCAGGAGGCCGAGTGTGATCAGAACATAGGGCGACCCCAGTTGCGTCACGCCGCGCATGGCATAGGTCAGGGGCGGGGACGCCCAGGCGTGGATGGAGTCGCGGACTGCGGTATCGAAGCGCATGCTTTGGCCCTCCAACACCGTGCGGGACAACCAGCCAAAGAAGATCAGGGCGGCGCACGCGCCCAGGAAACCGGCAATCAGCTCACGATCCTGCTTCTCCACCATCAATTGGACAGTGTCTCAACTTTACCGATCCAGATGGTATTGGTGGCCGGGGCACCGCCGCTCGCGGAAGTGATATCGACCATCGCGAGAGACTTCAGTTGCGCGGGATCGAGCTTGCCAGGGCCCTGGAAATCGCCCAGTTTGACGTTGACGTGGAAGACTTCGCGTCCGCCGGGCGGATAAATGGTAAGGTTGTACCGGCCACCCTGCTTCAATTCCAGCGAGATCACCACGGTGGATTCCTGCTCGGACGCGATATCGAACGCGAGGCTGGCCGCTTTTGACAAATCGAAGTTCGACAGGCGCCGGGTCAGAAGCTCGAACTGCCCCTCCACCTGCTGGTATTTCGCCTGGAGCGCCCGCCTTCCGAGCGGATTCTCCGCAGTGCTCAATTTCAACTCCATTCCTCCGAGGGTCACCCATTGCAGGAAGCCGCGGTCGAAGGTGTCGATCACGCCGGCG
>PMTT01000476.1:0-9085 GCA_003167275.1 Bryobacterales bacterium | reverse complement strand
TCGGTGTCCAGCTTTCCGTCGGCGTCCACGGGGTCGGTCGGCCCATCCGAGGCAATGAAATCGGCGGGAGTGAGTTCGATGTCCTGCCAGGTATTGGCGGGGGCCCAGAACCACGCGTTGTAATTGCCACCGCCCGGTTGCTTTTCGCTGAGGATCACGCCCAACACCGTGTCGTGGTCGCTCTTGACTCGGAACCGCAGTTGTTGCAGCCGGGAGAAGGCGGGGGAAGCCGGCAGAAATGCCGCCGCGATCTGTTTAGGGTGCACTTCGTACGTCAGAGCGAGCGCGTGGTTGGTTGCATGGACAGCGGCTCCCTGCCCAAAAGCCGCCCATCCGGCGGTGTCGGTCTCGAATGTCTGGTGCAGCAGGACATCCAGGCTCTGTTGAGCAGTGGCGGCAACTGCGCCTAAGACGAGCGCGATGAGCAGTCGCATAAATCCCCCCAGCCAGATGATACGTCAACGCGCTGGTCGGTGTTCCACGCCTAGGCCTGAAGCTCTTAACCGCCGGTCTGTTCAGATGCGGCCTTGGAGAGCGCCGGGACCTTGGTGTCTGGTTGAAGGGGTGGGCGGCGTTTGTGCCAATCGGTAGCTTCCTGGTAGGCGTACGCCAGCGCCAGCACGTTGCCCTCCCCGAAATGGGGTGCGCTGATCTGGAGGCCGATCGGCAGGCCATCCTTGGTAAAACCGCAGGGGACCGTGATGGTTGGCAAACCGTACCCGTTGAACGGGCGTGTATTCTCCTCGGGATCGAGCGGGGCTCGGGCGCGCGTGGTGTTCGCCGCGCCGTCTCCGCCGCCAGCGGCGCCGCCGCCCGCCGCCCCCGAGTTCGTCCCGCCAGCCCTGCCTCCTCCGCCGCCCCGGCCTCCGCCGCCGCCACCGCCACCGCCACCTGCACCGCCAGCGGCCAGTTCTTCTTCGATCGTCGGGGGTGCGTGCCGGGCGGCCGGCGCCAGCAGGAGGTCGACGTTCTGCTTCCGGAATACGTCCTCGTCCACTGTGCGGCGGACCATTTCCAGATCGCGCCAGCCGCGGATGTAGTCTGCGGCCCTGGTGGCGTCGGGAGTAGTGGGAAACACGCGCGCCGTGCTGGGCTCGTAGCCGCCGCCGTTCACTCCCCGCAGGTTCTCGTGATAGGCAGCAATCTCCGCGCCGACTCCGGCATGCAGGAGGGATGGCAGACCCACTTCACGCGATCCCTTGGTCAGCTTATTCAGCAGCGCGATGGCGTCCTCGATGGCTTTCGACACGTCGTCGTCGAGGTGATCGAAGAACTGCGGGGGAATGCCGAGACGGAATTGCGCCACCGGCGCGCCGATGGCAGCCGAATAATCGGGCACCGGCTGGTCGGCGCTGTCCACATCCAGGTGATCGTAGCCGGCGATCTGCTGCAAGAGCAGGGCGGCATCCTCGACGGTGCGAGCGATCGGACCACAATGGTCCAGCGACCAGGCGAAGGGAATGATGCCGCGCATGCTGACCCGGCCAAAGGTCGGCTTGAAACCGACCACACCGCAGTATGAGGAAGGAGTGCGGATGGCGCCGCCCGCATCCGTTCCCAGGGCTCCGAAGCAGTTCTCCATGGCAACGGCCGCCGCCGAACCGCCCGATGCGCCGCCCGCGACGCGCTCCAGATTCCACGGGTTCCGGACCGGTCCCCAGTAACTGACAGCGGAGGTAGAGCCGGCATCGAACTCGTGCATGTTGCACTTTCCGATCAGGATGGCGCCGGCCGCCTTGAGCCTGCGCACCACCTCGGCATCCTCGGCCGGAAAGCGGTACTCGTAGACAGCGCTGGCCGCGGTGGTGCGGGTACCGGCGGTGTCGATGCTATCTTTGAGACCGATCGGAATCCCATGTAAGGGACTGCGGAAGCGTCCCGCCGCCTGTTCCTCCCCAAGGGACTTCGCCTGCGCCAGCGCCTTCTCGCGCATCACCGTGATCCAGGCGTTGATCTTGGGGTTGTATGTCTTGATGCGATCGAGGCAGGCTTCCGTCAGCTCCACGGGCGAGACGTTCCGGGATCGAATCCGGTCGGAGGCTTGCTTGAGCGTCAACGCGGCCAGGTCGCCGGAACTGTCGGCCCGCGCGAACCGCGCAGCGGCCACGGCGCCGAGGCCTGTGGCGAGGAACCCACGCCGGGAAGAGTTTGGCATGAGCCGTTTTTACCCCGCTGAGAAGTGGATTGTCAATGGCGGTTGGAATCCAAAGGCGCCGGCAGGAGTCGGCGCACAGTCCTGGCTCGCGGCTGGCTTTCAGCCGGCTTGACAGGCGAAACCGCCTGTCCCACCAATACCAGCAACGAGCAACGACCGCAGGCGCGACGCCCTACGGGGCGAGGCTGGCGGCCATGGCGGAACATGCTGCGATAATCGGGTGAGACTGGGGGGGTCTGACGATGGCGCTTTGGCAGGATTTACGATATGCCGTTCGGATGACGGGGAGAAATCCAGGATTTGCGGTGCTCGTCACGCTCGTGCTGGCCCTCGGCTTGGGCACCAATACAGCGATCTTCGGCACTTGTGCTTGCTTGGCGAGAAAGCTTTTATCCTGATACCGCCTCCTCACCAACCGCGTGCTACCGCAACACGCTACCCCGATCTCGTGTTATAGTCTTCGAAATTGAAAATTTTAGTGCGGAATCATACCCGCGACACGATTTTGGCCGACGCTGCGGATTTGGCGGATACCAGTGCGAAGCGCCGGACCGGCCTCCTCAAGCATGAGCGGTTGAATCCCGGTGAAGGGCTGTGGATCGTCCCTTGCGAATCGGTCCACACCTTTTTCATGAAGTTTCCGATAGACTTGGTGTATCTCGACAAACAGCGGAAGGTCCGCAAGATCAGGCATCGGGTGCCGGCCTGGCGCCTCTCGGTTTGCCTGTCGGCGCATTCCATCCTGGAACTTCCAGCCGGTACGCTGGACCGAACTGGCACTCAGGTGGGAGATGAACTGGTGGTGGAGAAGCTTGGTTGACATGGGGTTTCGGCTCACGCTCGTGACAGTGGCGGCCTTGTCGGCGTCTTGCATGCGCCCCGCTCCGATGGCCAAAGCCTCTGCGGCGCCCCCCCAGGCATCCCAGACCGTTTGGGAACGGCAGATCCACAACGCCACCGATGCCGGCGATGGCGACTACCAGTTGCGGGTGCTCCGCGAGAAGGTGGCCGCCGATTCGGAGAGCGTACCGGCACGGCTGGAACTGGCCAAGGCCTACCAGGAGCGCGGATATCCCGATGTGGCCCTGGAAATCTGCCGTCTGGCCGCCGCCCGATTCCCCGGGTCCGGCGAGGTTCAGCTTGCCCTGGTGCGCGCCCTCAATACCATGCGGCGCCCCGCAGAGGCCATTGAAGGGCTGGAGGCGTTTCTCAAGGAGCACCCTCAGACCGCCCCCGACTATTACTCGTGGTTGGGCATCCTGCGCGACGAATCGGGCCTATGGACGCTTGGGGAAACGGCCCATCGGAAGGCTTTGGAATTGAGCCCCGCGGCCGACTCCCTGCACAACAATTTGGGCTACAACCTGTTGATGCAGAAGAAGAACGCGGAAGCCGCCGCGGAGTTCCACGAGGCCCTGAAGCTGAATCCGCGCTCCCAGGTGGCGCATAACAACCTGGGGCTCGTGCTGGCCAATCAGAATGCCAACGGAGAGGCCGTCGCCAACTGGCAATCCGCCGCCGACGCCGCCACCGCGCATAACAACCTGGCAGCGGTGCTGATCGAAAAAGGGAACTATCCGGCCGCCCGTAAGGAACTGGAAATATCGCTTGGCTATAATAGGAATCTCCCAGCCGCCCTCAAGAACCTGGAGTTGGTTTCCCGTCTGGATGGAAATCCGGCGTTCTTGCCAGGGAAACCGGACCAAACCGGGTGGGAGCGGTGGAAAGCCGGCTTCAAAAAGCTTTGGGTAGGACCGTTGGACGATTCGCGGAAGGATACGGTCAAGACCGAATCCAGACCCGCAACTGGGGAGGAACGATGAAGACGTTTGTCATAAGGTTTATCCGCGATGAACAGGGGCAGGACTTGGTGGAATATGCCCTGATCGTGGCCGCCGTCGGGCTGGCTTTGATCACCACCGTGAACCAACTCTCGGCGGGCATAGTGAGCCTCTACCAGAGCATCACGGGAGACCTGGCGAGCATCGGCACACCCGCGACATAGGCCCGGACGTCAATGTGCGGCCGTTTGCCCGGTGGTTAGTTCCCGATCTGGCGCTGGTCACAGCTATCGTTACGCTCTTCTATTGCCTGTTCCTTTTCCAGGGCTATCAGAAGCTGTTTCGGGACTCGGATGCCGGGTGGCACATCCGAACCGGCGAAGCTATCCTTGCGACCGGCAGCCTTCCTAGAACCGACCCTTATTCCTTCTCACGTCCGGGAGAGCCCTGGTTTGCGTGGGAGTGGGGTGCGGACGTAGTGGTCGGCGCCATCCATCGTGGCGCCGGGTTGCGGGGGGTCGCCCTGTTTTATGGCGGGGTGATTGCGGCCGGTGTCTGGTTTTGGTTCCGCCTGCATTGGGTGTTGGGCGGAGATTTCCTGGTGGCCTGCGCGATGGCTCCGCTGCTGCTCTCCACCTGCGACATTCACTGGTTGGCGAGACCGCACGTGATCGGGTGGCTGTTCCTGCTGGGCGCAGTGCTGTACGCGGAAACCAGGGGACGATTCGCGCAATTCGGATGGCGGGACGGGCTGGCGATTGGCGTCTACATGGCGATGTGGGCGAACGTGCATGCAAGCTTCTTTCTGGGGGCTGTGATCGCAGGGATTTACGCGGTGGGGCTGTGGTGTGGCAGACTCCTCGAGTGGGGCGGACCCCCCGGTCCGCGGCCGACGCCCTCGNNGACCAGGGGGTCGGCCGCGGACCAGGGGGTCCGCCCCACAAGAGGGCTCACCAGCAGTCTCACCACAAGCTTCACCACAATTGAGCACAAATGGGGCAGTCTGGTTCGTTTGGGCGACCGTGGTGGCGGCGATTGCGCCACTGGCGAACCCTTATGGGTGGCGTCTCTATGCCCACCTGTTTCGATATCTGACGGATTCCGAACTGCTGTCGCGGATTGGCGAGTTTCAGAGCTTCGACTTCCACACGGCTGGGGCGGGCCAGATCATCGCTACTGTGATCCTGGGAATCGCCGGAGGCACCCTAGCGCTCCTGCGCGGGAGGTACGAGCACTTCCTTCTGGCGATGCTGGTCTCGGTGTTGGCCTTACGCTCCGCACGGGTTCTGCCCTTGGCAGCGCTGCTGCTGCTACCCGTGGCGAATGGCGCGATCCGGGCGACCTTCGAGCTTCCCTGGCGGGGCTACGCCGAGCGTTTGCGGGCACTGGATCGCGAGTGGAGGGGGTACGCCGTGGCGCCCTTCGCGCTGCTGGCGGCGTTTGGTTTGCTGCGGCTTCTGCCGGTTGGTTTTCCGCCGGAAGATTTTCCGGTAGCGGCTTGGCCGCATGTCCCCGAGGACGCCCGGTTGTTCGCCCCAGACAAGTTCGGCGGATACCTGATCTATCGTTCCAATGGGACCCGAAAGGTCTTTTTCGACGGGCGCAGCGATTTCTATGGGGTCGAATTCCTGAAGCAGTACTCCCGCATGGTGCAGGTGCGCCCAGGGTGGCGGGAGTACTGGGAGTCGTACCACTTCAGCCACGCGCTGATGCCCCCCGACTTCCCGCTGGTGCCGGCCCTGGAGCAGATCGGCTGGCGGCCGGTTTACCAGGACGGCGCGGCGATATTGCTGGCCCGGGGAGGAACTTAGGGATTGTGTATGTGTTACAACAGAACATCGGCGGAAATTCAGAGGTGGACGTGTGCCTTGCCATAGGTGCAAGTGGAGCCATGAGGTTTAAATGGATCGACAGAAGAAACTCCTGATTATCGCGGGGGCCTGGATTTCGGCCGTCTTGCTGAGCTGGTTCCTGTACGCCAAGACCATCGCGCCGCAACAGGAGAAACAGGTGCAGGTGGTGGTGGCGGCGCACGATATGCCGCTCGGCACCTTGCTGCGGCCGGGCGACTTGAAGACGGTGAACTATCCCGAACGCGACATTCCAAAAGGGGTGGTCTTCGAGAACAAGAACGCCCTGAACCGCGTGGTGCTGTTTCCCATGAACAGCAACGAGCCGCTGTTGATGTCCAAGCTCTCCGGCACCACAACCGTGGAGGGCGTCTCTTCGACGATCGAAATGGGCTATCGCGCCGTGTCGGTGCAGATCACGGACGTCAGTGGGGTGGCCGGATTGATCCAGAGCAACTCGACCGTGGATGTGTTATTCACGCGTCCGGGCACCATGGCTGAAGCCACCACCTCCACCATCCTGCAAAAGGTGAAGGTGCTCTCCGTTGGGCGCCTCGTGCAGTCCGGGCAGACGGTGGATCCGCGCACTCCGAAGTCGCCGGTGGTGACGCTGCTGCTGACGCCGGAAGATGCTCAGAAGCTGGAACTGGCCAAGAATGAGGGCCGGATCAGCCTGTCGCTGCGCAATCCGCTGGATCCTTCGGAGTCGTCCGACAGCGGTCCGCTGACCACCGAGGTCCTCGACCCGATGGCAGCCACCAGGGCTAAACGGAATCGCGGCGGGGATTCCGACGATGCCAGGGTCCTGCGGGATCTGGGCGCCAAGGCCAAGAAAGAAGACGAAGTGAAGAAAAAGGAGCCGGAGAAGCCCCGCGTCGTGGTGGACGTCTACCGTGGCGACAAGCACGTCCAGGAAATGTTTCGATGAAGATCCTAAGTGGGGCAGCCAATCGTGGCTGCAGCCGGCTTTCAGCCGGCGATTGCCGAGTGCGAGAGAATGCGCTTGAGCCGAGACAGCCGCCTGGAAAGGCGGCTGCAGGCAAGATTGCCTGCCCCACAAGGCTTGTCAGCAGCATTTTTTGGGGAATGCCAGCACTAGTGGTTTGCTGCATCCTGTATTGCCTGGCGTGCGCCTCAGGCTGGGCGCAGACTCGCCCTGCTACGCGAGAGGTCAGGCTTGTCGAAGGGCGAGGCGAGTTGCTGCGCTTTCAGAAGGACATTCAGAAAGTTGTCATCTCGGAGCCCAAGATCGCCGATGCCATTGTCATCTCGCCGCGGGAGGTGATGGTCAATGCCAAAGGTCCCGGACACACCACGCTGATCATTTGGGAGGAGGGCGGGGATCCGGCGCAATATGACGTCGGAGTGGAGAAGGACACGTCCGAGTGGGACGCCTTCCGCAAGCAGATCGAAGAGAGCGCCAACGGAAGTAAGGTGTCGGTAACGGGCTCGGGTGAGACGATTGTGTTGTCGGGTTCGGTGAAGAGCACGGAGGATTCCAAGCGCCTCGCGGGAATGGCGCAGACGCGCGCCAAGACGGTGATCAACCTGTTGCAGACGCCGCCGGCGCCCGAACCGCGGCAGATCCTGTTGCAGGTGAAGTTCGCGGATGTGGATCGGGTGGCGCTCAGCCAGTTCGGTTTCAACCTGTTCAGCACCAACAACACCACGTTGGGCAGCCTGACCACCGAGCAGTTCACGCCGCCGCGCTTCAGCCAACTCCAGGTCACGGGCGGCCAGGTTCCCGGCTCGACGGTCAACTTTTCGGACCTCTTGAACCTGTTTGCCTTTCGGCCGGACATCAATCTGGGCGCCACCATCAAGGCGTTGCAGGAGCGGGACCTGTTGCAGATCCTGGCCGAGCCGAACCTGATCGTGCTGGAGGGCAAAGACGCCAGTTTCCTGGCGGGCGGGTCGTTCCCATTCCCCACCATCACCACTACGCCGACTGGCGGCGCCACCGCGCCGGTAATCACCGTGCAGTTCAAGCCCTTCGGCGTCAAGCTGGACTTCACTCCCACGGTGACTGCGTCGGGAGCCATCGACCTGAAAGTTTCGCCTGAAGTGAGCTCGCTGGACTTCGCGAATGCCGTCACGCTGCAGGGCTACGTAATTCCGGCGCTCTCGCAGCGGCGCATGGAGACGGAAGTCATTCTGAAGGATGGCGAGAGCTTCGCGATCGCGGGGCTGATCGATAACCGGGTGACCGAAACGCTGAGCAAGGTGCCGTGGATTGGCGACATCCCGATTCTGGGCAAGCTGTTCAACAGCCGGAGCACGCAGAAATCGACGGATGAGCTGCTGATCGTGATCACGCCGCATTTTGTGAAGGCGCTGACCCCGGAGGAGAAGGCCAAGCTGCCGGACATGCCATCGACCTTCCTGCCGACGGTGCTGCAGGAGAAAGCCAAGCAGAAGGGCAAGAAGGGCACAACTACTACTACTACGACACCGCCCGCGGGCGGAAGCGATCAGCCGGAGTTTGTGGGGCCACGTGGGCAACAGATACCGAAATAAGCAGGAGTTGGGGGCTGGGGGTTGGGGGNNACTTCCCCCACCCCCCAACCCCCAACCCCCAACCCCCAACCCCTGAGCCGTCGGGCCGGCTCGATGTCCCTCCAATTGCTCGTCATCCTGGTGCCGGTGTTGTTTGGGCTCATGGGATTTGCTTTGGATTTGGGGAGACTGTACCTGATTCGGGGAGAGCTTAACCAGGCGGCCAATGCCATGGCCCTGGCCGCTGCGTCACAACTGATTGGGACGTCGGCGTCGCTCGATAATGCAACCGCGGCGGCCAATCAATCGATCGACAACACGACCACGATCCAGAACAAGTACAACTTTGGGGCGCTCCCGCTCAATCAGACCACCGGCAGTCTGACCAGCACGGTGAACCCTCCGGGATTCTTCGCCTCGGTCGCGGATGCCACGTCGGGCACGGCCGGCGGGGCCGATGGAACCACTGCACAGTACGTGAAGATCGGCATCACTGCGGACGCGCCGCTGCTGTTCTGGAGCCTTTTGCCGGGGGGGCAGTCGCGCAAGACTCCGATCGCCGCCCAAGCCATCGCCGGTATCAGCGCGCCCTTGTGCACGGCCTGCGGAATCGAGCCTTTCGCAGTCGCCGCTGTAGACGCCGCCGATACCGTGAATTTCGGATTCGGCGATCCAACCTCGGGCCAAAACTACACGTTCGCCTTCAGTTGCCTCGGCCTTCCGGCCCCGACGGCACTTCCGGGCGCCGGGACGATCGTGCCTTACGCCATCATCAACCGCTACGACACCGCCGCCACGCTGGA
>PMTT01000893.1 GCA_003167275.1 Bryobacterales bacterium | reverse complement strand
CCTGGAGCGCGGCCACCGCGAGCTACCCCTGCGTGAGTTTACCCGGGCGCGCGCCGACCTCACCCGCGCCGCGGCGCTCAATCCCAAGGAGATGGCGGCGTACTATCATCTCGGCCTGGCGCACTATTTCCTGGGCGAATTCGCCCCGGCAGCCGAGTCCTTCCGCCATGCGGTGGAAACCGCCCCGAACACCGATGAGCGCATCAACTCCACCAATTGGCTGTATGCCGCGCTCCGCCGGGCGGGAAAGACCGATGAGGCGGCGAAAGCTCTGGAGGCCGTCCCGCCGGAGATGACCAACGAGTCGCCGCATACGAAGTTCTATCTCAATTTGGTGCGCTTCTTTCAAGGGAAGATGACCGAGTCCGAGGCGCTTCCCCCCGAGCCGCCGGCGGGCAACACCGACCAGGAAGTCGAACTGCCGTTTGATACGGTAGCCTACGGCATCGGCAACTGGCACCTCTACAATGGCGATCGCGCCAAGGCCCAGGAGTACTTCCGCCGCGTCCTGAAAGGCCACGTCTGGATCACCTGGGGATTCGTGGGCGCAGAGACCGAGCTGCTACGGAAGTGACGTGGGGCATGCTTTAGCTTGCCCACGCACCGACAAGCATCCTCCGCTCGGTGGGGCGTGCTTTTTAGCTTGCCCAGGCCCAGCCTGCCTCCCCGCAGACGCGATTCGCGGCGTTCAAGCTGGTGCCGAAATGCAGCCGTCGCGAACATCACCTCCGCGTCCTCCCCCATAGAGTCGCTGTGCCGTAAGGCGTGATTCGCACTGGCCCAACCAAACCGTAGGGCTGCACCAACCCGCGGTTCGCGACATCATCGTCAATCGTTGCCAACCGATTATTCAGGGTAGTTGCCACGCGAACGGCAATGGTATTCCGGCCGCCCTTCAGATATCGACCGATATCGCCCTCGGCGCCGATCTGGTCGATGTCGATCGTCCGCCCATTCACCGTCACAGTAAACGTGTCGAAGACCTCACCCAAGCTCAAAATCGCGCCGCTAGCCGCCGTCCATGATACCGGCAAGTCGAAAGTCGTCGTGTACGTGCCGAGACCGGAGGCGCCTTTCAGGGCCGGGATCTCCGGCCATGGCTTCAGCCCGTCCAGGTCGAGTTCGATGCGATCCTTGCGCGTCTCGGTCGCCGCCGCTCCGAACGTGGTCGCGTACGGGTTCGCGGGCAGCCAGTCCTCGGCAGAGAGATGCCATTTCACTGGAGTCAGGTCGATCGGCGGTGGCACCGAGCCAATCACGCCGCGCACGGTTCGCCCGTTGCTCAGCGTTGCCGTATAGGTCCCCGCCGCCGCAGCACGGATCACAACGGCGCCCTGATTCATACCCGCACCATCCGCGCTGGTCTTGGTCACGTGGACCTTGGGAATCGCCACTCCGAAACGGTTCGCCTGTTCGCTCAGCGCGATCAGCACGCCATTATCGCGCGCGAGCCGGATGCGCAGCGCGACGCGATCGCCGCTCGCCGAGTAGTTGACGATCGGCGTAATCTCCCCAGACCACGCGTCCAGAAGGTACGGCTGTCCGCGCCCTTCGAGGCTGAACTCACGATCCACCGCCTCCCCGGTCGCCGGCTCAAAAAGTGTTCTCGGCTCGTCCGGCGGACTCACAATGCCCTGGTTGTAGAAGAAGTAGTAATCGGTTCTGGTCGCCGCATCCCCGCGACGGATGCTGAGGACGGGAGATGGCGCGCCCGGTTCCGCCGCCGGCCGGATGCCCAGCGAGCGCAACTTCCCGGGCACATCGGACTCGTGTGCCACCTGCGAGACGGAGCGTTCGCGCAACAGTTCCCCGATGACGCTTCCGAGCGTGAGATCGGCCTCCGGAGTGTTGCCCGGTGTCCGATCGGGCGGCGTCCCAACCACGATGACCGGCAGCCCGGCGCGCGCAAAGCCCAGGATCTCACGCGCAACTTCGACGGGCATCGACGTCTTGACCGGATCGGTCGGAGGTCCCTGCTCGCTATCGATAATCAGCGCCTTGTAGGCTGGCCCGTTTCGGGCGAGACGGTTCCCGGTCACCGTGGCATTCGGCAGGTTCAGCATGGTGGGATTGAGGTAATCCCGCGTGTAACCCGCCTCCTGCAGCTTGGTGTCGCCCCAGGCCCGGTACTTGAATCCCTGCGACGGAGGATAGAGATAGTTCTGCATGTACACGGCGACATCGGTTTTCGCGTCGCCTTGCGTGAGCGCCTGCTGGTTGCGTGCGAGGTAGTCGTTGTAAGTTCGCGCGTCTACCCAAAAGGGATTGCGCGGACCCCACGCGTTCGAGAACCCCGCCTGGCCGAAGTTGTGATAGCCCGGCCATTTCCAGGTGGCGCCATCGCGGTAGGGATAGACGTGGTACACCAGCTTGGTGATGCCGCCCACGAAGCTCCGGTGCATGCGGATGATGGCATCCTGGAACGTCTCGGCGTACGCCTGGCCAAGCGCCGCGCAGCATTCCGTCGAATACCAGGTGTTTCCAGTCATGTGGTTGGCCGATGCCATCGGAAGGTAGTTGTCCACTTCGTCGCCGACGAACAGATTCTCGTGCTCCGGCCGGTCCACGGCCGCCGCCGCCAGCACCATATCCGTAATCGGCGTGGTCATGCTAGCCTCTCCCTCCACCTGGACGCGCAGCACGTTGTTGTACTTCCGCACCCAGGTCCGCAGAGGGGCGATCTGCTTCTCCAGCCAGATATCGCCGCGCACCGCATAAAGGTCATTGCGCACGCGCGGCGCGCTGCCGTCGCTGAAGGTGAAAATATCCTGGAACAGCGCCGGCAGGTTCGGGATCAGCGGGTATTGGCGCCGGCTGCGGAACTCCTCGGCCATCCGATTCGTCCAGAGTTCGTCCGGACTGCCTCGGTCAACCGAGTGCGAGTCGTAGAACAGATCCCCGCCGTTGACCTTCAGCAACTCCTTGACCTCCGCGCTCAAGCCCGTCTCCATGCTGTTGATGAGTTGTGTGTAGCCTTCTTCGCTGAACGGATCCGGCTGCGCGAAGACGCCCCTGGACCAGAACACGATCAACTGCCACTGAGCGACGGAGGTCGAAGACGGAGCGGTCCAGCGGATGTCGCCGGCACTCGTCCCGCCGAGGACCCCTGCCGTGTTCTTGCCCGTGACCGTGGAGGTCAGGTCGATGACCGAGGACCGGTCCAGCTCAGCAGGTCCCGTCGCAGGGCAGAGTGTCTGGGTGCAGCGGTAGGCCAAAACTGCGATCAGCGTTGCCCGGCCTGGCTGCGTCCCCGCACCTCTGCCTCCCGGACCGCCGCGGCCACCCACTCCTCCGGTAGCCGGAGGTCCACCCGCCGCGCGACCGGCGCCATTGCCCGGCCCACGGCCGGCGGCTCCGGCTCCCGGTCCCCTGCCGACCGGCAGCCCGCCGAACCCACTTCGTCCGCCTGCCGTCAAGGTCGGCGGCGGCAAGTGCCCGTCGAACGTCTCACCGGCATTCACCGCAGCCCTGCCGACGACCAGGGTTTTCCGCGCGTGGTCGTCATCGATCGAGTACCCGGCCGGATTCTGCGTGGGCCCGTGACTGAGGCTGACTTTGACTCCCGCCTGATTCGCGGCTTTGAGCAACTGGACGAGCTGCTCGTTGTTCGGAAACGCGCCTTGTCCGATTTCCACGCCCGCGATGCCCTGCTCACGCAGCTCCCGAACCTCCGCCGCGATCTCCGCCGGGTCCGCGCTTGCGGGCATGTTCATCCGCACCCACAGCCGGTCGGCGGCGGGAGGGTGGGCAAAGGATGCCGCCGTCAGCGGCGTCACCGGGTTGAACTGGATCCATTCCGACCTCTCGGTTGCGGCGACCTGACGGCTCTGGGCAAGCGCGGCCACTCCCAACAAGGCGAGGACCGTGAAGAGGGCGGCGTAGATGGCTGATTTCTTCATAGCGGACTGAGTCGATTGTCCACCCTGGCGCCGCGGAAGACAACCATTCTCAGCTTAGTCACACTGTGAACCCCAATGCTGTTCACCTTGCAGCCGATGTGGGGCAGGTTGTCAACCTGCGGCCGGTTGTCAACCGGCCTGCTGACCCCTTGCGTACCCTCGCGCCCAAAGTGAACAGTAGTGCGATTAATCCAGCGGCGGTGCCGAACTGGAACAATTCTCCTGTCTTCTGTTCTCCTCTCTTTTCTCTCTTCTCTCTTCCGCGTCCAGTCCTCTCTTCGCCTCTACGCCCCCAGTTTCGCCGCAAGATCCACGATGTCCGCGCCCACCACGTCGAAATCCAGAGGCCCTGCCTCGTCGGCCTTGCGCCTGGATCCGAATTCACCAGGCCGATAGAGGAACCCAGTCCGTAGTCCGCACCGCCGCGCGGCGATCAGATCGACCGAGTGAGCCGCGCACATCATCACTTCTTCAGGCTTCAGCCCCAGAAAACTGACCGCGGTAAGGTAGGCTTCAGGATCGGGTTTGTAATGCCTGGCCAGTTCTGCCGACAGAATCAGGTCCCACGGAATCCCGGCATGCTTGGCCATATTGCTGAGCAGCGCGACGTTGCCGTTCGAAAGCGGCGCAATCGTGTACTTCTTCTTGAGGCGTGTGAGTCCGGCGACCGAGTCGGGCCACGGCTTCAGGCGATGCCAGACGCGATTCCAGTGCTCCTTTTCCTGTTCCGAAAGACCTTCTATGTGAAACTCCCTGAGCAGGTCCTCCAGCAGTGCGCGATGCAGGTGGTCGAGATTGGTCCAGGGCACTTCGCCCTTTCGCACCTTGTCCATGGAAGGCATATAACCTTCCCGCCATCGATCCGCAAAGCGGGCCCAATCCACGGTGATGCCCCGGGTTTTCCCCCAAGCGTCGCCCTCTTCAACGATCGATCCGCGCCAGTCGACCACCGTGCCGAAGACGTCAAAGACGAGTGACTTCACCGGCGTCAACGGATTCGCCGGATCCTGGCTGGGCGACGCGGTTCGGCTCATGCCGGACGGCTCTTGGTTCCACTGACGATCAGAACCTCAGCCGGGAAACTGATTCCACTACCAGTCGAGTACTCACTAAGAGCTTCAAGCGCCTGACTCTCCACGGTAGCCAACTGCTCACGGGAAAGCCTGGCGATCTTGTCACGAAGCTTCTCCGACATTTCGGACCGCAGTGCCCAAAACTCTTCCGCTGATACTGGCGCGTGTATCGTGAATTCGAGCAGGCGCTCGGTTGGAGCCATCGCGCCGGCCTCCATAAAGACCTCTCGTAACTTTCCCGGGCTGGCGAAGCGGAAGGCGTCGGGAGCCTCGGGTGCGACGGGTGCGACGGGCGGCGACTCGACATACCGGTCGATGACTCGCGCCAGCGCATAGTGAAAAGGATTTCTATCGGCGAAGTGCCAGACCGCCATGGCCAGTTTCCGCCCTGGCTTGAGTACTCTCAACATCTCGCGAACCGCGTCACCGGGAGACGGAAAGAACATCACTCCGAAGCGGCTGACCACGGCATCGAATGTATCGGCTGGGAACGGCAGATGGTCTGCAAAGGCGACGTCGAATTGTGCATTGCGGAGCCCCAGATGGTCCGCCTCCCGGCGAGCGGCCGCCACCATCTCCGGAATGACATCCACGCCAAAGACCTTACCTTCTGCTCCGGCCGAGGCCGCTATGCTCAAGGCAGGCTCGCCGGGACCCGTCGCGACGTCGAGAACTGTGTGCCAACTGTCAACCTGTCCATCCGCGATCAGGGCTTGGCTGACCGGCGCAAACATCTGCCGTATGATTTCGCGGTGTTTCTCCCAGAACGGTGCGGAACCGCTCCATCGGTTGATAACCTCTTGGTCGGGTTGCATGAGCAGAAGCCCATAATACTGCACCAGCGCTGCCTGATGGGCTACAATTCAAGCAGTTGCTGCTCAAATCCAGACCAAATCCCAATGGCGGCAAACGAGGAAAAGAGCTAGATGTCCTTACGCATTAACGACGAAGCACCGAATTTTACCGCTCAGACCACCCACGGTGACATCAACTTTCATGAATGGATCGGCGACGGGTGGGCCGTCCTGTTTTCGCATCCGAAAGACTTCACCCCTGTGTGTACCACGGAACTGGGCTACATGGCCGGGCTGGAGCCGGAATTCACCAAGCGCAACTGCAAGATTATCGGGCTGAGCGTCGACCCCGTAGGCAGTCACAGCAAATGGAAAGCGGACATCGAAGAGACACAGGGTCACGCGGTGAACTACCCGATGATCGGGGATCCCGAGTTGAAGGTGGCCAAGCTCTACGACATGCTGCCGGCCGAAGCAGGGACTACCTCTGAAGGCCGGACCGCCGCAACCAATGCCACCGTGCGTACGGTGTTTGTCATTGGGCCGGACAAGAAGATCAAACTGATGCTCAGCTATCCTATGAGCACGGGCCGTAACTTCAACGAAGTGCTGCGTGTGCTGGATTCGATGCAACTCACTGCGAAACACAAGGTCGCGACGCCAGTGAATTGGAATCAGGGCGACGACGTGATCATCCTACCCTCGGTTACGGAAGAAGAAGCTAAGGCGAAGTACCCGGACGGCTGGAAGTCGCCGCGGCCTTATATTCGGATCGTTCCCCAACCGCAGTAAAACCCAATGTGGGGCAGGTCACCGGCCTGCCCTGTCTCCCTCCGCCGCTCCTGTTAGGATAGAACACGCATGACCTTTCTTTGTCTCGCCAGTTATGACAAGGGCCACGACTTCCTGCGGGAGTGCAAGCGGCAGGGCTGCACGGTACTGCTGCTCACGTCCCTGAGCCTGCAGCACAAGGGGCAATGGCCCACCGACAGCATCGACGAGGTCTTCTACATGCCCGATGACAACCACCATTGGGACCTGCCCCAGACGCTCAATGCCGTGAGCTACCTGGCGCGCAGCCGCGTGATCGACCGCATCGTGCCGCTCGACGATTTCGACGTGGAGGTGGCCGCTACTCTGCGCGAGCACCTTCGCGTGCCGGGCATGGGCGGGACCACCGCGCACTATTTCCGCGACAAACTGGCGATGCGGATGAAGGCGCGCGAAGCGGGGCTGGCGGTGCCGGAGTTCGTGCACGTTCTGAATTACGATCGCGTCCGCGAGTTCATGGAGCGCGTCCCGGCGCCCTGGGTTCTGAAGCCGCGGTCGATGGCCGGCGCCATCGGCATCAAGAAGGTGCATCACCCGGACGAGTTGTGGCGCATGCTCGACGCGCTGGGCGATTTGCAGTCGCGTTACCTGCTGGAGCGATTCGTCGCGGGCGACATTTTCCACGTGGACACGATCGTTTACGAGAGCGAGGTACTCTTTTCGATCGCCAGCGGCTACGCGCGTCCGCCGATGGAAGTCTCGCATCAAGGCGGAATCTTTGCCACTCACATCCTGGAACGGGATTCCGAGGACGCCGGGCGGCTTCTGACTGAGAATGGGCGCGTGATGGCTGGGCTGGGCATGCTGCGAGGGGTTTCGCATACGGAGTTCATCAAGGGCAGGGAAGACGGCCGCATCTATTTCCTGGAGACCTCCGCGCGCGTCGGTGGAGCGTATATCGCGAACATGGTGGAAGCGGCCACCGGAGTGAACCTTTGGGCCGAATGGGCGAGGCTGGAAGTGGCTGGTGGAGACTCGCCGTACCGGCCGCCGGAGCCCCGGCAGGACTATGCCGGCCTGCTCATTTCGCTTGCCCGGCAAGAGCATCCGGATACATCTGCTTACACCGATCCCGAGATCGTCTGGAGACTGCACAAGGATCACCACGCCGGCCTGCTGGTAAAGTCCCCCTCGGCAGCGCGCGTGCAGGAACTCCTCGCTTCGTATTCGCACCGCTTCGAGCAGGACTTCTACGCCTACATCGCGCCGTAGCACGGGCATTCTTGCCTGTGTTGGTTTTTCTTGCTCTGATATTTCTTCCCTCACACATAAACCCGCCGGACCCGCGCCCCGATGCTGCAGAGAATATTATAAGAAATAGTCCCCGCCGTGCGGGCAATCTGCTGGGCGTCGAGCCGAACGTCCCCCTCTGCGCCCAGCAGAGTGACTTCGTCGCCGGGCCCCAGCGCGGTGGTGTGACTGAGATCGATGGTAGTCAGATCCATGGAAATCGTGCCGATGATCGGAGTCACTTTGCCGTCCGCAATCACTTTGCCGCGGTTGGAAAGGCGGTGAAAGATTCCGTCGGCGTATCCCGCCCCGAGAATGCCGATGCGCATCGGCCGGTGTGCGCGGAACGTGCCGCCATAGCCCACCAGCGCGCCTTCGGGAATCTCCTTCACCGCCAGGAGTCGGGCCTTCCAGGTGAGCGCCGGTTTCACGTCGAGTAGTTGCACCGGGGCCGGGCCGCGGGCGGGCGACACATAGCCATAGAGCGCGTGGCCCGCCCGCACCATGGTGTGCCAGCCCTCGGTGCGGCCGTAGCCGATGGCAATTGTGCTGGATGTATGCAGGTGCGTGACGGCCACGCCGGCCTGGCGGATGGCCTCGCAGATGGAGTGAAAGCAGGCCAGTTGATCGGCGGTCTGGGTGGTGGTGTAGTCGGCGGCGGAGGCGAAATGGGTCATCAGGCCTTCGAGCTGTGCGTGGCGGGTTTCCGCGAGTGTTGCCAGGATCTCGTCCGCGGAGGCGCGGGTGCCCAGTCGCCCCATGCCGGAATCGATCTTGAGGTGGTAGCGGATGGGCGTGCCGGAGTTGTGGGCGAGGCGGTCCACCTGGCGGATCTGATCGAGTGAGTGGATGGCCGGCGTGAGATCGTATTCCACCAGGGCGTCGCCCTCGAAAGGCAGAAAGCCGCCCATCACCAGGATCCGCGTCTGGTGGATGCCTCCAAGCCGGAGATGGACACCTTCATCGACGGAGCTGACCGTGAGCCATTTGGCGCCTTCTGCGACCAGCACGCGAGACACCTCCAGGGCCCCGTGGCCGTAGGCATCGGCCTTGACGACGCCGGCAACTTCTACTTGGGGACCGACGACCGCGCGGACATTGCGGTAGTTGCGTGCGATCTGCTCGCGCGAGATCAGCACGTAGGAGCGAAAAGGAGCGGACACTTTTATATTCTAGCCAACAGGTCAACCGCTCCCGGTTTGGTTTTTTGGTCTTTTGGTTCTTGGCCCTTGGTTTCTGGTTCTTGGTGGGACAGGCGGATCCGCCTGTCGAGCCCGCTTGCGGACCATTTCTTCACTCGCTCTCAGCCTCAACCTCAATCGTCCGCACCCAATTGCCTCGCCCCCGTCGAGAGCATTCACTGGAGTATCGTCAACCTCGCCGGCGCGGCCAACGACTTCGAAGCGCTGGAGCGCCTCCGCAAGCTGGCCTTCTCCGAAACAGTCCCGCCGAAGATTCCGGAGCAGCTCCCGCTGGAATTGCCCGACGTAACAGACGATAATGAGGAAGTGTGAAGATACCATTGCGGGTTTATGCGGATACGTCGGTCTTCGGTGGCTGCTTCGAAGAGAAGTTCAGCGAGGCCAGCACCCGTTTCTTCGATCAGGTGCGGGACGGAACGTTCGTGCTGGTCGTCTCCGACGTGACATTAGAGGAACTCGATCCGGCTCCTCCGTACGTCAAATCCCTGTTGGGTACCGTTCCCGCCGGCCACGTGGAACAAGTGGCTACCTCCGATGAATCCAAGCGGCTGCAATTAGCTTACCTGAATGCCGCCGTCGTGGGACCAGCCTGCGAGAATGACGCCGCTCACATTGCGGTAGCGACCATTGCAACGGTGGATATCATCGTCAGTTGGAATTTCAAACATATCGTACACTACGATAAGATCATGGGGTACGAAGCCGTCAACGTCCGCCATGGCTATCGCAGTCCACGCATTTATTCTCCGTATGAAGTCATCAACCTATGAAACCGATAAAGGACTTTGACTGTGTGCAGATGAAGTGGGACATCCAGCAAAAGCTGCTGGAGGAAGAACGCCTGCTTGGGCCGGAAGAAGCCCACCGCCAGCGTGCCGAGCGGATGCGCAACGACCCCATCCTGGGCCCATTCCTCAAGCGCATGAGGGCAGAGGAGATCCGGAGAGCCACCGAACGCCTGCAACAGCTCGTCGCCAAGGATTGAGATAGCGGTGGCCTCCTCATAGAAGCATGAAGAAGGAATTCGATTGTGTTGAGATGAAGGGTCAGATCCAGGCCGAACATCGCCGCGAAGCCGAGGAAGTCGGTGAGAAGGAGGCCGCGCGGCGGCAATGGCAGCGGATATTGGCGGATCCGCTGCTCGGCAAGGTCGCCAGAGAACGCTGGCCGGAGTTGAGACTGATCGAGGCGCAAAAAAGGTAGAGAGAATGGCGTCAAAGAAAAGATTTCAATCGGAAGCGCTTCAGCACATCTACGACACCTTCATCGGCAACGACCCCCAGCAGGTTGTGGCGTTCGAACAGGATCTCATCGGTATCGAAGTGGCCAAACGCATTTACGATTTGCGTACCAAGGCCGGATTGACGCAGAGGGAACTCGCAAAAAAGGTCGGGACCACAGCATCCGTAATCTGCCGTCTCGAAGAAGCGGATTACGAAGGCACTCGCTGTCGATGATGAAGCGGATTGCAGCGGTTCTCGACAAGCGCGTCGAGATTCGTTTTGTGGGCATCCGCAAACCCGTGCATGCAGGCAACTCCGCAGTGAAAAGGAGAGCGGGATGACTTACACGCTCGATCGCCGACGTGGCGCAGACACTGCTCTGTGACATGGAGGCCA
>PMTT01000169.1:1754-15603 GCA_003167275.1 Bryobacterales bacterium | reverse complement strand
GCGAAATCCATGCCGAGGCGCAAGGCCGTCAGCATCAGCGACTGCGCCACATTGTTGCCATCCCCGATAAAGGTCAACTTGAGCCCGGCCAGGCGGCCGAAATGTTCGCGGATGGTCTGGACATCGGCCAGCGCCTGGCACGGGTGATAGGCATCGCTGAGGGCGTTGATGATCGGCACAGACGACCACAGCGCCAAGTCTTCGACGGTAGTTTGGGCGAAGACGCGGGCGACGATCCCGTTGACCCAGCGATCCAGATTGCGGGCGACATCCTTGAGGGGCTCGCGGACGCCGATGGGGCCTTCGATGAAGATGGAATCTCCGCCCAAATGGCGGATGGCCAGTTCGAAAGTGAGCTTGGTGCGGAGCGAGGGCTTCTCGAAGAGGAGGGCGATGGACTTGCCATCGAGCAGGTGGCCGTAGTCCCGCGGCGATTGCTTGACTTCGTCGGCGAGGTCGAGCAGGTAGAGGAGCTCATCGTTCGTGAGATCGAGGTCGCGAAGGAGATCGTTGGCGGAGGTTTTGAGGATCTGGTCCGGAGTCACGAGGCTCGCCATGAGTGTTCTTTCTGTGAATTTTTATTCACTCTTATGAATAATCACACAAGAAGGGGTGTGAGGTCAAGTGGCACGGGCATTCTTGCCTGTGTGGGTTTGGCCGGGGGGAAATTCGGGCCAGGTGATCGATGAGGCAAGGGAAAAATGAAGGAACGAACCCAATTTTGGGGGGTGAATTCTTGGGATGGGCGCCGGGGGTTGGGCAAGCTAAAGCATACCCTACGAATGACTTGAATGCTGGGCGCCCGCCCATGGCGAGCGGTTGACAATAGTAACGAAACGAACCCAATTTCGAAGTGGGGGGATGAAGGTCGCTGGCGGATGGGCAGCCGTTGGCAAAATGACGGAACGAACTCAACTTCGGGGTGGGGAAGGGATGGGCCGCTGGCGGCTGGGGGTCGTCGGCAAAGTGACGAAACGAACTCAATTTGCCCGTGCGCGTACGGAGGGGGGGAATGCGGTAGTCGCCGCCGGGCGGACAGTCTGATTGAATTTTGCGAAACAAACCCAATTTCCGGGGACGGATGGGGGTGACAGTTCCGGCGGGGCTGGCCGGGACTGACTGGTTTTGACGTGGTGCGCACTGTGGCCTTCACACCGCACGATAGCAGGCGAGCGGGACGGGTTTCGTGCCGGGAAGGCGTAAGTGGTTGATGGGATGGGGGAAAAGAATCTGAAAAGTGCTGCGAACGAGGAAAGGCAGTCCGACCACGGCCCTTCATCGGATGATCTTGAGGCGCTTAAGATCGTCTTCCGTCCAATGCGCTTCTGCTTCGATCATGCTCCTCAGAGTTTGGGTGCGAACGTTTCGCCTGGCCCATGAAACGTCACGGTAACCCGACGGCCATCGGGGTGATGGTAGATCTGGTGAGAGCCGTGGCCACCGTCGAACGCAAGCCCGTGGCGGATCAATGCGATATGATTTCGCGTGCGGTCAGCGTGCGGAGTAACGAATAGTTAACACCCATGGATCAGACGGTGACCGTCACGCGGGGTTCTACCGTGATTTCCACGCCCGCCACCGTGTCATCGGGCATTGGGTCGCCCTGCTCGGTCATGCTGTCCACGACCAACTGGACAACCTCGTTGATGTGCTTGAGCGCTTCTTCGCGGGTATAACCCCACGTCGCGGCACCTTGGCGCTCGAGCGCCGGACAATACGCGCGCCACCGGTCTTCATCCGGCTCCACGATCACATTGAAGGTATAGGACTTCATGGCGTAGTGCAGTTGCTGGACGATATGGCTTTCAGTCTAGGCTTGATAGGGCAGCGCGTCAAGCTCGGGCCAGGGAGTTTTTGAGATTTTGAAATCATGGGGGTGATAGTCCTGGCGGACTTTCTGCCCGTCCGCCGAGATTCCTCCAATTAAGGCGCGTCCGGGCGAATCGAAAAGAGGCTTCATTCGAAGATGGAGTATCGGCAATTTCGCATTTCGGATGCAGTAATTGCGCCCGGCTCCGCTAGATTGCCCCACCCCGCGCTGCCGCAGCAACTCGAGCCGGGCGTGCCAACGCAGGATTAAGTAATGGCGCGCGCTACCCTTCGGCCAGCGTTCGCACGATCGCCAGCGCGCGGTCGATCTCCGCCGGACTGTTGAAGATATGGGTGCAGTGGCGAACTCCCGTGGCGCCCGACGAGCGCGGGCGCAGACGACCGCGCGTCCACATCTCATCCTGCAGGCGTTGGCCGGTGATCCCCTCCACTCCATAAACCGTGATGCCGGCGCACATGGCTTCATCGTCCGGGGAAAAGATCTTGACCTTCGGGATCCCCCGCAGCCCGGCACGGAGGTGGTCGCCGAGATATTTGACACGCTTCTGGATCCGCTCGGGACCGATCTCAAAATGAAAGTCCAGCGCCGCATCGAGGCCCATCATCATCGACATGCTGCCCGTTCCCCGTTGCGTGAAGCGGTAGCCGTCGTCGTTATGGTTGTCCCATTGGCCGCTCGCGACGCTCGACCAGACGTCCTTGCCGCGGTCCTTGCGAATGTACAGGAAACCGTTGCCGGCCGGGGCCAGCAGCCATTTGTGGAAACAGCCCACATAGGCGTCGCAACCAAGGTCGCGCACATCCACGCCGATGTGCCCGAACGACTGAGCGCCGTCGAGCACCGTGAAGATGCCGCGCCGGCGGGCCTCGGCGCAGATCTCCCTGGCCGGCAGGATGGCGCCGCTGCCGGTGATCACGTGGGAAATGGCGATCACCCGGGTGGCCGGGGTCATCGCCTTGGTCACGATGTCGAGGACTTCGTCCCGGCTATGGATGGGCCTGGGGAGCACAACCGTCTTCACCGATGCCTGGTGCCGTTTGGCCGCGTTAAACCACGGCGACTGGCCGCCCACATGCTCCTGGTTGCCGATGAGGATTTCGGACCCCGCTTCCAGGTCGAGGCCGCTCGCGACATAGCTCATCGCGGCCGTGACATTCTCGGTGAGGGCCACTTCCTTCACGTCGGCGTTCAGCAGGCGGGCGGCCTTGGCCCGGATGCCGGCCATGTCGCTGTAGCCCGAGATCCACTCCTCGCCACGGTAGTCCCAATCGGCCAGATCGGTGGCCATCTTGCGGAGGTGTTCGACGGTCCTTTCGAGGACCACCTTCGGCATGGCGCCGATGGTGCCGTTATTGAAGAAGACCTTATCGCGCGGGAGCAGGAACTGATCGCGGACCTTCTCCCAGTACGCGGGATCTTCGGCACCTGCCAGCGGGCGGGTGTTGGCCGGTGTCTGCGCGAGACCGGCTCGCGACAGAAGCGGCGAGACCAGCGCGGTGGACGAGAGCGACTTCAGGAAATTGCGGCGATGCGTCATTCGAGAGACTCCTGGCTTTCAGGTTATGGTATTCCGCGAGGCATCCGTTAGCTTGCCACCAAGTCATGGATCGCGGTAGGGGCGCTCCAGGTTCAAGCAGGGCCTGGCCAACTCGCGGTCGCCCGCCGTCCGGGCCAACTCGGCGGCGAAGCTCAACCGCGCCAGCGGAGAGCGCAGCTCATGCGAGATGTCCTGCAACAGGCAAGCGTTTTTCGCAGACGAGTCCCGCAACAGTTCGACCGTCGGCGGCGCTCCGCGGCCAGAAGCACCCAGCAGAGAAGCGCGACTGAGGTTAGAATCTGAAAGCTCCCAGAAAGCGGAACTGTAGTTCCGGTCGGCTTTGTTGCAAACAGGAAGGTTAGCTCCAGTTTCGGTTCAAATTCCGGAACTATCCTTCCCTTTTTCAGGTTGTCATTCCGTCCCGCTTGCGCGGATCACGATGGAACTATTGGCAGCACGTCTGCCGACAGAATCCGTTGCAAAGTCGCGAGCGAGGTCCGCATGCTTTCGATGCCATGATCGTCAGGCACCGAGTCCCGGGAGATCTTCGACAGCACGTCCCGGTGCAATTTCAGAAATGCTTTAACGATTCGCGGGTCGCGCCAGCCGCGGTCGGTCTCTTCCTGGATCACCGCGAGCGCATGATCGGGCGTGAAGGCAGGCTTGTATGGACGCGGGCTCGACAGTGCGTCATAAATGTCCACGATTTGCAGGATGCGCGCGAGCAAGGGGATCTGCTCGCCCCTGAGACCGTCCGGGTACCCCGAGCCGTCCCATCGTTCGTGGTGATGGCGGATGATCGGCAGCACTGGAGCCAGCGATTTCATGTGGCGGCAGATCTCTTCTCCCCGGGTGGTATGACTGCGCATCGTGACCCACTCGTCGGCGGTCAAGGATCCCGGCTTGAAAAGTATCGAATCGGGAATTCCCACCTTGCCGACATCGTGCAGGTAACCTCCCCGATAGAGGGATACCAGCCGCGACCGGGCCAAGCCCATGGCGATCCCCATCGCGACGCCAATGAAGGCCAGCCGTTCACAGTGCCCACCGGTGTGGCGGTCGCGTTGCTCTACGGCCAGAGCCAGCGCAAACAGGGTCTCTTCGGTCTCATCGATTGCGAACCCGCCTGGGCCGTTCGCGCCGCGCCCGGCCGCTCGGCCGGGCTCCAGAAGAAGCAGGTCGCGCCATTGCTCCTCGCCGTGAGCCGCGACAGGTTTGCAGGAATGCCGCAACCTTCTATTCAGGACCGGTTTTTCCGTTGTGCGATCCATAGGACTAATGGATATATCGGCAGAGCGTCGGGAAAGAGTAGGTACTAAGACAAGTTTATCTGATTATCAATGCCGCACTACCGTGACCGACCGCCATCCTGAGTTTCCCGCCGCATCGTACGCGCGGACCGTGACCACCGTGTTGCCTACCAGCAGCGGCACATCCGCCGACCAGGCCGTGGTACCCGTAGCGTCACCCGAATCCCCGTTCGAGGTGCTCCATTTCACCGCCGTCACTCCCACGTTGTCACTGGCGGTCCCGGAGACATGGATGGATGGCGAGGACGTCGAAGCGATCGTCGAACCCGGCGAAAGGATGGTCAGCGATGGTGGCGTGATGTCCGTCGGAGGCTTGGCCGGCGGCTGGGCGGGAGGCTGGACAGGAGGCTGAACTGGCGGCTGAGCAGGCGGCTGAGCAGGCGGCTGAACTGGCGGCTGAACTGGCGGCTGAGCAGGCGGTTGGACCGGCGGCGCCGCGGGCGTCTGCGAACCGGCCGCGCCATAGAGCGAGCGAATTCCGGCGATGTCATCGTCGGTCAGTCCGGACGAGAACCGGTAATAAGGATACATCACAGCTCCCGGGATGCTGGAATGCCCCAGCCCCAGCGCATGTCCCGCTTCATGCAGGGCTACCGAGAAGACATCCATGGCGCTGCCCACCTGCCAGGACTCGTCGGCATCAAAGTGCATGTCGCCGGCAACCGGCTCGCCGTTCTGGGGCGCGGGATAGAACGTGTGAGCCAGAACGCCGCCCGGCCCGTCGAAGGGGTAGGCGTCGCCATGCGCGCCGCGCGCGAACAGGATGGCGATAGTGCGCGCCGCATCCGCCTGCGCCCCAGGCGACAAGGTGATGTTGCCGTACTTCTGCCACTCCCGAAATGCCCGCTCAATCTCGCCCTCTACGGTGGCTTGGTCCAGCTTATCGGTCAGCGACTCGAAGAAATACTGCAAGGCGACATTGCCGGACGAATCTTTGGGCCAACCCGCGCAGGCCGCCACGTATTCCGCGACCGGACCTGCCTCGGTGAGCGGACCGGCACATCCCATCACGGGGCTGCCCGACACCAGGTCGGCCGAGGCGGGCAGGATGTATGCCACCCAATCCGAAGCAGCCAGCCACGGAAGGCTGTTCGCGTCTCCGGTCACCAGGAGTTGGCCGGGAAGAAGGTAGGGATTGTCGAGGATGTCGAACCCCTCGGCCTCGACCAGTGCCCGTTCTTCGAGCGGATTCACATCCGGTTGGAAGATCACGAGATAGGCTCCCACGGGGTCCGTCGACAACTCCGGGCTCATCTTATCGGCCGCGTCCAGACGCCCGAACCAAGTGACTCCCAGACCATCCAGGTCGGGCGGTCCATCGCTCGAAACCATCAAGGCCGAGTCCGGCACATATCCCAGGACGCGGATGTGGCGCCGCGCCAACTCACCCCGAACCGACGGTCCCGGAAACGCGCCGAACTGCAGGATATAGTGCGAGCCGTGGGCCGTAAGCTCGACCCGCGACGCGGTCTGGGACGGCCGAAAAACGCGATTCCTGAGCCGGATGACCTCCTGCGCCCATGCGCTATGCCCAATCAGAAGAAGCGCGAGTCCAACAATCGACGGTTTCATGTGTAGAGCGCTCAGCTTTCAGCCTTCAGCTTTCAGCGTTCAGCCACCGCGGCCACCAGGCTGGCTGACCGCTGATTGCTGACCGCTTTTAGGTCCCGAATATCCTTTTCGAGCAAATTGAGAATTCTTTGAGGCTGAACGCACCTATTTCTATCGGGATGAAACGCTCCTGGTGTTTTCTGATGGTCCTGGCGTGGACCCAGCCCGTTCCCGGCGTAGCCGATGGACCGGTTGCCTATCGCATCGAAACCGTGGCCGGAAGTGCCGCCATCGGCGATGGCGGACCCGCCTCCATGGCCCAGATTGGCGCCATACAAGGCATCGCCCTGGACCGGTACGGCAATCTCTATCTCTCCGATACCGACCACCACCGCGTCCGTAAAGTCAGCCCCGCCGGTGTGATTACGACCATCGCCGGAACCGGGTCGGCCGGCTTCGCGGGCGATGGCGGGCCGGCGGCGGCGGCCCAACTGAACCTGCCGTATGGTGTGGCAGTAGACCTGACCGGATCGGTCTACATCGCCGACCTCGGCAACAACCGCGTGCGGCGCATCGACCTGAACGGCATGATCGCAACCGTGGCAGGCACTGGCGCCAATGGCTCGTCGGGCGACGGCGGCCCGGCGGCGTCAGCGCAACTGGCCACACCGCGCAACGTGGCGGTGGACGCCGCGGGCAACCTCTATATCTCGGAATTCGCGGGTCACCGCATCCGCAAGGTCACGCCCGATGGAAGGATCTCGACCGCTGCCGGAACGGGCCTGGCGGGATTCCAGGGTGACGGCGCATCCGCCGCCAGCGCGCAACTGAACTCTCCGGCGGGCCTGGCGGTCGACGGCATGGGCTCGGTTTACGTGGCGGATTCGCAGAACAACCGCGTGCGGAAGATTGTCCCGGGCGGCATCATCTCCACGGTCGTGGGAGCATCCGGCGGCCTGGCGACTCCTCACGCGGTAGCCGTGGACGCCTCGGGGACCATCTACGTCACCGACAGTACCGCCAGTGTGGTCTACGCGTACTCCGCAGCCGGGCAGTCCATCCAGTTCGCCGGCGGTTCGGTCCCAGGTTTTCAGGGAGATGGCGGACCGGCAGCCGCCGCGGAGCTCACCAATGTGCTGGACGTGGCCATCGACCCCGGCGGCAACGTCTTCCTGGCGGACGGCGTCCGCGTCCGTAAAGTGGACGTGCAGGGCAACATCCAGACAGTGGCGGGTGACGGCTACAGTCACGCCGTCGGGGATGGCGGAAACGCCACCGCGGCGGTCCTGCGGCAGCCCTCCGCCGTGGCGCTGGACCGCGCGGGTAACCTATTGATCGCCGATACCGGCACCCAGCGGGTCAGGCAGGTGCTCCCCTCGGGAACCATCGTGACGCTGGCAGGGGTGGGTGTGCCGGTGTGGGGGCTCGCCCCCGAGGAGGTCCCCGCAGCGTCCGCAGGCCTCAACTATCCGATGGGAGTGGCGACCGATCCCCTGGGCAACATCTTCATCGCAGATACCGACAACCACAACATTCGCAAGGTGGGCGCCGACCGCCTGATCGTCACGACGGTGGGCACGTCGCAGGGCGGCATCGGCCCAGGCTCGTTGCCTCCCACCCAGACGCAACTGCGCGGGCCCCAGGGTGTCTGTTTCGACCGGTCGGGCACCCTGTTCGTCGTGGATAGTTCCAATCACCGGGTGCTGCGGGTGACCTCGCCCACCCTGACCGAGTCCGTCGCCGGCAATGGCTACCCGGGAAGTGCCGGCGACGGCGGACCGGCGCAGGCGGCGCAACTCAACCAGCCCGCCGCCTGTGCCCTGGATTCCTTTGGGAACTTGTTCGTGGCGGACACCCTCAACCATCGCATACGGAAGGTGACTTCCGCTGGAGTCATCACCACGCTGGCGGGCACGGGAGACGCGGGATTCACGGGAGACGAAGGCCCCGCGGCGAACGCCCGGCTGCAATCACCGCGCGGCGTGGCCGTCGACGACAGCGGCAATCTCTACCTGGCCGACACAGGCAACCACCGCCTCCGGCAAGTGACCCCGGACGGAGTGATCCACACCGTCGCCGGTCAGGGAACGGCCGGCTTCCTGGGCGATGGAGGCCCGGCGGCGGCGGCGCTGCTCAATTCTCCCGGCGGCCTGTTTCTGGACGGTTCGGGAGCGCTTTACTTCGCCGACACAGGCAACGACCGAGTCCGCCGTTTGGAGCCGGAATCCGCGACGGTGTCCGCGCCCGTGTCCGCCCCCGTGACGAATCCGTCCGCACTCTCGGCGGCGAACGCGGCCAGCCTGCTCCCCGGCGCGGTTGCTCCGGGGGAGATCGTCGCCCTTTCAGGGACGGGACTGGGCCCGGATGCCGGAGTCGCCGCGTCGTTCGATTCGGGGATGCTCCCGACCCAGTTGGGCGGCTCCGAGGTACACTTCGACGGCGCCGCCGCGGCGCTATTCTACGTTCAATCGGGGCAGATCAACGTGCAGGCGCCCTACGCGCTTTCGGGCAAGAGCACGACTCACGCGGAGGTGTGGTACCTGGGCAAATTGGCCGGGTCGGTGGATCTGGCGGTGGTCCCGGCGGCCCCGGCGCTCTACCCGGTGGCGTTGAATGCGGACGGTTCCGCCAATTCTGTGACGCACCCGGCGGCGGCCGGCGAAGTGCTTACGCTCTACGCCACAGGTGAGGGCCTCACCGATGGGTCCAACGTATCGGGTAAGACGGCACAGGCTCCCTACGCGCGTCCCCGGCTGCCGGTGGGCCTGACGCTTGCCGGCATCGCGGCGCAGGTAGTGGATGCCTTCAGCGCGCCCGGAGTCGTGGGAATTCTCCAGGTGACTGCGCGGGTGCCGGCGGGATTGACGGCTGGCCAGGCGGCGCTGCAGTTGTCGGTCGGCGGTGCGGCGGCGCCTAGTCTCGCGGTGTGGGTGAAGTAGGGCACGTCCTCGACGATCGTCTGACCACTCAGGTGCCCTGAAAAGTCACGCTGCCGTCTTGACGCGGACATCGACGCGGAGACCGGCGGCGGCAAGCAGGTCGACATCACCGCTTCGACAAAGCCCCGAACCTTTTGCAGGGCCGCGGTGGCCTCGACCACAGATGGCTCGTCGATGTTGCCCTTCAGCACCTTTTCTGCCGCTTGCTGGCAATGGTATAGCGCATCCTCGGGTGCTGGTGGATCAGCGGCTAAGTCTATCTGCGCGCACCACAAATCCTTGTGCGCCTTTCGATCCAGGCCAGTGTGTCCGCTCGGCGCCGGGCTTCAGGCTGCATAAAAGCAGTTTGCCTTCCCGTGCAATGGTAGACGGCAGAGATGCCTTCAATGGCAACCGTTCCTCGAAGTCCGAACGTGTCCAGACAAGCACGTCGGTGGCCATCCCAAGCCGCCAAATCGCTTTGTAGGCTCTCCCGCTGTCGCGCAGGGAAACCGGCGTGCTGTCGGGCACGACCACCATGAGGTCGTAGTCGCTGTCTGGCCCGGCTTCTCCCCGCGCTGTGGAGCCGAATAAGTAGATTTGTTCAGGGTGGTACAGTTCTTGAAGCCGGCGCACGACCTCAGCCAGCATTGGGTCGTCAGCCGATGGCGGCGTGCAGATCAAAGGAACAGCTTCCGGCATTGTTGATATTCCTAGTTTGCCACATCTCGATTACCTCAGGACTCATCCCGATCGCCCCACCCTTCAGCGGGAGCACAAGGGCCAGACTCTTCCTCGCCGGATCCAACAAGATCCAACACGCCCCCCCTTCCGCAATTAGCGTTGAAGTAGTACAGTGATCCGCCCCACCGTCATCCTTTTTTCCTCCGCCTTCGCCCTGTCCGCCGCGCAGACCCTCGACGTCTGGTCCGCCAAACCGGAGATCCGCTCCGTCGAGCCCGGCGCGGCGCTGAAAGGAGTATCGCTTCCACGCCACGGCGATCGTGGCATCGGGCGGCCTGGTGCTCTCGGGCGACGATCTCAGCACGCTTCCCTCCGACCGTCTGGCCACGCTGAAGAAGCTCCTGCCGCCCACCGGTGTCGCCGCCGAATTCGAGGACGAGGCCCTGCGCGTGGGCGTGGTCCGGTTGAAGGATCGGACTCTGCTGTGCGTCTTCAACTGGGGCCAGGAGGCCGAGAAGATCCCGGTGAAACTCCCACGGGCCGGCAATGTGGCGGACTTGTGGTCCGGTCACGAGTATGGCGCCGAGCGAGGCACGATGGAAGTGAGCTTGAAGCCGCACGAAGGCACGGTGCTGGTCCTGCGGTAAGTCTGGGCGTTCAGGGGTGGGGCCAGGCGGTCGCTCGCCTGCCCTCGCCCCGCTTGCGGGCGGGTCTTTCTCATCACCGCCGGGACGCCTGAGGTAATAAGGGGCTTAATGCGCCGTCGTGATGACCATGACGGGAGTGTCCCTGCGCGCTGCCCTACCCCGAGGGCTGTCTGACAATCTGGGCGTCAACTCTGAGAATTTCCTCACGATATTAACTTTCGTATGCGCGCGAACACTCTCAGTACCATTACGTATAGATCTTGCTTTGCGGTACGGTTTACAGTGGTTGAAACGCAGAGATGCTCTGGTTGGCTGAGGGGCCATCGACAACCCTGCGGTTCGGAGGAGCCCAACCTAAGATGTGGATGAAACAGAGAAGCATCGGACTTATGATCAGCGCGTTAACGCTGCTGGCGCCTGTCGCGCTGAAAGCCCAGAAGATCACGATCAGCCCCAGCTACACGACTGTCGGCGTCAACGGGACCGTGCCCTACACCGCCACGGTTACAGGACTGACGAACACGACCGTGACGTGGTCGGTGAACAACGTCAAGGGCGGCAATTCGACTATCGGAACCATCACCACCGCCGGCCTATACAAGGCACCCGCGGTGATCCCGGCTGGCGAGGTCACTGTTACGGCACTTGGCTCCGACAACAAAACGTCGGCGACTGTCTACGTAGTGATCGAACCGCCCGGCCCGTCGATCACTGCCGTTTCCCCGAACCCGATTCCAGTCGGCACCACAACGGTTACAGTGACGGGTACGGGCTTCAAGAGCGGCGCCATGATCCAAGTCTCGGGCGCTAATGTCTCGACCACCTTCGTGAACGCGACCACCCTCAAGACATCCGTCTACCAAGGCCCGGCAACCAGCACCACGTTCATGGTGCAGAACCCGGGAACGCTGTGGGGCCCGACATTCACCGTGCCGGTTGGCGGCACACCGCCTCCACCGCCTCCGACCCAGACCATATCGCCGACCTCAGCCACCGTGAAACTGGGCGGCACCCAGCAGTTCACCTCCACCGGAGCCACCAGTTGGAGCGCGACCGAGGGTAGCGTCAGTTCCACGGGTCTGTACCTGGCTCCCTCGACCATGCCGTCTTCCAGTTCCGTAACGGTAACGGCGAAAGGGCCGGGAGGCTCGGCTTCGGCCACGGTGACGCTGCAGGCTTCCAGTCCGCAGACCATCTCGCCCACGTCAGCGACCGTTAAACTGGGCGCGACCCAGCAATTCACCTCCTCGGGCGCCACCAGTTGGAGCGCGACCGCGGGCACCATCAGTCCAACCGCTCTGTACACGGCTCCCTCGACCATGCCGTCTTCCAGTTCCGTGACGGTGACGGCGATGGGTCCTGGCGGCTCGGCTACGGCTACCGTGACGCTGCAGCCGGTGAATGCGCAGACGATCTCGCCGTCGGCCGTTTCCTTGAACCTGGGCGGGACGCAGCAGTTCACTTCCGCTGGCGCAACAGGCTGGGCGGCGACATATGGCACGGTCACTTCCGCCGGATTCTACACGGCTCCCTCGGTCCTGTCGTCCACGGGCACCGATTCCGTCACGGCAACCGGACCCGGCGGAACCGCCACCGCGACCGTCACGCTGATCGCGCCCCCTCCGACCACTCCGGTCATCACCGGTGTCGGGACGAACGGCCAGTTGCCGCTGGGCGTCTTCACCACTACCATCACCGGAAGCGGCTTCAGCGCCACCTCCGTCGCGGCCTTGAACGGGACGGCGCTGGGCACGACGTTATCCAACGGCACTTTGACGGTCACCGGATTTGCGAGCCTGTCCGGCGCCGGGAAGATCACCGTGAGTAACGGCTCAGCCGTCTCCGCACCCTTCACCGTCCAGATCGGCGTGGCGAACGCGCTGGTGTCCTCGGCGGCCGCGCGGCGATTCCTCGAGCAGGCCGCGTTTGGGCCCACCCCGTCGGATGCCTTGAACGTCCAGGCGCTCGGCTTTCAGGGTTGGCTGACCCAGCAATTCAACATGGCGCAGGTGTCCAACTACACCCCGCTGCTGAACGTCAGCCAGGGCGGGATGGGGCCGCATTTACTGACCAATGCCGTGATGAATCCGGACCAATTGCGCCAGCGTGTGGCGTTCGCACTCAGCCAGATCTGGGTGACGTCGATCAACAAGCTCATCTGGAACGGCAATATGGTTCTGTACCAGGACATGCTGCTGGCCGACGCGTTCTCCAATTACCGCCAGATTATGGCCGATGTGACGCTGAGCCCCGCCATGGGACAGTATCTCGACATGGCCAACAATGCCATGGCGAATCCTGCGACGGGCACCCTCGCCAACGAGAACTATGCGCGCGAAATCATGCAGTTGTTCACCATCGGGACACAGATGTTGAACCAGGATGGTTCCCTGCAGTACGACGCCAACAATCTGCCCATTCCTACCTATCTGCAGCCAACAATCGGGGAATTCGCCCGCGTCTACACGGGCTGGACCTACGCCCCGGCCGCGGGCCAGCCGGTGCAATGGAACGCATACATCTCGAGCAACGGCCCGATGGTCCCCTACGCGCCGGAGCACGATTCCGGAGCCAAGCATTTGCTGAACGGCTATGTTTCGCCGGCGGGCGCGACGCCCCAGCAGGACTTGAACAACGCCCTCGACAACATTTTTAATCACCCCAATGTTGGGCCTTTTGTAGGAAAGCAGTTGATTCAGCACCTGGTGAAGAGCAATCCCAGCCCCGCCTACATTTCGCGAGTGGCGGCGGCCTTCAACAACAACGGCCAGGGCGTGCGCGGCGATATGATGGCCACCATCACCGCCGTGCTGCTCGATCCGGAAGCCAGGGCCAACGACAACGGCGGCAACGACCAGATTACGGATGGTCATTTGCAGGAGCCCGCTCTGTTCATCGCAGCGATGATCCGGGCCTTCGGCGGCCAGATGAGCGACCAGAATTACTTCGGGTGGGACCTGGTGAACATGGACCAGGATCTCTTCAATCCGCCGAGCGTGTTCAATTACTATCCGGCGAACTACGTGGTTCCCGCGACGGGGGGACTGCTCGGCGCCGAGTTCGGGATTCAGACGCCCAACAACGCGATCTGGAGGGCGAACGTGGTGCGGACCCTGTTCGGCCAATGGTCTAACCCGGTGGAGAGCTACGGGCCCGGCACGACCGTGGATGTGACGCCGTTCCTTTCGCTGGCGGCAAATCCGGCCACGCTGGTCAGTGCACTCGATCTCACGCTGACACACGGAACCATGCCCGCCGGCATGAAGACCACAATTGTGAACGCCATAGCGGGCGAACCTACTCCCTTGCTCGCGGTGGAAGACGTCATTTATCTGATCATGACGTCCAGCTATTACAACGTCTGGCACTAA
>PMTT01000169.1:263-1743 GCA_003167275.1 Bryobacterales bacterium | reverse complement strand
GGCAGCATGGCCAAATTCGGCGAGATGAACGCGCTCGCCGCCGGCTCGGGATATCAGGCACTGGTGTGCGTCTTCCTGCTCGGCGGCAACGACGGTCACAATACGGTCATCCCCATCACTACGGCGCAGCAGAACTACAGCCAGTATTCGCAGAATCGCGGCGGTCTGGCGATCCCGCAGGGCACTCTGTTGCCGATCGCCAACGGGGCCGATACTTACGGCCTGCATCCCAGCCTGGTGGAGATTCAAGGCCTCTACAACCAGGGCAAAGCCGCCGTGCTGGCGAACGTCGGCATGCTGGTAGTGCCGATCAGCCGCTCGGTCTATCTTACTAACAACAGCGCGCTGGTTCCCAACGCCCTGTTCTCGCACTCCGATCAGAGCAGTCAGTGGCAGACCGGGATTCCGACCGGCACCGGCAACTCCGGCTGGGGCGGCCGCATCACGGACCTGTTGCAGGCGCAGAATTCAGGGGCGATCTTCCCGCCGATGACGGCCACCAACAGTTGCCAGTTGTTCTGCACGGGCAACCAGACCCTTCCGGCGACGGTTCCCCCCACCGGCATGGCTACCCTGAACGGGCTCTCCAGCCCGTCCGCCAATGCGGCCGTTCAGCAATTGTGGACCTTCGACAACGGCGTGAAGCTGGTCCAGGCCGCCAACGGGATCATGACCCGCGGCAACACCTACGCCAACACGCTGACCGGCCTGATGAACGGCGTCACGCTGCACACGCAGTTCCCCGCCGGGAATCCGCTGGCGGCGCAGTTACAGACGGTGGCCAAAGTCATGGCAGTGCGCACGCAACTCGGGCTGAACAGGCAGATCTTCTTCTGCATGCTGGATGGCTTTGACACTCACTCAGCCCAGACGGAGACACAGACGCCCCTGTTACAGCAACTGAGCCAGGCCGTGCTGGCCTTCTATCAGGCCACGCAGGAACTCGGCATCGATGGCTCAGTCACTACCTTCACAGCGTCCGAGTTCGGCCGCACACTGACACCCAGCGGCAGCGATGGAAGCGATCACGCCTGGGGCAATCATCATTTCATCATCGGCACGGGCGTGAAAGGCGGCAAGTTCTATGGGAACTTCCCGCTACTGGCGCCCGGTGGCATCAACGATGCCAACACTCGCGGCACACTGATCCCGACCACTGCAGTGGATCAGTACGGGTCCACGTTGGCGCAGTGGTTCGGAGTGCCGGCAGGGAGTCTGCCGACGGTCTTCCCGAATATCGGGAACTTCGGGACTAGTCCGCTCGGCTTTTTAGGTTGATGGTTGTCTGTGACACGAGCATTCCTGCTTGTGTTGGTTTCCCAGAACAAGAAAAACCAACACAGGCAAGAATGCCCGTGCCACAGGGCCTCTATTGCGCCTGGGCCACCACCAGGTTCTTCACGCGCTGCCCTGCCAACTTGCCGCGATTATCCTCATCCCCGAAAGCGATGCCCACCGTGCCGGCGTTGTTGCCCAACAA
>PMTT01000169.1:0-170 GCA_003167275.1 Bryobacterales bacterium | reverse complement strand
AGTTTGCGCACGCGCACTTCGCCTTGGCTCGTCAGGAACACCCAATAGCCGGTTGTGCCAATGACGCCGCCACCCGAGGGGACCGAAGCGCTGCGGAAGTAGGGTCCGGCCTGCACCATGCCGGCCGAACTGGCGGGCAGCAGCAGATCCACCTTGATGTCGAGATCCTG
>PMTT01000602.1:2516-8482 GCA_003167275.1 Bryobacterales bacterium | reverse complement strand
GGGCGCGAGCGCATGCGCGTGCTGCCTGCCGGTGAACTGACCGCACGCATGGCGGGGACCGTCGTGGCGGACCTGCCGTTCCGCAGTGGCGACGACGTCATCGCCATGGTCAACGGCATGGGCGGCACGGCTTTGATGGAGCTGTATCTCGTTTATGGCGAGTTGGAGCGGATCTTACGAGGGCTGGGAATCCGCGTCGCACGCCGCCTGGTGGGTAATTACATCACCAGCTTGGAAATGGCCGGCTGCTCGATCACCCTGCTCAAAGCCGACGACGAGTTGGTGTCACTATGGGACGATCCCGTGCTCACTCCGGGGCTGCGTTGGGGGATCTGAGCCAATGGCGGTGGGCAAGCAAGAAGTGCTGAAGTGGCTGGACGCCGTGCAACAGGTCTACGCCGAGAACAGACCGTGGCTCACGGAACTCGACTCGGCCATCGGCGACGCCGACCACGGCATCAACATGGACCGCGGGTTCACGGCGGTAAAGGCGGAATTGGCGGCTGTCGTCTCGGGGATTGCTCCATCCGACATCCGTGCCGTTTTCCAGAGTGTGGCTACNNAAAACCGCGATCGAGGCGGCCGATCTGCTGGCGCTGTTCCAGGCGGGCATTGAGGGCGTCCAACAGCGCGGGAAGGCGGTAGCAGGCGACAAGACCATGATGGACGCCCTGCTGCCGGCTTTGGAAGCCATGCGGAAAGCCATGGAGGGGGGAGGCAACGTGGCGGCGATCCTCGATGGGGGTGCGGCGGCGGCGCATGCGGGGATGCTGGCGACGATTCCCATGCAGGCACGCAAGGGCCGGGCCAGCTATCTGGGCGGGCGTAGCATTGGCCACCAGGATCCGGGAGCGACCTCCGCCTGGCTGCTGCTCAAGGCTGCGGCGGAGACATGGCACCCTTGAATACCGATCTTTGCCCGCCGCGGCGGGCCAGGAACACCCTTGAAAACACAAGATAGCTGCCCGATCCCGGTGGGGCGGACCCCCNNCCGCCCCACCATGCCCGAATCGCCTGTCCCACCAGCGCCTGGAACGGTGCGGCCGAACATCTTAATCCTTGCATGCCCCGGCATGCGGGGGGACCCTCATGATCGGCCTCGTGATCGTCTCCCACAGCGCCAGGTTGGCTGAGGGCGTCTGCGAATTGGCGCGGCAGGTCGCGCAGGGGAGGGTCCGGATCGCGGCTGCAGGAGGCACCGCAGATCCCGAAAACCCGATCGGCACCGATGCATTCCGGGTGCTCGAAGCCATCGATTCGGTCTACAGCGACGACGGAGTGCTGGTTCTCATGGATCTCGGGAGCGCCGTGCTGAGCGCCGGGACCGCGCTTGAGCTTTTGGACGAGGCGCGACAATCGCACGTTCAATTGTGCGGCGCTCCGCTGGTGGAAGGAGCTGTAGCGGCGGCCAGCCTTGCGACGGCCGGCGCGGGGCTGGCGGAGATCGCTCTTGAGGCACGAAATGCACTGGCCGGCAAAGTGGCGCAGTTGGACGCAGGTGGCGAGCCACCGCAGTCTCTTGGCGCAGCGCAAGAGAGCGGGCCTTCCGAAGAGGTGCTGGTCAACCTTCCCAACCCTCTCGGATTGCACGCACGGCCAGCGGCGCAGCTCGTTCGCCTGGCGCGGCGCTATCAGGCGCGGGTGACGATCGACAATGTGACCCGGGGGACTGGCGCGGCGGCTGGCGACAGCATCAACGGTGTCCTGACACTCGGGGCGCGGCAAGGCCATCAGTTGCGGATCTGCGCGCAGGGACCCCAAGCGCACGAGGCGCTCGCCGCGCTCTCGGATTTCATCGGATCCGGCTGTGGCGAGGGGGAACTCGCCAGGAATATTCCGGAACGGGAGACCACACCGGTCCCAGATCTGGCGGGCAGCCCGAAAAACGTCGAGACGAGTCTCGACGCGGCAGACACTAGTGTCCGCGCCACGTCGGATCCAGCGCCACAGCCTCAACACCAGCTCTCCGGCATCCCAGCCTCCGCTGGCATCGCCATCGGGCCGCTCGTCCAGCTCCGTCCGGCCGCATTCGAAATCACCGTCCGGCCCGTCGGGAATCCAGAAGCGGAACGGCAACGCCTGATGTCCGCTGTCCATGGCGCGCAGGAGGAGATCCGGGCGCTGTACAAGTGGGCCAAAGCCCACATTGGCCCGGACGAGGCCGGCATTTTCGATGCGCAGTCGCTCTTCCTTGAGGACCCTGAGTTGCTCACCGGGGTCTCGCGCATGCTGGTGGAAGATCAGGTCGGCGCGGAGTCCGCCTGGCAAGCCGAAACCACCAGGCTCCGCGACCGTCTTGGCGCCCTCGACGACCCTTATCTGCGCGCCCGGGCGGCTGACGTGACCGATGTTGCGGCGCGCGTGTTGCGAAGGCTCACAGGCCACACGAGCGGCGCGAGAGTTCTCCGCGAGCCCGCAATCCTGGCGGCGCACGATGTGACACCTTCCGAGGTCAGGGACTTCGATCCGGCGATGGTTCTGGGCCTGTGCCTGGAGACGGGCAGCGCCAGCGCACACAGCGTGATCCTGGCGCGGGCCATGGGAATTCCGGTAGTAGCGGGATTGGGTCCTGGGATCTCGACACTTGCCGATGGAACAATTGTGGCTGTCGACGGAGAGCAGGGGACGGTTTGGATTTCACCGGATGCGGGCCAGGTGCAGGTGCTCGAAGTCCGGCGCGCGGATTGGTTGGCCGCTCGCCATGCCGCGGAAGTGGAGCGTCACAGACCGGCGGCGACACGCGACGGGCGCCCGATCCGGGTGCTCGCCAATATCAGCAGTGTTGCCGAAGCGGCGGAAGCTGTGGCCTGTGGCGCCGAGGGTGTCGGAGTATTGCGCACGGAGTTTCTGTTCCTCGGCCGCACGGACGCACCGGGCGAAGAGGAACAACTGGCCGCCTATCGCGCCATCGCGGAGTCGCTGGAAGGCCGCACGCTGACGGTGCGAGCGCTCGACATTGGCGGCGACAAGAGCCTGCCCTACGTGGAGATCGGCGAGGAAGCCAACCCATTCCTCGGCTGGCGAGGCATCCGCGTCCTGTTGGGCCGCCGCGATTTGTTCCGGACACAACTGCGCGCCATCCTTCGGGCCGGCGCCGAACACCCGGTCGAGATCCTGTTGCCGATGATCGCATCCGTGGACGAGTTGCGCGCCACCAAAGCGCTGGTCGGTGAAGTAGAGGCTGAGCTGGAACGCGAAGGCTTACCCCTCCGGAAGAACATCAGGATCGGCGTCATGATCGAAGTGCCCGCGGCGGTGGCCATCGCCGATCGGTTGGCGCGCGAAGCGAGCTTCTTCAGCATCGGCAGTAACGATCTGATCCAGTACGTGATGGCCGCCGACCGCACGAACGCCCGCGTGGCGCCGATCGCGGATCCTTTTCAGCCCGCCGTCTTGCGGATGATCCGGCAGACCATCGAGGCTGGCCGCAGCGCAGGAATCGGCGTGACGCTCTGTGGCGAAATGGCTGCCGATCCTGTGGCGGCGCCGCTCCTGCTGGGCCTGGGCCTGGAAGAATTCAGCGTGAGCGCGCCGTTGATCCCCGAACTCAAGCGGACCATCTCGGGTTGGAGCACACGGGAAGCAGAAGGCGTGGCGCAGGAGGCGCTCGATATGGACACGAGTCAGTCTGTGAGACGGCTCCTTCTCGACCGCCGTCGTTGTTAGGTGGGGCCTCAGACACCCGCGACGCGCCGCAGGTACTCCCGGCTTCGCGTCGCGCTGGCCAGCGGATTGGCGCCCGCTACGGTCGGGTCTATGTCCTGTTCAAACACTGCCCACCCGTCAAACCCGGCTTGAGCGAGTTCGTGGATCACGCCTGCGAGGCTCACGTTACCTTGGCCGAGTTCGCAGAACACTCCGCTCCGCACGGCATCGAGATAGCCGATTCTCTCGCGCCGCACTTTCTCCAGCACGTCGGCGCGAATGTCCTTCAGGTGGAGGTGCCAGATCCGCTCCGCCTGAGTACGGGCGAACTCCACCGGGTCCCCGCCGCCATAGAAGTAGTGGCCGGTATCGAGGCAAATTCCCAGCAGATTCGGGTCGGTCAGCCCCAATAGGCGCCCCACTTCGGCCGGCGTTTCGACGAAGGTGCCGCAGTGATGATGGAACACGCTACGGACGCCGAGTTCCTGGGCAGTCTTGGCAATACTCGAGATCAGCTTCCGGGCGCCCTCCCACTGGGCATCCGTGAGCCCATCGTCGAAGCCCGCGCTGCCCGCGATGGCCATGCGGCGTTCGTTCATTTCATCCGCCAGCACGATGTAAGGCGCGCCATTCGCCGCCAGCAGGCGGGCAGTTTCCAGCGCGCACCGCATGCCTTCGGGGTGCCGCTCCGGATGGGCGAGAGGCAGCGGAACAAACGCTCCAATCAGCGTAAGGTTCCGCTTTTCGAGTTCCCGCTTCAGCTCTTGGGAATCGGTGGGCAGGAAGCCGTAGGGCCCGAGTTCCGTGCCTGTATACCCGGCCTGGACCATTTCGTCGAGAACCGCTTCATAGGTCTGCTGTCTGGCCCAGCCTTCCACTTCCATGATGCCCCAGCTCACCGGGGCAGTAGCAATTCTGATGGGCATCGCGCTCCTTTCACACAGCCTTGGACTCCACGCACCCGGCCGGCGCCTGGATCTCGTGACGTCTCTCTTTTTGGACCTCCACCTCGTATTGGGCCCGCGCCTGGCGGATGCTCTCCATCTCCGCGACCTCGGAAATCGGCACATCCCACCACGATTCGTACCCAGGCACGCGCATCTCTTTATCCACTTCCACCACCACCACGCTGGTGCGGTCGTGGCCTCGCATGGCTTCCAGCGCCTGTTCCACTTCTTCCCTGGTAGTGGCGCGAACGGCCACGGCCCCTAAACCGGCTGCCAGTTTCACGAAGTCCACGGGTAGATAGTCGCCATCCAGTTGTCTGCTCTTTGCCGTGCGGTACCGATAGTCGGTTCCGAAGCCGTGGGAACCCACCGCGCGCGACAACCCGCCGATGCTGCTGAAGCCGTGATTGTCGAGGATCAGGATGTTGAGCTTGTAGCCTTCCTGGATCGAGGTGACTATCTCGGACGACATCATCAGGTACGAGCCGTCGCCGACCATGACGTAGACGTCGCGCGAAGGATCGGCCATTTTCACGCCCAGGCCGCCGGCGATCTCATACCCCATGCAGGAGTTGCCGTACTCCATGTGATAGCCGCCGGGGCGCGCGGTGCGCCACAGCTTGTGCAGATCCCCGGGCAGGCTGCCGGCCGCGTTGAGCACCACATCCTGGGGGCGTGCGGCGCGGCTCACGGCGCCGATCACTTCTCCCTGGCTGATGGGCGGGCCGTGGCGCAGGCCGAAAATCCGGTCCGTTTCCTCTTCCCATCGTGCTTTCCACTCCGCGATGGAGTGCGCATACCGCGGGGAGACGCGATAGCCCNNGCGTCGAATTCGGCGACGTTGATGCTGATGAAGCGGACCTGCGGATTCTGGAAGGCGGTCTTCGAGGCAGTGGTGAAATCGCTCAGGCGCGTGCCGATGGTGAGGACGACATCGGCCTCGCGGGCCGCCAGATTCGCTCCCGGCGTTCCGGTCACACCGATGGCGCCCAGGTTCTGCGGATGGTCGAACGGCAGGGAGCCCTTGCCGGCCTGGGTTTCTCCGACCGGAATACCGGTCTCCGCGGCCATCCGAGCCAGCGCCTCCGTGGCCTCGCTATAGATCACGCCGCCGCCCGCCACAATCAGCGGGTGGCTCGCCGCCCGGATCCACTCCGCCGCCTGCGCCAGCAGGACGCCCTCCGGCTCCGGCCGCGCTATGTGCCAAACGCGCTTCTGGAACATCTCTTCGGGATAGTCGAAGGCCTCAGCCTGCACATCCTGCGGCAAGCAGAGGGTCACGGCGCCAGTCTGCGCTGGTGAGGTGAGGACGCGCATGGCTTCCGGCAGCGAACAGATCAGTTGATCCGGCCGGTAGATGCGGTCCCAATAGCG
>PMTT01000602.1:0-2436 GCA_003167275.1 Bryobacterales bacterium | reverse complement strand
AGTACGGGAAATCGGGATTCTGCTGAAGCGCCTGCCCCAACCCGGCGATCATGCCGTGCCCGAAGATCCCCCAAACGCCTTCGAAGAACCGGTTCTCCGTGCCGTCGCGCTCTACATACTGGTTCTTGAGGAAGCCCACCAGTGCCTGGGCCATAGTGACATGACGTGTCGCATGACGTGTCACATGATGTGTCACATGATGTGTAGCCATCTTTTTCTCACCTTTCCATGTCCATCGAGACCAGCGGCACCCGGGGATCCTTGTCGCGCCAGGCGTGCCGCACCCATTCGTATTGCGGGTCGTCGGAGGCCGCCAGCGACCGTGCCGAACCGCCCAGTGCATTCAGGTAGTAAGCGTTGTATCCATGCGCCGCCACCACCGGATGGTAGCCCTCCGGAATCAACACCATCTCGCGGTCGCGGACCGTGATGGTCTCATCCAGACGCCGGTCCTGCGTGTAGACTTTTTGAATCGCGAACCCTTCCGGCCGGTCGATCCGGTAGTAGTAGATCTCTTCGAGATCGACCTCGCCCGGGGGATTGTGGACATCGTGCTTGTGCGGAGGGTAACTCGACCAGTTGCCGCTGGGCGTGTAGACCTCCACCACGATCAGCCGGTGGGCGGGGAAGTCCGGCTTGAAGATGCCGTTGATCTGGCGGGTAGCGTTGCCGGCGCCGCGGATCTCTACGTCCACATCGGCGGGCGTCACCGGCCGCGGTGGGAAATACTGCTCGGCGCGACAGTAGCAAAATGCGAGGTCGCATTCCGTCTCCGTGGTGATGGAGAAGCGCGTGGAGATCGGCAGATAGAGCGCGTAGGGCATGCCCGCGAATACATGGGGGCGCCGGCCGATGTTGGTCCACGCACCGCGCGACGATTCCACGGAGCATTTGCCGCCGAGTAGCACGATGCCCAACTCGCGGTCCGCGGTATCTTCCTCCACGCGGTCCTGGGCGGTCAACCGCTGGGTCCGGAAACTGAGGAAATCGAAACCGTAACTCTCCGGGCGGCTGGAGCTTGACGGCCGAACCAGTAGCTGCATGTGCGTGCCTCCTTGAACATGCCACCGGACTGCTCCGAACAGCACGCGTGCCGCAAGGTCCGGAACGGAGCCAGATGGCCAAGGCTGGCTACCTGGAGGTCCGGCCTTTCCTCGTGAACACGTGTGTAATAGGTATTGTAGACTCACCCGCCCGGCATGTAAAGGCAGAATCTCAGATCTGTTTTTACTGCTTGACGACACTGGTTTAGTAGGGATACGATCGGATTGCACACGTATTCATACTGAGCTTTTGGAGAGTTTATGGCATCCACTTTGAGTGCCCGCAAGAGCCCCCTCCTCCAAATGACCGAGACCACTCCCACGTGCCTGTGGAACGATTCCGCAGCCCTCGACGAATTGGCCTATTCCTTGGAGCATGGCGCCGTGGGAGCCACCTGTAACCCCGTAATCGCTGTTTCCATTCTGAAGAGGCAGATGCCGCTGTGGCGCAGCCGTATCGAGGAACTGTTTCGGGAAATGCCCACCGCCACCGAGGACCAGATCGGCTGGAAGGTAGTGGAAGAGATGTCGGTCAAAGGCGCCGGGCTTCTGAGGCCGGTCTTCGATGCCCAGGGAGGCCGTAACGGCCGCCTTTCCATACAGACCGATCCGCGATTCTACCGCGACCCGCAGGCGATCGTGGAGCAGGCTGTGCATTTCAACCAGCTTGCGCCCAACATGATCGTGAAGATTCCGGCGACGCAGGCGGGAATCGAGGCCATGGAAGAGGCTACCTGGCGCGGCATCAGCATCAACTCGACGGTCTCCTTCACCGTGCCCCAGGCGATCGCTTCGGCCGAAGCCATCGAGCGCGGCCTGGCGCGCCGGGAGAAAGCGGGCCTGGATATCCGCTCCATGGGCCCGGTCTGCACAATCATGGTAGGCCGGCTGGACGACTGGCTGAAGGTGCTGCTGGAGAAAGAGGCCCTTTGCGTCGATCCAGGCTATCTGGAGTGGGCCGGCGTGGCGGTGTTCAAGAAGGCGTATCGCATCTTCCGGGAGCGCGGTTACCGGTCGCGCCTGCTTTCCGCCGCGTTCCGCAACCATATGCACTGGAGCGAATTCATCGGCGGAGACGTGGTGATTTCGCCGCCTTACGCATGGCAGCTTCGTTATAACGCGAGCGATGTCGAGCCCATTCCGCGGATGGACGATCCGGTACATCCCAGGATCATCCGGGAACTGACCAACAAATTCCCCGATTTCGGCCGCGCCTGGTCCGAAAACGGCATATCTCTCGAAGAGTTCGACACGTTTGGAGCCACGCGTCGAACCTTGCGACAATTCCTGGCGGCCGGCGCCGAATTGAACGCCGTGATCCGCGACCTGATGGTGCCAAACCCAGACAAGGGATAACGTGGCGCGGGCACCGTGCCGGCACTCGTGCCTGCCG
>PMTT01000342.1 GCA_003167275.1 Bryobacterales bacterium | reverse complement strand
TACTGACTTACTTTGCTGGATTCCTGGACTGGGGTCAAGGGGGGGTGGAGCGGAGACAAAAGCTGGCTGGGCAAGCTAAAGCATACCCTACAGATGAAATGTTCCTAACATTAACTTCAATTCAGGTGCGCAACGTGGCTTTAACGGCCTGCGTTCAATCGGATAGGAAGAGGTACCAAGGCTATGAAACAGAGGATTTTGGCTGGCGTTTTCGTAATATTCGGCACGATGTTGAGCGCGTGCGCACCTGCGGGAGGCGCCTATTATGTGCGATATGGTCCGCCTGCCCCGAGGTATGCGGTGGTTGGTGTAGCGCCGGGTCCGGGTTACCTGTGGACTTCGGGATATTGGGATTGGCGCGGTGGCAATTACGCTTGGGTGGAAGGCCGCTGGCAGCGTCCTCCCCGGCCTCGTGCGGTGTGGGTGGCTCCGGAGTGGCGGCAGGAAGGGCGCGCATATCGCTTCCATCGCGGCTATTGGCGGTAAGGGCTTTNNGCCAGGATTGGCTGCCCCACCGCTTCGATCGAAGCGGAAAATCAGGATTTTTTGACGGAAATAAAGGACTTATCGAAAAATGGCCGCTTCGATCGAAGCGGCCGGCTCTTTCCGCCGCTCAAAATCAAACCCTACAACATCCTATGGTAATCCAGCGGCCAAAAAAAACAGGGGTGGCGAGGGTGTGAATTACTTGCTAAGTCATTTATTTGCTGGCATTTCAGAATATTTTGAAAATCGGTGACCGACGTGGACGGCAACCAACACGCAACGAGGGGCAGGTCGCGGACTTGCCCTACGTAAGCGAATGAAAGTACAGGGGTTGCGGCCTGGGCCGGAAGCGGGACGGTTTTTGGCTCTGCGGTGGGCAAGCTAAAGCATACCGTACGATACTTGGTTACTTTTTGCGGATCAGGACTTTGCCGTTGAAGGAGCGGAAGCTGGCTTCGGTGCCGCCGCCGTTGATGGTGGCGTAGATGGTGCGGTCGAATTCTACGCGGTAACGGCCGTTGGAGCCGCCGTTGGTGGTGGTGGGCTGGCCGCCTGTGAGCTTCATATCGAAATCGCTCCAAATCTCGCCGTGGAACGAACGGAGCTTCAGATTGGCCTTCAAATCGGCCGGAAGGGTGACGTCCACGCTGCCGTTGGTCGTGCTGAAGGCGATCGGCTTTCCGGGGTCGACGCGATCCATGGTTACGGTGATCGAGCCGTTGGTGGTGTCCGCCACCACGGTTCCCGAGATGCCGGTCAAGTGGATCTCTCCATTGGTGCTGCTGGCCTCGATCTCGCCGTGGATACCTTCCGCGGAGAGGCTCCCATTCGTAGAGGAGAGATGCAGCGAGGTGTCGGCCGGAACGGTAATCAGCAGGCTGTGAGGTTCCGACGAGCTGGTCCGGACCTGGATCACGTTGTCTTCTTCCTCCACCACGAGGCCCCGCACAGGCAGGTCAATGCGGTGCATGCCATCCACGGAGCGGTCGGTGTTGCGCCGGGAGGTGGAGTTGGAGTGGACCACTTCGACAATGACTTCTTTGCCATTGTAAGCTTTGACGGTAATGGTCCCGTGGGTCAAGCGGGCGTTCACCACCCGCGGGTGTGTGGTATTCCGCGCAGGCACCACTACTCGGTCGCCCGTGCTGTCCTGGGCGCACGCCAGCGCGCAGACGGCTAGTGTCAGGCCCATCAGGGCCAAAGATCGTTTCATCGTAGTTTCCTTTTTCAAATCGAGCTGAACAGACTGGGAAGCCTGTCCTACAGAGCTTTGGAATGCAGCCGGATGGCGCCGTTGACTGAGTTAAAGGTCAGTTCCGGGCCGCCTTTTCCTGACCGGGCCTCCATGCTGCGACGGTCGGACCGGTACACAAACTTTCCGTTGACGTTGTCGCCGCTGACCTTCGTTGGGCGAGTGGTGATGTCGAAATCGGTGTAGACGCCGCCGTTGACGGTATGGAAGTTGAGATCCGCGTCCAGCACCGGTTGGAAGTAGATGTCCAACTTGCCATTCACACTGCGGAAGTCCGTGTTTTTCGACGGGTTTCGGGTGAAGGCGACCTTCACGGGACCATTCACGGTCCGGACCGTGCCGGAGCCAGAAACCTCTTCCATATCGATGCCGCCGTTGACACCGTTGATTTCAAAATCGCCCGTGGTCTTGCGGACTTCGATTTCGCCGGAGTTGACGGTTTTCAGGACCAGCTCGGTGGCGAAGGGGACCTGGATATCGTAGTCGAAGATCACGCGGTAGCCGTAATAGTCGTCGCCGCGGTAGTTGACACCGTTATTGCCACGGAACGGGCCGTCCACGTACAGGCGGACGAAGTTGCCTTGCTGCGACATATCGAGCTTCACGTCGCGCTTGGCCTCCTGGACGGCCTCGTTGGAGTCGGCGCCGATGTGTTTCTGCACCTTGACTTGTACTTCCTTGCCGGCGTAGCCGGTGACGTGGACGTAGCCGCTGACATTGTCCACCAAGAGCTTCTGGGGGCCCGAGCCTCCGGAAACGTCGAAGGAGCGATTGATTGATTCGTCGTCGTGAACGCGCCAGTCGCGGTCGCCGCGGTGTTGGGCGACTGCTGCGAGGGGGAGCAATGCAACCGCGAAGCTCAATATCCTTCTCATTTTGTTGTCTCCAGTTTCTGTAGGGCGGAGGCGGCGCGCTGCCGGACCTCTTCGTCGGTATCCTTTTCCTGCACCAGCTTGCGAAGCGCGGGGATGGCTTCCTTGTCGTTCAATTGCGCCAGCAGATCGATTAATGCCATTTGCACCAGGGCCGAATCCTGTACCGGGATGGAGTCCACCAAGGCCCGGCGGACCTGCGGATTCTTGGCGAACTTGGAGGCGATGGCTTCGACGGCGGATAGCCGCACATTTACGTTGGAATCGTGATTCACGGTGTGAAGCAACTCCTGCTCCACCTGCGGATCGGCCTCGGTCACCTGGTAGCTGTAGGTTACGCCCCGAAGCCGGGAACTGGGCGACTGCTCCTGTAACAGGGAGAGGGTCACCAGTTGGCGCAGATTTTCCACCTGTGCCTGCAATTGGGCCATCTCGGGATTGCGCGCGGCGCGCTCGCCGACTACATAACGGCCCGCCATCCCACCCGCCAGCAGCAAGGCCGCGGAAAAGGCGGCCTGCCAGGCCGGCCGCGCCCACAGACCCGTCCACCAGCTCTTCTGGGGAACGGCATAAGCCTGCCTGCGTTGCGCTTCGTGGTATCCCTCCTGGTAAGCGTTGAGGGTCTCCAGGAAACGGGTGCGGACAGCAGGGCTCGGCTCGGGTTCGGACATGGATTCGAAACCTCTCCACACCACCCCCAGTTCGGCCATTTCGGCGCGGCAGGCCGAGCAGGTATCCAGGTGGTCGATTAACTTCTCTCGGGTGGTGGCGTCCAAGCGGCCCGCCAGGCACTCCGGAATCTGTTCACGCATTCGATCGCAAATCATGATGCTCGCTCTCCACCGAGCGCAAAGAAACGGTCGCCCAACTCGCGGAGTGCGCGGTAGACCCGCACTTTGACCGTCCCCACCTCGCACTTCAAGATGGCGGCGATCTCGTCATACTTCAAATCCAGAAACCGGCTCATCACCAGCACCTCGCGCTTCTCGCGCGGCATGGCCGCCAGGGCCCGATGCAGGAGCGCAGTTTCCTGCTTGTTCTGAAACTGGCGGTCGGGCAGCGTATCGGAGCTGCTGAAATCGACGGCATCCTCGGGCATGGCGACTTCGCCTTTCCGCTTGCCCACCTGATCCAGGCAGGCGTTGCGCCCGATCTGGTACAACCAGGCGCGAAATGTGGTGTCCGCCTGATACGTGTGGCGGTACTTCAAAATTCGAAAGAAGACTTCCTGCACCAGGTCCTCGCTCAGCGCGCGGTTGCCGGTGAGGTGCAAAAAGTAGCGGAACAGCGGCCGATGATGGCGGTCGAAGAGCAGTTCGAGCTTTCCGACGTTGCCGGCCCGGACTTCCTGCATGATCTGTTCGTCGCCCACTTGCCTCCGTTTACGTAATGAAATACTGACGAAGGGGAAAAAGGTTACGGATTTGCAAGAGGAGTGGCTTATGTCGTCTGTCCGGGATATCGGCGGCAGCAGAAATGGGGGTTGGGGCAAAAAGCAACACAGGCAAGAATGCCCGTGCCACGCACACCTGTGCCCAAACAACCACAATGAAATTCGCAACTTACGGGTGCACCGGCACACTCCGTTGAGGCAGAATAGAAAGAGTGGAACCCGGCAGGTGGGCTCACAGGCCCTCTTTCCCCGCTACTACTGGCTCTGGCCAATCTGAATTCGATGAGGCGTACGTGAAGATTTCTTTAAGCGTGTTCTGGTGTCTTTCTTTGCTCTTATTTTCCTTGGTCTCAGTGGGCGGGGCTCAGGTGCAGCCGCCCGCCACGCCGCCCAGCGATCCGACGGTCGATCAGTCGCCGCAGAACACGGACCAGACCCAGCCGCCCACCACTGCGCCGGGCGCTCCCGCGGCCGGGCAAACGCCGGCGACTCCCCAGCAGACCCCGCCTGCCACCAATCCGCCCGAGCAGGCGCCGTTGGCGCCACAACCGCGGATAGGGCTGCGTCAACCTCCGCCGCCGATACAAAAGGTTCCGGATATCCGCCAGCCTGGGGAGACGGGATACTGGATCAGTGTGAGCGGGTGGTTCCCGAACGAGACGCCCATCGTCGATAAGGGCCACGGGGCGGCGTACACCCAAGCTTCTTTGATTAAGATGCAGGGAAAGCCGAACGTCACGGAGGGGATCGATCTCGGGATTGCGGTGGGGCTGCACAATGCCATCCGCTTCTCGTATTTCGAGTCGCGGGCGGCCGGTAATGTCACGAACGCCACGGATCTCGAGCTGTGGAGCCAGCTTTACACCGCGGGGAACCTGGTCTCCACCAATTACCGGCTGCAGAACTTCAAGCTCTCCTTCGACTACCTGACGTGGCCCTATCCCGTGGAGAGCCGCCGATTCCGTCTGAAGACCATTTACCAGATTCAATACACTACCATCCGGACGGCCTTCGATCTGCCGTTATTGCCTCTGGTGGATAGCACCGGCGCGCCACTGGTGGACGTCAACGGCAATGCGCTGAGCTATGCGGGAGAAGGTTCCAAGTCTTTCATTTTGCCCTCTCTCGGCCTGGGTGTCGCCAAGTACGTGACGCGCCATTTCCGCCTGGAAGCCAATGCGACGGGGTTCGCCATTCCCCACCACACCACTACCTGGGATGCCGACGCATCGGCCAACCTGCGGGTGGGCCATTTCGAGTTCAAGGTGGGCGCCAAGGCCTTTTACTTCAAGACCTCCACGCAGGCCGATCTGTACGTGAGAAACACGATGGCCGGGGCGTTCGTCGGGCTGCGCTGGTACTCGGACTAAAGGCAAGAAAGAACTTAGCCACGGATGAACACGGATGAACACGGATAACACCAAGAAGAAAAGGTGTTTGGTTCAGCGGCGTTCATCCGCGTTCGTTTTGGCGGACGCGTTCGTCGGGCTG
>PMTT01000769.1 GCA_003167275.1 Bryobacterales bacterium | reverse complement strand
CTCGCGTGGAAATCGAGGCTAGCGAGCCTCGGAAGCACGCGGCTAAGGCGTCAGCGGGGCGCCCAAAGTCCGGCTGCCGTTGGCTAGGCCGACAGCGATCCTGCACTGTCGGCCATTACGATTTGCCGCTGAGTACCTGGGCAGGGCAATCTGTGGTTGTAACAGTCAGTCAGAACAGATATCCGGTCGACCCCTGTCTCCCAGCGCCCTCTGGGCAGTTCTTGCGCGCCAAACTCCAGGCTGAGAGCGCTTCTCACTGCCCCTGCTTGGCAGATCAGAATCGATTTGGAGAATCCCTATACTAACAATACGGCGGAGGAAGCAGAAGCATATGGTCTCGCCCGAAGCCACCACCACCGAATCAGTAACTCCCAAGCCCCGCCGGGCCCCAAAGGTGTTGACCTTGGAACAGGCGGCAGTGGATATTCACGTTTTCCGTGCCGATCACCTGCCCGCCCGAGACTTGGCCGACTCCGACCGGGTGTCCATGGTGGCCTGTGGCGGCGGCTCGGATTTCGGGCGATTCGAGCCGGCCGACCGACCGGCTCCCGCCGGCTTGGTGCGGCGGCGGCCAGAGCCGCCAATGGTCCCAATCTTAGCGCCAATCAGTTCGCCGCCCTCTCCCACCTCGTTCGCGTCCACCTGGGCCACAAGCTGCCCCCCTGACAAATGTCGCACCTTCGCAGCGGTCACGACTCCCAGAACCGCGCCGCCCACACTGATATTCACTACGACTTTCCCTTCTAGCATCTTCACGGCATCCAGCCCGGTCAAGATGCCGCCGGCTTGCACCGTTGAGACCCGTACCCGGATATCGGCTTCGGCAGCCTGCTTCGAACGTTCGCGCGCCTCGGCGTCGGCGGCGCCTTCGAACAGGCGCCCATCTCCCGTGCGCAGATAGAGGACCGGAACGCCCCAGTCGCGGCCGTGGTTGTCGGTGTTGTAGATGGCGATCCGGCCGGCAGCAACGGCGCGCTCGATCGGCAGGCCGCCCGCCAGTGCCTGGTAGAAGGCGCGGGTGAACGCAATGGCACACCGATCCTGAATCCCGTACTGGTTGGCGACCACCGCCGGGATCCGCTCCTTCAGCAGGGCCGGCGCGATGCCGCTCCACACGCTCACACTGTCGCGCCGGCCGGTGGAACAGCCCGCCAGCACAGCCAGTCTGACCCCGTGTCCCCGCAGGTTGATGCCCATCTGCTCGGCGCCGACGCGCTCGTCAGCGAAAGCGAGCGATCCGTTCCGGTGTAGGTTCCCGGCCGTGCGCCCATCTTGCGGGTGAAATCGCCGTGGCCGGCGAAGTGGAAGACCCCGGCGCCGGGAAGCAATGGCTGCAAAGTGGAGAGGGTGGCATCCTCGCAGCGCTGAACGTCAAGTCCTTCGACGCCGCCGAGCGCTTCGCTCAACAGCTTCATCTCGTGATCGAGGTTCAGTTCTTGCAAACCCTCAGCGGAGGCGAAAGCGGCGACCACCTTGACATCGCCCGTGAGACTCGTCTCGCCCCTGGCGGCCGGCAATACTTCGTGGCGCACGATCGCAATTTGGGGATCGAGCGCCAGGAACCCATCCATACCGCCGCCGCCTTCCTGCTCGATGTAGGCATATTCCCAGGGAATCACGGCCAAGTCTCGGGGAACCCGGAGACGTAAGCGAAGGCCGGCATCCGGCCCGATCGCTGTCAAACTCAGCTTCAAGAACTCACGCACCGGCCGGGCGCCGTGAGGAGCGACCGGCGGGAGCAACAGAGCGGCCAGCGTTCGGCCGAGATCCATCAGACCGGAAACCTCCAGCGAGCGGCCGTCGAGCGATGTCAGCGCCGACTGGAGGGTTTTGTCATCCCAGTCCACCTGGACAGCCTCATCCGGGGCCATCTCCCCGGCCGGCGATTCAAGAACCCGCACACGAAAGGAGCCGAAGCGCTGGCTGATTTCGACGCGCGTGTTGAACTCCGACACCTCCAGCGTCATGTCTTTGTATTGCATGGTCTTCCTGCCTCTTCAGACTAGACTACACTCCCGAAAGTCGTTGGTGGTAAGCCGCCAGCATCTCGTTCCACTTCGTGTCCCGCGCGAAGGCCACCTGGCTATACACGGGCGAGATGCGTTGCAGTCCAGGCGGCATCAGGTAGACCGTAACGCCGCCGATGCCTCCAAACCACGCCCCATCGTGTCCCTCGGAGAGCACCGCTGCCTTGCCTGGCTCAAGAGCCACGACCGCTGCAGCGGCTGCGTTCTTAACCGCTTCCGGCGACTGAGTCGAGGCCGCCAGCCCCGCTGCGATCGTCCGGAGGTCCCAGAGGTGATACTGGAACTTGTTCGGATATCGCGCGCCGCTGCGGCTTTCGCGGTCTTGCGTCTGCCGCTGCGCTTCCCACAACGCGTTAGCCGTCAAGTCCATCTCGGCGCACAGCGCTGCCACCAGGCGCGCCGTCGCGCCTGCAAGTTCCGCCCCTTGGGACAGATCGAGAGCGATCTTGGTCACGTCGCCACCGCCCGGCGGATGCTCCTTGTAATAAGTCACGTACTGCTCGACCACCAGCCGTGCAAGATCGGCCCCGGACATCTCGGGATTGGTGCGAAGTCCTCCGAAAATGCCGGTGTACGGCCAACTGTGGGCGGGAACCAATTCCTCGGACGCCGCCAGATAGCGCACTTTTCCGCGTAGCTCATAAGCGACCTCGAGATTGGCCATCAGGCAGGCATCCATGCCGAGCAGATCGATTGGCTGCCCTACGGCCGCGGCGATCGCACCCGCCACGCGCGCCAGTTCGAGCGTGTCGAGCGAGTGGCCGGTTCCGTCGTCAAACAGAATGGCGCGCTCGGCCGGCTGGTCCGGTTTCAGCAGCGAGCGCAGAGTGGAGCGGAAAAGCACCCTGGCGCCCGGCGCCAGCGCACGTTCGGCGGCCTCCCTTCCATCCGATCGCGCCTCAGGGCGCGCCTCGCGGGTGACGTTCTCGATTTCGGATGGTTCCCAGCCGGTTCCGTGGCTCCATAATACCAACCCATAGCGCTGGGCCGGGCGGCGCGCGAAGAGCCATTTTGCGGTCTCGATCAGGACATCCGGGTCGCCGGAATCGAAGGATCCCAGTTGTTCCTGAAACTGCACTTTACCCGGGCTGCCCATGATGTATCGCGCCGCACCGCCGGGGTAATCGTAGAGCACGCCGTGGGTGACGCCGGCATCGCTGCCCACGCCCAGGATCTCGAAGAGACTTTGCTTGCCGAAATACGCCAGATTATTATGTGCAGCGATGTAGGTCAGCACGGTCCATTTGGTTCTCTCAGACATAGGTCAGCCTCGATTCTGGTTTCTGCTCGCGTCAGCTAAGAATCCTTGCCGCGATGCGGTCCGTCCGGCTGAGGACTGAATCGCACGTCGTGGCCTTGGTCTCACCGGGCAGAACAAGGCCCGCCGGTGTGTCGAAGTAACTTGCCATAGCCTCGCGCCCGGCGTTCACCAGTGCGCAACGGCGCTCGTCAGTCATGTCGAATTCCACGGTTCCATACCCGGCGGCCGGCAAGTGAACTACCAGTTGGCTGTACTCGTCCATCACCATTTTGTCGTGGGCGCTGGTGGCGGCATTCGCGAGCCGTTTCAGCCTCTGCAGCGTCGGGAGGTCATCGAGGGTGAGGTTCACTTTCACGAACAAGCCTTTGGCCACCGGCAGCGTCTCGTCAATCAGCAGTCCGAGCACGGGATTGTCCCCCTTTGGCCCCATCAGTTTCGTCACATGGGGTGCGTCCGAGAGGAACAGTTCTATCGGGAAGTTTGAAAGCAGGCCGCCGTCAACGATGGCGTGCCCATTGATGTCGCGGCTGAGATAGGCGCCCCAGGCGGACTGCCAGATCACCTCGTTCCAAACCAGCGGAATACTCATCGACATCCGCACCGCCCACACCAGCGGACAAGCGGGAGAGGTACGGTGATTGAGCACCAGCATCCTGCCATCAGTCACATCCGAAGCCACTACCGACAGCTCGGTCGCGGTGGCGTCGTAGAACTGCTGAAGAGTCATTCGGCTGAAATTGCGCGCCGCTTCCCGGTAACGGCCTGAATCCAGCTTGTCGCTCAGCCACGAGATGAAGCGGTCCGCGCTGAACCAGCCTCCGCGTTCCAGCAGCGAGACGAGGTGACGGGACTGCCCGCCGCTCGCCAGGCTCTTCGGCAACATATCACGGGCGGCATCCTGGACCACTTTCGGCACAAATGTGAAGTCGATGCCCTCAAGCAATCGGTGTAACGCGCCCGTTCGCAGTTCCTCGTCAGTGAACGGCGCCGGGGGCCCCATGAAGCCCGCGAACACAGACTTATTGTCGGGCCCCTTTTCCGTTAATAAGTTCAGCAGTTCGCGCGGCGAATAGCCGGCGGCGAGCATCGCCGCGGTAATGGCGCCGGCGGATGTGCCCAGCAGGCGGCCCGCTTCATGCCCGCGCGCCAGGAACTCTTCACACGCTCCAACGAAGACCATACCCTTGGCGCCGCCGCCTTCAAATACCAGGTCGTACTTCACTTTTTGCCTCCCTTTGGATGTGCGACTAAAGGAACTCAGTGTGGCGTCTCGGACGGAAGAAGTGCGCACGTTGGCATTATGGAACTTGCCCTGATCTAGGTCAAGCGCGGACACACAGTATAACGGGCAGATCGCCTGAACACTGATTCGACAAGCGATTACGGGACAGTAACAAAGTTTCAGAGCCGCCCGCCCGTCTGACCCGCCGGATTCCACTGAACCATCATCAGGCCTTTGGACGAGCCAACGGCAACCCGCGAGCCAGGCATCAGCATGACGGCATAAACGGATCCATCCACCCGGATGTCGCGGACCAGCCTTCCTTCTGAGTCCCAGACTCTTAGGCCGTCTCTGTGTCCGAGATCCGAGGTGATCAGAGTCAGGCGGCTGTCCAGCTCTCCGATGGAGAGCAACGTCACAAAGTCCGGTGTTTGAATCGAACAGCCTACGGGCAGACCTGTGGTCAGATCCGTCAAGTCGATGCTGTCTCCGCGAACGCAACCAACGATCGGGCGTCCGCTGGAGATACAGCATTCCAAGTGTCTTACGCTACCACTTCCTCCTAGCGGCGCGATGACCGGCATTGCGGTAGCCACGTCAAAGGCTCGCACCGTGCCTTGGTTATCTCCGCTGATCACCACCCAGCGGCCGTTCCACTGCGCCGCACAGAGCGCATTCACATGCGTTTCGGCATTCAGCGGCTTGCCAATCGGTTCACCGGTGAATAAATCCCAAACGCGGATCAGCTGGTCGAATTCCGCGGTCAGTACAACCGGCCGCCCGTCGAGGACGGTTGCAGCCGTCGAGGTCACCCTCATGGCGTTGCAACAAATCGGCTTCCCGACAGCACGGCCTGTTGAAAGGCTCCAGGCCCGTACGACACGGCCCAGTCCGGAACTCGAGCCTACCCTTTGGCGGGGAGTTTGAGGCATCCGCTCCGGCGCCTTCTCCGACACGTACAAGCCCCCGTCGGATCCACAAGTCCATACTCTGCCGTCACTGGATTCGAAGGTGTCTCCAACGCCCAGTTTCCGCACACAATTGGCTTCAATGCCGTACAGCCGATTGCCAGTCCGCTTGTGTGATTCCCAATCGTGCGCGTCCACAGTGGGATCGTCCGCTACAGACACGATTAACCCGGGATGATCCAGTCCTACTGTAATCACGCGGCCGACCGAACTTACATGAGCGTGCAAGGACTCACCCGCCGGTCGGCCTGTGGCGAGGTCCCAAAGCTGGAGAACGCCGTCGGAGCTGCCCGTGACCACAACTGGACGCCCGTCGCGTTCACTAAGCGCCAGCGATCGTACGCTGTCCGTGCGTGGCGGGCCCGGCGCGGTCGAATCGTAGTCGCTTGCCTCCGAAGTGCGCAGCTTGCCGTCACCGCCTCCGGAGACGATGGTCGGTCGTCCCTCCAGGGTGACTTCGGCCAGGAAAGTCACGCTGCCGTCGTGCTGGCGGACCGATTCGCCGAGCAAGCGGCGTGTCGCGAAGTCCCAAACCCGAATGCTTCCTTCGAGATCGCCCGAGACGATCACGGGGTGTCCATCCAGGTCGGCACCAGCGACGTTTGAGATTGCTTGCGGATGTGCGGGCAGAGGCGGCGCTGCCGGTTTGCCGGTTCTTGTGTCCCACACGCGGATGTTGCCGTCGCCACCGCCGGCAACCACGAACACAGATCGTTCCTGCGTCACCAGCGCCAAGGATCGGATCCGAGAGAAGCTGGGACACTCGCTGGCAATGGCTTCGCCGATCGATAGTCCGCTGGCGACGTCCCAGGTGCGCAACCCGCGGTCGTTGTGGAGAGCGAGGATTGTCGGATGGCGGTCGCGCTCCATCAGCGCCACCCAATGCACCACGCCGCCGAAGCCGACCATCGGCCTTGCCACGGGCTTACCAGTGGCAAGTTCCCAGACCTCGACGTTGCCGTGCGACCCGCCCGAAACGATCACGGGAACACCCTCGAGCGTGCTCAGCGCAAGGGAGTGTGCCGGCGCCCCGCCGTAAGTCCTGCTGCGAATCGGCCCCGCAATCCGCCGGGCTAGCGCCAGGTCCCAGACCTGCATGTCGCCTTCCAAGCCGCTGGACACGATCACCGTCCGATGGTCCAACTCTCCGACCGCCAGGGCCACAATTGGACGGGGATGGCCGCCCAACGGTGCGCCCAACGGTTTTCCCGTCGCCACATCCCAGACTCGTACTCGCCCATCCTCACATCCCGTCACGGCTATGACGCGGCCTTCGTGAGATGCCACAGCCGCTACCACTTCGGTATTGAGAGTGCCACCTTTGACGCCAACGTTGGACGCGATCACTCGACTCATTGCGCTCGATTGCCAGGTTGTCCACAAGACCGAGAACGGCAGGACAAACGGAAGGCGATCGAGCCGGCCGGCAAGCTCTGTGAGACCGTGCTGGCGGGCGAGCATTTGAAGATACGCAGCCCGCTCGGAAAACGATGCTGCCTGCAGGTGGTGGATGGCGCTCTTGTAGACTCGGACAACATCCTGAGATGAGCTGCTAGCACTGGTCAATGTGCCCGACAGACCTCCGGGATCGGCCATCACCAGGAGCATCTCATCGTTCAAGAACCGGTCGAGAATTCCCGCTTGCGCGGCATGGAAAGGCAGGTTGAGCAGTCCAAAGTCGTCGCACGCCTGACGATCATGGCACTGCTTAGAAAAATATGCTGCGATCCGGGCGTGCGTTGACTTGTCGTCGATGTGGAAGTCTGCATCGCCGTTCTCTCCGAGCAGGAAGTCGGCGAACGACTGGTGAAAAGGGCGAAATGGGCCTCCGGACAGGTCACCGCTCAAATATTGTTTGCAGGCCCGAAGCTCCTGGCGAATGTCTCTGCCGATGATGTCGCCGAGTTGAGCGGAAGTGAGACCGTCGCCCCGCGAAACGGCAGATCCGCGAGTTCAGCGGGGTACTGTTCGGATCGAGCGGATTCGACCGCGAAGCAACCTCCACACCATCCGAGAAGCCCTCGCCATCGGTGTCCGCATTGAACGGGTCGGTACCGAAAAGGAGTTCCAGCCCGTTGGGCAAGCCATCGCCGTCGGGATCGAGCGTCGGATCGACTCTTTAGTGCTGGCCGCTCTCGCGGGCGTTGCCGCGGCGGACGTTGATGAGACTAGGAAATGGTCTGGGGGCTTCAATGCGACCACGGCGCCGACGGCTCCTGCCGCTGCCGGAGACCGCGGCGGGGAGTAACACATGGGGACAGCGTTGCCTGTCACCATAGCTTGAGCGCGGGTGAACATGCCCCGCACGACAAGGGCTTGACCAGTACTCGGTACTGTTGAATGCAAGCCGTGGCTGCCCGTTTCAAAAGCTCACACGCATTGCCAGTTGAAACGCGCGCGGGCCGCCCGATCCGAAGACCTGCGTCGTCCGACTGGTGGGCTGGCCAAAGGCAGGGGTCGTCAGATCTCCGCTGTAGCCCGTGAGGTTCGCCTTGTTGTAGAGGTTGAAGACCTCGCCGATCAAGGACACACGCCCGCGCTCGTGGAACACGAACGCCCGGCTCAGACGCAAATCAAGTGACTGAAGATTCCCGCCGAACGAATAGTGCGCGGAAAGAACTAAGGGCGAAATAGAGCGGCCCGCCGCGTCCTTCGTGCCAGCGTAGGTCGCATTGAACTGCGCCACCAGCCTTTCCAGGTCTGCGCGCCCCATGCCTCGATTGAATGCGTCTACAGTCGTACCTGGCAGTAAATCGCCTGTAGTGCCGTCGCCGTTGAAGTCCATCCCGCCGACGAAGGCGCTTAAGGGTGGAGCGCTGGAATAGGAGAAGTTGAGGCCAAGTTCGAAATGCCAGGGCAGGTGCGTCATGCCGGCGATATTGAGGATTTGAGTGCAGTCGTTCGGGAGTGGACCGGAGTTTTGGAGCCAATTGTAGAGATTGAAGCCATTCCCGTAGTTGGTTCCGATGTTGTTGGTTCCGATATTGCTCGAATAGGCGTATGAGCCAAGAACCTGAAAGCCATGCGAGAAGCGCTTGTCGGCCCGCAGCAACAGCCCCCGATACGTCGCGCGACCTTGCCATTCCTGAACATCGATCGCGCCAAGGGAGCAGATCGCCTGCGGGTCTTTTTTCTGAATTGCTGTACAGACGGGAATGACCGAATTACGAAAGCCATTTACGAAACTGTTGTAGTGGTTGAGGTCGACATTGCCAAGCGTCAGATGTTCGAAGTGCCTGTACGCGAAATCGGCGCTCAACACGAAGTCTCGGGCAATCTCGCGCTGCACACCCACACTGGCGTGCAGTGCAGACGAAGTCTTGTAGTCGGATGGAAATACTCCAGTCCCTGTTGCCTGTTTAGTGAATTGAATCGCCTGACCCGTCGGGTTGGCATTGGCCAGGGCCTGGACGAGGCCGGTCCGCAGCCCTGGCAGAATTGCCAGGAGGTCAGCGCCCGTAAATAAGGTTGGAGCGCCACTGCTGAAATCCAGCGCGGCGCCGATCGGAACGCCAGGGATACCGGCCAAGGTGTTCTGAAGCGAGCTTCCAGCGAACATTTGGCGGCCGAGTCCAGGTGGACCGAGCGTTGTGCGCTCCGCGTCGAGACTCGCCGAACTCAGCGGTTCATAGTAGATGCCCGCTCCCGCACGAAACACGGTCTTCACGAGAGACGCCGGCGCCCACGCCAGACCGAGCACTGGAGAGAAGTTATTCCAACTCTTTCGCGGCGGGCCCAGACCGTCACTTCCCAGAAGGGGTGCAAGTAAGGCCGGCTTCCGGAGGTCATAATTGAGATCCCGATCGATACTCCAGCCCAAGCCGTAGTTTGCCGTCAAGCCTGGACGGACACGCCAGGTGTCCTGTACGTAGAGACGGGCGGTGGGCCAGTGGCGAACATTCCCTCCACCTTGCTGCGGGACGCGTGGATCGCCCACCGACACCGCGACACTTTGTAGGGGAAGTTGAAGAATGTCATCAATCGTTCGAAACGAAGTGGGCAGGGGGAGGTTGTATTGGCGCGCTTGAGCAGGCGACCACAGCGTAAGCGTTGCGGGTTCGTTCGCCCACGCGAGAATTCCGCCGCGGTTGTACTCCCACTCCGCGCCAAAGCGGATTCGATGCGTGGAGTGCTGCCACGCGATCATGTCATTCAGGTGAAAACGGCGGCCGAGGTTAGAATCAGACGAAGAGTCGCCGATAAACAGATTTGACTGCGGGATGTTAATGGTGGGCGCTCCCATCCCCAGACACCCGGGGCAGTCTTGCTCCTCAGGCGCGGTTTCACGGGTGCTGCTGAAGAAGTACGAGAGACGAAGGTCGTTGACCAGCGAGGGTTGAAACACGCTGGTCAGACCCATCAGACTCTGGTCGGTCCAAGCAGACTGGCGAGTCCATTGCGAGGGATACGCCATGGGATTGCCCGTACTCGGCGATGGTGCAAAGGCTTGGCTGCCGTCGTGCGAGTAGCGGACGAAGACGGTCTGCTTATCGCTGATTCGCGCGTCGAGGCGCACGCTGACCTGGTCGCCGAAAAGAGGGCTTGTCTTGATTCGGCTGAAATGCGCGAAATCTGGATCTAGCAGATTGCTGTCCACGACGCCCCGTTGCTCATTGCGCTCCCAATTGGCAAAGAAGAAGACGCGGTCGTGGCGGATAGGGCCGCCGATGGCCAATCCAAACTGGCGGCGTTGAAAAAACGGATCGGGATTCGCGGGGTCCCGGGCAAGGCCCGGATACGCAGACAGCGTGTGGTCGCGAAAGAAGTAGAAGCCCGCGCCGTGGAGCTGATTGCCTCCGGATCGTGTGACCACATTGATTGCTCCTGCATCGGTGGTGCCGGTTGAAAGATCGAAGTTGGCGGCCGAGACCTGAAACTCCTGTACCACCTCCTGAGAGAAACCCATCTGCGATCCGAAGGATCCCACTGCCATGATGCTGCCGCCATCGACGGTGACCCGCGTTCCACGGCCTCCCGATCCGGTATTTCCCCCAGGTGCCCCCAGGATCGGCACAAACACGCGATTGTTGTTGCTCGGCGACGGTGCCTGCACGCCCGGTTCGAGTTTTCCCAACTCGAGAAAATTGCGGCCGTTCAGGGGTATATCCTCGATTTGCGCCTGGGTGACCACGCCACCGACGGTATGCGAATCGTACTGCATCTGCGGCGTAGCGTCATGCACAGTGACCGAGTCTTTCACGTCACCGACCGTGAGCTTGAAATCCGTGGTAGTGGTCTCCCCAGCTTCCACTGTCGCCTGCCGCACGGCGCGCTGGAAACCCAAGGCCTCGACGCTCACCTCATATTGTCCGGCGGGAAGAACCGGTATGCTGTAGTCGCCGGTGGTGGACGTCGCGATCGTTCGCGCCAGCCCGGTCGAAACACTCGAGACCTTCACGCTGGCCGCGGCTATACCGGCGCCAGAGGAATCGCGAATTACACCGGCAATAGAGCCGGTTGGCGCTTGCGCAATCGCGAATCCGATCAGTTGTGAGAAGATTATCGCGCCTCTGCCGATCCGCTCCATCCGCCTCCTGAGCCCCATTCAATTGTGACAATCATCGCACAGCGATGGTTACGTCATTGCTCGGCCGGCCAATGTAGGTCAGCCGCACAGGAACGGCGGGCTCCGGCGCGACGCCGACGGGTACACGCACGTTAATCTGGTTCAGCCCTGCATATCCCGGAGTATTCCCAAACCACAACACGTCTGCCATCCTGCCGCCGATCGACACTTGGGGAGGGATCTGGCTTCCATCGCCAAGCCCTGTCGAGTAAATCTCCAGCGCCTCTCCAACGGCGGCGGGGTTGTCAGGCGAAGCGAGCTGAGGTGTGTTCGCATGCAGGATCGCGCCCTGGCCTCGCCTGTCGCCCGAAACGGAGAACAACTGAGGCGAGGGCACTAAAACTGCGGGATGATAAATCTCTGCGTTAGAGGTGAGTGCAGGCCAGGGCGCAAAGCCCCCTGCGACTAAGACCGTACCATCACCGAGAAGCGTGGCCGTGTGCTCCTCGTGGGGTGTGGGCATGTTCGCTGTCCTGGTGAACGCTCCCTGGATGGGATCGTAGATCTCGGCGCTGGCGGCGAGATCGATGACAAGGTAGCCACCGGCGAATAAGACACTGCCGTCGGGGAGCAGCGTTGCGGTGTGCTGCTCCCGGCCGACAGTCATATTGCCTGTCCTGGAGAAGGCTCCGGTGGCGGGATCGTAACGTTCGGCGATGAGGGATCCTCCGTCGCCATCGCCGATGTCGCCGCCCGCAAGCAGGACCTCGCCGTTCATGAGCAACACCGCCGTGGGCACGCTGTGATTTGTGGTCGCGTATCCCGTAACGGTGAACGAGCCGGTCGAGGGGTCGTAGAGTTCGGCCCAGCTGGCGTAAGGTTCAGCCGGAGGATAACCCCTGGTGATTAACACCTTGCCGTTCGGTAGCAAGGTCGCCGTATCAGCCCCTTCCCAGTTCCTTTTGCCCGTGGCGGCAAACGTCCCTGTGTCGGGATCGTAAAGCTCTGCGTCGACCGGAAAACAGCCGAATCCCGTGCTCGTGTAGCACCAAGCGACGATCAAAACCTTGCCATTATTTGGGAGCATGGCAGTAGGGCTCAACCGAGCCGTGGCCATTTCCTCCGTAGCAGTGAATGTGCCCGTTCGGGGATCATAGAGTTCGGCGCTAGCGAGGGCGTCTGCGTAAGCGTCGGTGCGTCCTCCTCCAGCGATTAAAACCCTGCCGTCAGGGAGCAACGCGGCCGTGTGCCTGGTGCGGGGCGTAGTCATGTTGCCAGTCGCCTTAAACGCGCCAGTGCCGAGGATCGTACAACTCCGCGCTGGACTCGGTCTTGAAGGCGCCCGTTCTCGCGTCTATACTGTTTCCGCCGGCGATCAAGACTCTGCCGTCGGCGAGCAGGGTGGCCGTGTGAAAATAGCGGCCCGTGGTCATGTTGCCGGTCGCCGTGAATGTGCCTTGGCGATTGTGCTGCCACCTTCGGAGTCTGACCGGCTGCTAATACAAGCAATAGAAAAACAAAGTTGGTCTTCATGCGACCGTCTTGCAGAACTCCCC
>PMTT01000701.1 GCA_003167275.1 Bryobacterales bacterium | reverse complement strand
TCCTCCAGGAAGCGTTTCAGCCGTGCGCCTCCTTGATTGTAGAAATCCCAGCCGCTCTCGCTCAAGAAGGCATCCGCCCGTGTCGCGAAATTCAGGTTTTCCGCATTCGGGCTGGTTTCCTTGTCCACCTTATAAGTCACGATGCCCAGCAGGACACCCGATCCGTCATAGACGGGCCCGCCGCTGTTTCCAGGACTGATGGGCGCCGAGAGTTGCAGCAGGTCGGTGCCGTCCAGGCGGGAAACCAGGCCGTTGCTCAAAGTGAAGAACAGCCGCTGCGGGTGTCCGACGACGAACACGGGCTCGCCCACGGGAACGTCATGATACGCCGAGATGGGCTGTCGGAAGGCCGCGTGTCCGCTTTTGCGGGCCACCCAGAGAAGCGCCAGGTCGAGTCCCCGATGGCGGCCCACTACCTGGGCGTCGGCGTAGTTTCCCTGGCTCGAAACTACCATCACGCGGTCGGCATTCCTCCGGATGGTGAAGAGCCCCCGATCCTCGACCACATGGCGGTTGGTTCCCACAAGGTACCCCTCGTCGTCGGCAAAGAGGAGCGTGCCCGCGCCGATCGAAACGGTTTCGAGCGCGTCGGGGTCGAGCGGTCCGGTCGAGTCGGGCGTGACGATGAAGACCAGCGGCTTGGTCCTGGCGGCAATCTCCACGGCCGTCATCGGGTGAGCGGCGGGAAGCGATGGCAGAGACTCCATCCCGTCCAGCGATCGCATCCCAAGGCGGAGTTGGACCGGGCCGGAGGTCTGCCTGGGCCGCAGCGCCCACGAGTATGCCATGGCGAGGGATGTGAGCAGTCCGCTGATGATGAGAAGGGTACACAGGAGGCTGTCCCAGGCAGCCCGAGTCCTGAGGTCCCGCTGGCGAATGCCAGCCCGGATGCCGATCGAAAACAGGCACAGCAGGGGGAGGCATAAGGCCATCAGGGAGGCCAGCAAGACGCTCCACCACGGCACCGGAGAGGCAGCGCGGGCGGGCGGGGGAACCGGTACCGGCGCGCCGGCCTGGGCGACTTCCCTGGCGGTGATCACGACTCGTTCTTCGGAGTTTGGCTGGAAGTCGGACATTCCGTGGCGACCCGTGCTCGACGGGTCCGATTAAGGCTCAGCTTACATGAAGGCGGCGGGGTTCACAAGTTTGCTTCTGGCGGCATTTTCGTGACCTGCCTGCCAGAGCGCAGGACCGGCAAAACTGGCTCAAGGCCCGGTCCAGTCGCGATGCTCAAAGCAGGTCTCTTCGTTTGGGCTCTCTTCGCGCCCCGTGTCGAATGTGGAGGATCCGAACCGTAGTGCCGACAATGTCGAAATAGATCTTGTATTTGTGAGGCTTGTGTCCGTAGAGGAGTTTTCGAACCGTGCCAGTTCGCCCGGTAAGGGTTCCGACCTCCTCACATCTGTCTGGAAAGGTCTCAAGTGAATAAAGAGTTTCGATGAGCCCGTTGTACCATTCTTGTCCCTTGAGTGGTGCGTCTTGAACTACTCTGCGATATATGCGCTCCGCATCGCCCGCCGCGCGCGCGGCGTAAGCCTAACGGCGTATGCCATATTTTGCGCGCATGTTCTGGTCGAATGCTTGGAGCGAAACGCCCTCGCCACGGTCGGTTTGCCCTAACGCTTCATCGATAGCGGCGCGAGTCTCCTGGAACTCCTCCTCGTCCATACCTTCCTCTTCGAAGTCGAGAAAGAACGTAACGGCACGCTCTACGAGTGCCTCTGCGTTCTCGAAGTCTCTGCGTCGAATCTTCTCGCTAATACGATTCAATGTTTCGGGCCTGAGGGTGATGGTCATCGATTCTCCTGCTGCCGACCTGTCCACAACCTGATTCTACCCTCCTCGCCAGATGTTGTCACGGACCAGCGCCAAAGTATGCGCCAGGTGCATAGTCTTATAAGAAGCTTGACCCAAACCTCTCAATGGCAAGGAAACCAAAGTCACCAAGGGACGCAGAGATTACGCCCATTCCAGCGGAGCGCATCGAGCGCCAGATTTACCTGATCCGCGGGGAGAAGGTCATGCTCGATTCCGACCTGGCGGCGCTGTACCAAGTCCCCACATTCCGCTTGAACGAAGCAGTGAAGCGCAATGCAAAGCGATTTCCAGCGGATTTTATGTTCCAACTCACGGCTGGGGAGGCTGAATCTTTGACATCGCAAATTGCGATGTCAAAATTTGGGCGTGGTGGCGAAAACAGGCACAGTAGCGGGAGGCATAAGGCCATCAGGGCAGCCAGCAAGACGCTCCACCACGGCACTGGAGAGGCAGCGGGAGCGGGCGGGGGAACAGGTACCGTTGCGCCTGCCTGGGCAACTTCCTTGGCGGTGATCACGACTGGCGGTCCACCGGTGACGCTGTGCGACATTTCGAGCAATTCTTTCGGAGGCTCTTGGAATCGCCAGGGAGTGATCACATTCTCCACTGGCAACAGCAGCTTATAGCGGATTTCGGAGGCGGGCGGTGTCGCCTCTCCTGTTCATGGGTCCGAAGATATCACGGCACGCATACGGATTTGCTACCCTTAGCACTTCGATGCTGGTGCGCTCTGTTCCTACCCTGGCAACGGTCCTGCTCGCAGCCGCAGCCTGCCGGCTGAACGGCGGTGTCCTCACGCCCAATTCCGTCGTATTGGAGAAAGTAGCGGCAGGGCAGGATTTTGCCTGCACCCTGACCGTTCCGGCCGGCCAGGCAGCCGAACTATGGATCGTTGAGAAACAGGCATTTGCCGGCATTATCGAGATTCGCGCGGAAGATGGAACTGAGGTGCAGGCGGATCTCAAGCTGCGATCTCCCGGCGCCAAAAGACTGACGCTGATTTCAGGACGCTTCGCGATCCGGTTCGTGCCCGTGAATCGCAGCCCGCTCGAACGTATTTTTGAACTCCACACCAGCGAGCTTCACCCGGCTACCGAAACCGACCGTTCCCGCGCCGTGGCGGAGCGACTGCTCGGCGAGGGGGAACAGGCCGCGCGGAAGTTCGAACCCGCGGCACGCGACGAAGCTCTTCGCAAGTTTCGAGCGTCGTTGGATGAATGGAAGCGTCTGGGAGACAAGCTGCAGCAGGCGCAAACCCTCCTCCGCATGGCCGACATCTGGCGACTGCGCCAGGATATGCCGAAGATGCAGGAGGCGCTTCAACAGGCACTGGAGCTCTCACGAGCCGTCAACGATTCCGATGGGACTGGCTGGGCTCTGATCGGTCTCTCCACCAACGCAACGGATGTCGGGCAATCCGGGAAGGGCGTCGAATATGCGGATCAGGCACGCCAGACTATGGATTCGAATGGGGACCTGCGCGGGCAGGCGTGGGCCCGGATGGCGAGAGGCGGCTCGATTAACGGCGCAAGCGATGTCGGCCAGGAGCGCGGGAACTACGTCGAAGCCCTGGATCTCGCGCGGCGGGCCGGCGATCGCATTCTGGAGGCCGATGCCCACAATATGCTGGGAGTGCTGGAGACGAGGGCAGGCAATTATAGAGCCGCCGAGGAAACTTATCTTGAGGCGCTCGGCATCGATCGCGAAGAGAACGACCCCGCCCGAACGGCCCGCCTGTTGAGCAACCTGGGCTCGCTGCACGGCAACATCGGCGAATACCGCGAGGCGCTCCAATACCTGGTACAAGCCTTGCCGATCCGCAAAGAGCTGGGCGGGCCGCAACAATACGGCAATACGGTCTACAACATGGGGCACCAGCATGCGCAACTGGGTGAATACCAGAAGGCGCTCGACGAGTACAACCTGGCGCTTGACGAGTTTCGCCGTGCCACCTATCCATATGGAGAGGCGTACGCGTTCGAAGGCCTGGCCGACGTTTCTATCGCTTTACATGAAGACGCAAAGGCGGAAGGATACCTCCAGCAAGGGCTCGCGGCGCGTCGTGCCATTCCGGACCGGCAGGGTGAGGCCACTCTGTTGACCCGGCTGGGCGCCTTGGCCGAACGGCGCGGACAAGCGGACGAAGCGATGCGATTGTACCGGCAGTCTCTCAAGATTAACCAGGCTGGCGGGTTTCATGCGGGTGAGGTGGATTCGCGCGACTACATCGCGGAAGCGTTGGTTTCCAAGGAGCCGCGAGCTGCCTTGGATGAAGTGACCCAATCCATCGAGATCAGCCGGAAATTTGGCTACAAGCAGCGCGAGGGGTTCGAGTTGCACGTGGAGGGTCTGGCACTGAGGCGTCTCAAGGACGACGCAGGTGCTCGCGAAGCTTTTGAAAAGGCGCTGGATATTCGACATAGCGAGGGGGCCGCGCAACAGGCGGCGCAAACGCTTCTCGAACTGGCCCGGCTGGATCGGGACGAGAGCCGGCCGGCCGAGGCTGAGGCGCATATTACGAGCGCGATCGAACTGATCGAGTCGCTGCGGTCTAACATTGGGAGCCGCGAGTCGCGCATGCGGGTCGCGACGTCAAGCCGCGGTTACTACGATCTGGCGATCGATGTGGCCATGAAACTCCACGAGCCGGCCAAGGCTCTCGAACTGAGCGAACGCGCCCGGGCCCGCAGCCTGCTCGACTTGCTGTCCGAGGCGAAGATCGATCTTCGCCAGGGCGTCGATCCGGCGCTGCTGTCGAGTGAGAGGCAAATGCAGGAACTACTCGACGGCAAGCACGAACGGTATATGCTGCTGTTGGGCACGAGCCACACTGCGGCAAGCGAAGCCGCGGCGCGCAAAGACGTGGACCAGCTGGTGGATCGGTACGAAGCCATCGAGGCGGAAATCCGTGCCCGAAGTCCGCGATATGCCGCGCTGGCGCAGGCGCGGCCGATCACGGTAGCCGAAATCCAGTCGCAGTTGCTCAATCCTGGCACCGAACTGCTGGAGTTCTGGTTGGGCGAAGATCGCGGCTATGTGTGGATGGTTTCGAAGGAGGAGTGCCGGGGGTTCGAACTACCTGCGCGAGCGGTAATCGAAGGACTGGCCGGCCGGGCTTACCGTGCGCTGACCACGCGTAACCTGCCGGCGACGTCAAGTCTGGAAGAATATGGAAAACGTCTGGCTGCCGCTAAAGCTGAATTCGAGAGCACCTCGGGACAACTCAGCCGTATACTCCTCGGCCCGGTCGCGCCGACGCTGCGCTCGCACAAGTTATGGATCGTGTCCGACGGAGCTTTGCAGTATCTGCCATTTGCCGCACTCCCATTACCGGGTAAGGCGTCGCCGCTCGTCAGTCTATACGAAATCACGGCGTTGCCGTCGGCTTCCACGGTGGCTGCAATTCGCAGCGATCTGGGTGCGCGCCCGCCAGCCAAGGCGTCGGTGGCAATTTTCGCGGATCCGGTGTTTCGCGCCGACGACCCCCGTGTGGTTGCCGGTATGAGACGCGGCGGGGGCGACGCGGAGGTTACGCGCGCGGCCGAGGAAGCGGGCGTTGCCGACCTGCCGCGTTTGTCTTTTTCACGCGCTGAAGCCACAGCGATCGCGGCGCTCTTGCCTCCGGGAGAAGCCTGGCAGCAGCTCGATTTCAACGCCAGCCTGGCCGACGCCAAGAAGCCGGAACTGGGCCGCTATGGCATCGTGCATTTCGCTACGCACGCCTTGCTGAACAGCCGGCATCCGGAGCTATCCGGAATTGTGCTGTCCATGGTGGATGGTCACGGGCGTCCGCAGGATGGCTTCCTGCGTCTACACGAGATTTACAATCTGAAGCTGCGGGCCGACCTGGTGGTGCTCAGCGGGTGCCAAACCGCATTGGGGCAGGAGGTTCGCAGCGAGGGCCTGGTCGGGCTGACCCGAGGATTCATGTATGCCGGCAGTCCGCAGGTACTGGCGAGTCTGTGGAGCGTACGGGATAGCGCTACCGCGGAGTTCATGCGACGTTTCTACGAGGGAATGCTGCGCCGTCACCTGGCGCCCGCCGCCGCTCTGCGCGAAACGCAGCTTTCCATCATGCAGGATCCCCGCTGGAAAGATCCTTACGACTGGGCTGCCTTCACTTTGCAGGGGACGCGTTGAACCATAGTTGTCAACGCGAGGAAGATGCACGGCGGGCAGACCACGAACACCGATGGTCTGCCGCACCGCGCGAAGCAGTTCACGCACGCCGGCGGGTGCGCAGGCGCCTGAGTCCGTAGAGCATCAGGGCCGCACCCGGTATGAGAGCTGCCGTCCCCGGCTCCGGAGTAGCGCTGACGGTCGCAACCGTCGCTGACAGGCCCGTGCCGAGGTTGCTAAAGGCGCCAGGGGTCAGGCTCTCGAAATCAATCGTGTCTCCGGCAGCGAGTGTTTCAGTCAAACCGAACGGGTCGTTTTGATTGTAACTGGCGATGGTGCCGGTGAAGATGCTTGTGCCGTTGTCCAGGATGGTCACTGAATGCGACCTTTCACTGGTGTCGACTCCCAGAAAGTAGCCGGTAATCGAGTAGGCGCCCGTCGCAGGCGCAGTAAATCGAACGTCAACGTTGGCGTTCAACTCCACGTCCAAGAGGAGGACATTCGGCGGAAGGACAACCGTGCTCGAATAGGTTTGGGTGCTGCCGGTGCTGTTCCAGGCGACAATCGAGGAATTCGGGATGGCCTGTCCGTTCCACCAGTAATCCAGTCCTACAAAGCTCGGATTGTTGCTCGTGGGGTTGCCCAGCAGGGTGCCGCTCACGAGATAGCTCCAGGCGCCGTTGGGATTGCTGGCGAGAGAGAAGTCGGTAACCGCGTTGTAACTTGACGCCTGGGCGCCGCAGCTAAATGCCAGGCAGGCAACTGCCAGAAGACCGCCCGCAACGTGCCTGGGGCGTCGAATCCGTTGGTTCTGAAAAGTCACTTTCCACCTCCTGATGGTGTTCGATCCATTCGTTTGCCGGCCGGTCCGGCTGTCGACTTTCGTCGCAGAGACGCAACGCGCCTCTTGATTGGTGTGGCGAACTCTCAGGAAACGTGACGCTTTATTTGTGGTGAATCAGACGAAAGGCATAATCGAGCTCGTGGCCGCCGTCTTCCATTACCGAGACGGAATAAGAACCCGCCGGCAGAGCCCCGCCGGGCAGCCAGATCGACAGATACGCCGCTCCCGCAACCTCCTGGGCAGCCACGCCGTGCTGCTCGATCACCAACGATCCGGACGCGGTCCGGACGCGAATGTCGGCGGTGCCGCGCGGGCCGGGTTCCAGCGCGAGGTTCAGGCGAACCAGGGTGACGCCAAGGCTGATTTCCAGGTCCTGCTCGGCCGCGCTCCGGTCGACCGGCATGAGCAGGAAGGCGACGGCAGGCGCGTTCTCGGCTTGGGCACGGTCTTTCTTCAGCGCGACTAATTCTGAATGAAGCCGTTGGTTTTCGCTGGAGAGCCGCGCGATCCAGGCCGCGCTGCCCGCGAGACACAGGAACACGGCCGCGGCAGCCGCCCACATGAGCGGGCCGGCAGGTCCACGGGCCTCCCGCCGATGGGCCTCCCTGTTTCCACGCAGGGCGAAGGCCAGGCGCAGTTTCTCGTGCTGCGCATCGGATGTCATCAGACGGAGGTCCACGTCGCGCCGTTCGGCTTCGGAAAGGCGGCCACTGGCGTAGGCGTCGAGCACGTCCCGCTCCACTTCCTCCATCTCCGTCAACAAGCTGTCATCCTGAAAGAGGCGCTCGGTGATCGCGTCGGAATCGCCCGCGGGGAGTTTGCGGAGCAGAAAACGAGCCATGCGTTCGTGTTCCGGCGTGGTCTGACCCAAACTTCCCCCTCTCTTTAAGTGGCGAAAAAGCGGAAACAATGTCATTCCCCTCCCGCCTGAGCCCGGCGCTTACGGAGACATTCCTCCAGAGCTTTGCGGAGCCGCAAGGCGCGGGTACGCAAATTCTCGCTGGTAATGCCGAACTCGATGGAAAGCTGCCGGCGGGCCTCCAGAAGCGATTTTTCTTGCGGCCGGTAATAGCGCTCGATCAGGCTGCGATTTTCCGCAGTCAGGCGATCCAGACACTCCTCGAGAAGCAGGTGGTCGACTTCGGCGCCAGCCCTGAGTTCAGCCATCGACGCCCCCGCGGCGGCTCGGGCGGCCGCGTTTGCTTCCCGGCGGATCTCGGTTTGCGATTCCAACAACACCATCCGGGCCGCTCCGCGGAGCCATGCGCGAATATTATCGATCGCCTCGCGGTCCGACAGGCGCTTAGCCGCCCGATCGAGCGTCGTATCGGCCAGATGCTCCGGATCGGCGGCTCCCGCGTAAGTCAGAAGCGTAATCAGATACCGGCGGTGTTCTTCGAATTGCAGGGCCGCCTGTTCGCGATCCGGAGAGAGGCGATCGAGAAGCGCTTCGAATGCTTCTCCGGCTAACGACCAGCGCTGCCGGGGCTTGGGGACTTTTTCCAAGGACGCGTGCTCCCAAAGTTAGCGTTCGAGCTTCCACGAGGGGCCGAACGGTCTGCTGATTTACAGGTTTACAGTCACCACTTCTTCGAAAATATGCGGGGGCAACTGAATGCCACCCACGCGCAGCCGTTCCAGGATCTTGGGAGCGATGCCAGTGGCGCGGTAGCGGCCTTGCACTTTGCCCGCGTCGTTCACGCCCACGCGCTCGAAGGTGAAGATCTCCTGTAACTGCACCTTCTCGTCTTTTACTCCCAGCACCTCGGAGATGCTCAGGATCTTGCGTGTGCCGTCTTGCAAACGCGATACCTGTACCACCATCTTGATCGCACTGGTGAGCTGCTGCAGAATCACTCGCGTGGGGATTTCCAGGTCCGCCATCATCACCATGGTTTCCAGACGCGAAAAGGCGTCGCGCGGCGTGTTCGCATGCACCGTGCTCATGGATCCCTCCACGCCGGTATTCATGGCCTGCAACATGTCGAGCGCCTCGGCCCCGCGGCACTCACCGACGATGATGCGGTCGGGGCGCATGCGGAGCGCGGTCCGGAGCAGGTGGCGCTGGTTGATGCCGCCTTCTTTGTTCAGGTTGGGCGGGCGCGTTTCGAACTTCACTACGTGTCGCTGCTGCAGTTGCAACTCGGCCGTGTCTTCGATGGTGATGATCCGCTCCTCCTCCGGAATGAACCGCGAAAGCGCGTTGAGCATTGTAGTCTTGCCTGAGCCGGTTCCGCCCGAGATCAGGATGGTGGTCTTGGACTGCACGCAAGCCGCCAGAAAGCGCAGCATCCCCGGCGTGATCGTCTTGTATTGGAGCATCTCCTCCTGGGTGATCACGTGGCGGCCGAAGCGGCGGATGCTGAGGCACGGTCCGTCGAGCGCGAGCGGGGGGATGATTGCGTTCACGCGCGAGCCATCCTGCAGGCGCGCATCCACGATGGGCTGGGCCTCGTCGATGCGGCGGCCCACCTGCGAGACGATCTTCTCGATGATGTGGAGCAGGTGGGCATCGTCCTTAAACCGCACGGTGGTTTCCGAAAGCTTACCATTGCGCTCGATGAACACCTTGTTGTAACGGTTCACCAGGATATCGGAAATGGTGGGCTCTTTGAGAAGCGTTTCGAGCGGACCGAGGCCGAGCACCTCATCCAGCACCTCTTCCACGATCTTGGTCTGCTCGGCCGTGGTCATGGGGACGCGCTCTTCGTCGAGCAGGCGTTCCACCACGCGGCCGATCTCGGCACGTACGCGGTCCTTGGGAATGGAGGAGACGCGATCGAGGTTCAGCACGCCGATCAATTTCCGATGGATTTGCGACTTCAGCTCGAAGTAGCGGTCGGCGCCACGCGTGGCCACGGGCGGCGAGCCGCGCGTGGGTAGAGGACGATTACCAGATCCCAAAGTGTCTCCTGGAGTTGCTCCCGGTCGAGAGTGTACGATAACAATTATATCCCGAGGCAAACTCATGACGAAAAACCTGTTAACAACGATGGTGGTGCTGGCCATTCCGGCGCTCGCCCAGACTACGGTCAAGGATGCACTGGTGAAGCACTGGAAGGTCACGAGCGATTTCACGATCGCGGTGGCCAAGCAGATGCCCGCAGATTCCTATAACTTCCGCCCGGTTCCCGAAGAACTGAGTTTCGGCCAGTTGATCATCCAGATCGCCGGCGCGAATATGAGCGCCTGCAGCCAGGCCAGCGGAATGATGGGGCCGGCCATCCCGGAGAAGATTTCCCAGTCCCTGAAAAATGAAAAGGATGACAAGCTCGCGGTAGACAAAGATACGTCGGTGCAATTTCTGACCGATACCTTCAAGTTCTGCAACGACGCAGTGGCATCCATGACCCCCGAAAAGCTGGATGCGGTAGTGGGACGGGGTACCCGCAAGATGACGGGCTTCGAATGGCTGTGGGCATATTTCACCCACACGGCACACCATCGCGGCCAGGCGGAAGTCTACTTGCGCCTCAAAGGCATCACGCCGACGACGTACACATTCTGAGTTCCAGGACGCGCAGGGACAGCCGGATTCCTGGACCTTGCTCAGCTTCTGACCACCTGGCGATCAAAGGTCAGCCGTCCGGCTGGAGCTGACGGCTGATTGCTGATTGCTGTTCCTTGCTCATGCTGGCGTTTATTATGAGCGATGTCAGGTTGGCATGCGAGGCCGCTTCGATCGAAGCGGAAAATCGCAAAACTTTGTGGGAAACAAAGCACTTATTGGAATTGGGCCGCTTCGATCGAAGCGGTTGGTTCGCTTCCGTCGAAATCCAACGAACCAATACAACCCCATGGTAATCGAGAGGCAGCTAAAATCAGGCCTCCGAAGCTTGCTGATCTACAGGTAAGTCATTGTGCGGCAATTATTTACCGATATTTTCCAAATCAGTGACCGGACGCTGGGAGGAAAAGGGGACGAGAGTCCGGATGGCCGGAATTGGCGGGGAAGACCACATGTTTTGTTAGGGTTAGCGGTGGGCAAGCTAAAGCATACCCTACTCGTCGCGCAGGGCGATCATGGGATCGAGCCGCGCGGCGCGGCGGGCCGGCAGGACGCTCCCCAACGCGGCGGCCGCTGCTAGAGCGATGGCGGCAGATCCTAGTCGCCAAGGGTCGCGGGCTGATACGCCGTAGAGCAGCGATGACATTACGTCCGCGGCCGCGTTGCGTTGGAGGAGTGTTCGACATCTGGGGGGAATGGGTGCCTAACCGTTTTGGGATTTCGCGCTTCAACCGCAGNNCCCCCAAACGGTTACACACCCGGGGGGAACCGCGGTCATCCGATGGGACTAGAATGGGACTATGGTGCTCAGTTTGCAGGACGAATCGTTGATAAGCGTGGTTCGGGTGCTCCCGCCGGAAGAGGCTGGGGAGGTCCTGAACTGGGCTCGTCAACTTGCGGAGCTCGCGGGCGGGCGCGCAATCGAATGGTCGGACTCCTGGACTGACGAGGATCTCGCTGAAGCGACAGCGGCCGCCGTCGAGCGATTCGAGGATCAGGAACGGGAAGACCATTGAGGCCCGGAGACGTTGTCGTGGGTGCGTTTCCCGGCGCTCAGGTGACAAAGGCTCGTCCGGCAGTGGTGCTCTCAACGGAAGACTGCCATCGACATAGGCCGGACGTGGTGGTAGGGCTAATCACCACACAGGCTCCGACCGATGGCTCCGACAGATTGCGTGTTGCGTGATTGGAAGGGAGCGGGGCTGCGGGTGCCGTCATACTTCAGGCTGTTTCCGGTCACTCTGCACCAGCGCGAGGTCCGGTCGATCGGAAGACTGTCGGACTCGGACTGGGAGTCGGTGCGGGTGTGTTTCAAGGCTGGATTCGGCAGCGGCTAGTCCTCATGCGCCGCCCCTCTAATCCCCCAGGCGCGGTAAAATAGATTCGGATAACAGTCTCTCGAATTTATGGAAACGCTGGCTCAACAGCTTACGCGCCAGACCCGCGAATCGGAACTGTACCGGCCGCTCGACTCGAACCGTGTGGAATGTTTTGCCTGCGGGCACCGGTGCCCCATCGGGCCGGGATTCGCGGGGGTTTGCAAGGTCCGTTTCAATCGGGACGGCAAGCTTTACGCCCCTTATGGGTATGTGAATTCGGTCTATTCCGATCCAATCGAGAAGAAGCCGTTCTTCCACGCCCTGCCGGGGAGCCAGGCGCTGAGTTTCGGGATGCTGGGCTGCGATCTGCACTGCGGGTACTGCCAGAATTGGGTCTCTTCCCAGGCGCTGCGCGATTTCCGCTCCACCCTGGATTTCCAGACCGTTGCCCCGGAAGACCTCGTGAAACTGGCGCTGCGCCAGCACGCCACCAGCATGGTGAGCACCTACAACGAGCCGCTGATCACCGCCGAGTGGGCGGTGGCCGTCTTCCAGGAGGCCAAGGCGGCCGGACTGACCACCGGGTTTGTGTCCAATGGGAACGCCACTCCCGAGGTGCTGGAGTACATCCGGCCGTGGGTCGACCTCTATAAGGTCGATCTCAAGAGCTTTAGCGACCGGCGGTATCACGAGCTGGGCGGGCGGATCGGCCCGATCCTGGACTCTATCCGCCGCATCCACGCGCTGGGCTTCTGGCTGGAGATCGTGACCCTGGTCATCGCGGAGTTCAACGACTCCGACCGGGAACTGGGCGATATCGCGGAATTCCTGGCGGGCATCTCAGTGGATATTCCGTGGCACGTAACAGCCTTCCACAAGGACTATAAGATGACCGGACCGGAGAACACGCCCGCCGCTACGCTGATGCGAGCAGCCCGGATCGGTCAGGCGGCGGGACTGCGGTATGTGTACGCGGGAAACCTTTCGGGGGAGACCGCGGGGATGGAGAATACGCGGTGCCCTTCCTGCCGGACCGTGGTCATCGAAAGGCGCGGCTTTCGGGTGTTGCGGAATCGCCTGGCGGACGGGGGCCGCTGCCCCGATTGCGGGACGGCGATTCCCGGCGTCTGGGGCGGGCCGCCCCGCCAGCGCCAGGAGAACGCTGATCTGGTCCATATTCGCTGCGGTTGATACGCCATGAGTGCTGTCCACATCTCGCCGTTCGCGGGGTCCTGGTATCCGAAGCGCCGTTCGGAACTGGAACGGCTGCTGGCGGAGCGGTTCGCGGAGTCGCGCGAACGGACCGGGTACTTTCCGCCCGACGGCCTGGGCTTCGTGATTCCGCACGCCGGTCCTGCGTATTCCGGGACGGTGGCCGCCGCCGTTTACCGTGCGCTCCGGGTCCAAGAGGCGGAACAGATTGTGCTGCTGGCGTTTCCGCACCGGGGATATCTCCAGGGCGTCGCCACTCCGGATGTGGCGGCGATTTCGACTCCTCTGGGTGAGGTGGCCATCGACCGCGCATTTGCGCGAGAGTTCCGGCTGGTGCCGGAAGGGCAGGTGTGCGATCACTCCTTCGAGATTCAGTTGCCCTTCCTGCAAATGAGCGCGCCCCGCGCGCGTGTCACGCCGCTCTACGTGGGCGACATGAGCGCGGCCGAGCGAGGCGCGGCTGCCGATGTGTTGGCGGCGGCATGGCGGCCCGGCGTGGTGTATTTGGCCTCGTCGGACTTCACGCACTACGGAAGTAGTTTCGGCCACCTTCCGTTTCCATCCGACCGGAATACGCGGGAGCGCCTGCGCGATCTGGATTTCGAGTACATCGAAGCGGCCGGCAGCCTGGATTCCTCCCTGTTTCTCGAGACCCTGGGCCAACACCATGCGACGGTCTGCGGCTCCGCCCCCATCGCCCTGCTACTGGATACTCTCCGCCGCCTTCCGGGCGACGACATTTATCAATCCACGCTGGACTACCAGACATCGGGCGACCTCACGGACGATTGGGGGCAATCGGTGAGCTACGCGGCCCTGAGCTACCATCGGCGCCCGGCGTTTGACCTGGACGCGGCGGACCGGGAAGCGCTGCTGGATAGCGCCGAGGAGACGCTGCGGCGTCTGCGTGAAGAAGGCAACCGGGAGGGTGTTCCGGCGCGCGGCGGGTCCGCGGCGTTGGCTGGCCGTCGCGGAGCCTTCGTCAGCCTGCATCACGGGGAAGAACTGCTGGGCTGCATCGGCAATCTGCACGGGCATGGTCCGCTGGCCGAGGATGTGGCGCACCTGGCGCTTTCCGCAGCGCTCGAAGATCCGCGATTCCGGCCGGCGGCATCCGTTCCTGGGCCCATCGATATTGAGGTTTCGCTGCTCACCCCATTGCGGCGGATTCGAGGAGCCGAGGATTTTTCCCTGGGTAAGCACGGCGCCTTGTTGAAGCTGGGAAGGAATTCGGGGCTGCTGCTGCCGCAGGTGGCGGATGGGCGGGACTGGACGGCGGTGGACTTCCTGAAGGCGGTGGCGCGGAAGAGCAACCTCGGGCCGAGCGCGTGGCGCGATCCGCGAGCGCGAATACTCGTTTTCGAGGCGCAGGTGTTTGCCCGCAAGCACAAGGGCTAAAGCAAGACGAACCAGCCACCGATGAACACCGATGAACACCGATGAACACAGATTGAAAACAAATGGTTTATCGGTGTTTATCGGGGGCTCCATTCGTTTTTTGAGGCCTGCCGGCATCCCGCTAGGACTTGGAGTACCGTCAAGGGGTACCTACATGACTAACAAATCAAGTCCTAACCTCCGCATAATGAACTCGTTCCCCTGAGGAACCGAAACCAAAATATGGAATCCACTATGGCCCGGTCTGAGGAAATGAATGAGCTTGAGAGTATTGGCGGCGATCGTCGTTTCGACCGAAGGTATCAAATCCAGTTGGAACTCCGGTGGAAGCTGATCCGGCGCAAGAAGATTCAGGACGCCGGCACCGGACGTACTATCGACCTATCGAGCGGCGGAGTGCTGTTTGATGCCGGACGGCCGCTGCCTCCGGGTCTCAATGTGGAGCTATCGGTCTCGTGGCCGGTGTTGCTGCATAATGTAGCGCCCATGCAGTTGGTGGTGTCCGGACGCGTGATCCGGTCGATGGGCTCCCATGTGGCGGTTCAGATTACTCAGCACGAATTCCGGACAGTGGGCATTCCGGCCGACCATCGCCAGGTGTTGGCTACGGCCGCGCGGACACCGGGCGTGCTCTTGAACTCTGGCTTTTCCGGCTACGGCAAGCTGCAGTAGTCGTGGGGCATGCTTTAGCTTGCCCGCCGTGTGGTATCTCAAGCGCGAGCTTTGGGCAAGCTAAAGCATACCCTACAGGGGTGGGGGTGGCTCCGGCTGGAGCGGTTCGGGCTTGCGGACGATGCGGGCGTCCAGGCGGTGGGAAGCGAATTCGCGGCGCGCTTTGACGTAACGGGGCGTTCCCGGCTTACCTTCCACCGTGGCCCACTCTTCCGGGGTGATCTCCTGGATCGCGGGCAAATACTTCTGAAAGTGGTTCTTCAACCGTTCCTGCACGGGCTTCAGAGCCGAATCGTACAGCAGGAACAGGACCTCATCCGGTTCGGCCGCGGATGCCAGATGGTACACCTGGGAGGCTTTGCGGATGCGCGCCGAACGAAGCGCCGTCTCCAGTTTTCTGGAACGCGCTGGCAGCTTTTGCCAGAGGTCGACATCCGCATTGCTCATCGCGGTGGCATGGATCAACGCCTGCTTCTCTTTCGGCGCGAGTTTCTCGGTGAGGGCGCACAGGAACGGTCCGAAACGGGCGGCGCGGGGGGTGCTATCTTCCGGCAGCAACCGGCTCATTTTCTCCAATTTAGCCACGCCGGGTATATTCAATTTATCCCCCGACAGCGCCGGGGAGAATAAGGTCACCAGACCGTACTCGTCGAGCGCTTTAAGGATCCCGGCGGGACTGTCTTCCGCACTGATGCGTCTCAGTTCCTCGCCCAGAATCCGGGCCGGAATAGATTTCTCGACCCCAGCCTCGCGCGCGTTGGACCCCTGCATGCGGGTGCGCTCCTCCACGGCGTACTCCAGCCGGACCTGGAATCGGGCCAGGCGGAGAAGCCGCGAAGGATCGTCGTAGAAGCCATAGGAGCTGACGGAGCGCAGTTCGTGGCGCTCGATGTCCGCCAAGCCGTTCATGGGGTCGAGCATCAGACCGCGGGACGCTTTGTTCAGGGAAATCGCCATGGCGTTACAGGTGAAGTCGCGGCCCCGGAGGTCCTCCTGAATGGTGGCGGATGAGATCTGGGGCTTGGCTCCGGTGCGCGCGTACTTCTCCTGGCGGGACATGGCCACCTGGGCTGTAACCCCTGAAGGGAAAACCAGTTCGGCGCTTTTTCGATGCTCGTCGGACGACACGATCGCGGCACCCGAGCGTTCGCTAAGGGCCTTCGCCACTTTGAGCGCGTTGCCTTCCACCACAAAATCCAGATCGCGAATGCGGAATCCGGCGAGCATGTCGCGCATGGCGCCACCGGTGAGAAACACGTTCATATTGAACTGGAGGGCGGCTGACTGAACGTCCAGCACCACCCGGTTCTGATCGGGGTTCAGGTGGCTCTCCATCATGTAGATGTAATCGCTCATCGCATGCGCACTCGTGTTTCCTGGCTTTAAGCCCGCGGGTGATGCTTATCCACCGTGTCTCGCAGTCTGGACCGCATGACGTGGGTGTAAATCTGGGTGGTGGAGATATCGGCGTGCCCTAGCATGATCTGGACGCTGCGCAGGTCCGCGCCCCCCTCCAGCAGGTGGGTGGCAAAGCTATGGCGCAGCACGTGGGGCGTCAACCCACGGAAAATGCCGGCCTTACGGCCGTACCCGGCAAGCAGTTTCCAAAACCCCTGGCGGGTGAGGGCTCCGCCGCGGGCGGTAACAAAAAGATACCGGCTGGCGCGGCCTTTCAACAGGGCGCCACGGCCATCCCGGAGGTAGCCGGCCACCGCTTCCATGGCTTTTGCGCCCACTGGTACTAATCGTTGTTTCTTGCCCTTGCCCATGGTACGCAAAACGGCATATCCGGGGTCCAGGTCACCTACGCCCAAATGGCACAGTTCCGAGACGCGCAAACCGGTGGCGTACAGCAATTCCATCATGGCCCAGTCCCGGAGGCCGGTCGGGTGGGATCTGTCGGGGGCTTGGATGATCTTCTCGATTTCCTCCAGATTCAGGAACTTAGGGATATTTTGCCAATGGTGCGGGGTGCGCAGGTGCTCAGCCGGATCGGTCGAGATCAGACCTTCTCTCAGGAGAAAACCGTAGAAGCCGCGCAGGGTGGTCAGATGGCGCGCGATGGACCGGCTGCTGAGTCCGGTTTGGTATAAATGGTCGAGGTAACGGCGAAGATCTTCCGTGCCGGGAAGCCCGGAGGCATCTCCCAGGAATGTGTTAAACCTTGACAAATCAGCAGAATAGGCATCCAATGAATTAGCGGAGAGGCCCTTCTCCAGGCGGCAGAAGTTGAGGAAGGCGGACATCTGGGCCGCCAACCGCGCCGAGTCTCGATTGAGCGCTCCAGACATCGTGCCAATGATACAATAAGCGCCGAAATGTTTGAAACATAGTTTGTCAAGGTCGAGGTAACGAGTGGCGGGCTCCACCACCAAGAAGGCGATCATCCGGCGGTACGACAAGGAACCGCTGGCCGGTTTCGTCAATCCTTTTTCCTATCTGCGATCGACGGGCGTGGAGCTGATTTCGGCGCAGGGCAATGTCTCGGACGTCCCTTACGCGGAGATCAAGTCGATCTCGTTCGTCCGCGATTTCGAGAGCCGGGAGGCGGATCGGAGGGTCTTCAACACGCGGCCGAGGATCGAGGGGCTCTGGGTGACCTTCCAGTTTCGGGATGGCGAGGTGATGGAGGGCGTGATGCCCAACAACCTCCTGCAAGTGGAGCAGCAGGGTTTCACGGTGATTCCGCCGGATCCGTACAGCAACAACCAGCGGATCTTCATTCCGCGCGCCTCGTTGCGGTCGGTGGAGGTGCTGGGAGTGGTCGGAAGTCCATTGAAGAAGCGGAAGGCTAAGGCCGGGGCGAAGGAACAGATTGGGCTTTTTGATGAGTGAGGCAAGGTATGCTTTAGCTTGCCCAGCGCGGGCAGCCCCGTCCACGGGGCTCGACTGCCGGTAATGCGGGACAGTGCTATCTGTCTCAATGGGGCTGGGCAAGCTAAAGCATACCCTACGGATTCGGGAAAAAAAACAAATACGGTATACTGGAATTTAATACATACTAGTCTAAAGTTGGAGGTTTTATGAAGTTGCTTAACCTGGCCCCTGTTGCCGCTGGGATGTTGCTCCTGGCTTTCACTTCCTTTGCCCAAATCACGCCGATCGAAGGTAACGTGAAGGGTGTGGACGGCAAACCCGTACAAGGGGCTGTGATCAAGATTGTGCGTACGGACATCAAGGGCGAATACCCTGCGAAAACCGACAAGAAGGGCCACTACATCAACATTGGCGTGCCTCTTGGCGGCACGTACAACGTACAGCTCTTTATCGACGGCAAGCAGGTCGACATGGTCAATGGTGTCAGGACCGGCGGCGACATGAAGCCGATCGATTTCGACTTGAAGGCCTCGCAGAAGGACACTTCGAACAAGCAGGCGGAAATGCAGAAGGCCGTGGAAACCGGCCAGATGTCCAAAGAGCTGGAGCGCAGCCTGAGCCCCGAACAAAAGGCGGCGATGGAAAAGCAGATTAAAGACAGCTCGGAGAAGATGAAGAAGCGCAACGAGTTGAACGATTCCTTTAACGCAGGGATGACCGCCAAGGAGGCCAAGAAATGGGACGAAGCCGTTGAGGACTTCACCAAGGCGGGGGCGCTCGATCCGACCCAGCAGGCCGTGTGGGCGAATCTGGGAGAGTCTTATGTCAGGCTCGCCGAGACCAAGACGGGACCCGAGTTTGATGCCACAATTCAGAAGTCGCTGGATGCCTACTCCAAGGCGATCGAGCTGAAGCCCGACGATCCTGCCAGCCACAACAACTATGCGCTGGCTCTGGGAAAGGCCAAGAAGTTCCCGGAGATGCAGGCGGAACTGAAAAAGGCATCGGATCTGGATCCACCCAATGGTGGGAAGTACTACTACAACCTCGGCGCCATGCTGGTGAACGCAGGCCAAGGCGACGCGGCCGGCGAAGCCTTCAAGAAGGCCATCGAGCTGACTCCTACGTACGCCGATGCATATTATCAATATGGTGTAACGCTGGTAGGCAAGGCGGCGATGGGAGCCGACGGTAAGGTGACGCCCGTTCCGGGAACCATCGAAGCTTTCCAGAAGTACATCGAACTGGCGCCTACCGGTCAGTACGCGCAGAGTGCCAAGGACATGCTGGCCACTTTGGGAACTACCGTGGACACCTCGTTCCAGAACCCCAACGCCAAGAAGTCGACCACCAAAACGAAGAAGCAGTAAAGGTTGAGATTCGGGGGCGGGAGCTTAGGGCTTCCGCCCCGACCCCATGAAGTTCCTATTCGTTGAGATCATTTTCCCTCTCCTGGTTCTCCTGTTCCTGAGAGCCCTACTCAAAAATATCTTTGCGAGTTTCCGGTCCGCTTCCGCCCCGCGGGGCCAAGCCCGGCCCGCTGCTCCTCCGATCTCCATCGGTGGGGAGTTGAAGAAGGACCCGGTGTGCGGGACGTACGTTTCGACGGTCGGCAGCGTTTCCCAGAAGGTGAACGGGCAGTTGGTGTATTTCTGCTCCACGGCCTGCCGCGATAAGTATCGGGCGGCGTAACGGCGTTCTGACTCTGGGCAAGCTATAAAGCATGCCCCGGCCTACGGTTCAGCCAGCCAGAGGTTCGACTGGACTTCGCCCAACGGAAAAACAAGCCTGCCTGGCGCTACTACCAGCCGGAAATAGCCTGGGTCGAGTTGTAGGGGAGAACGCCAGGCCGAGTGCAGATGCAGCACGGCCATGGCATCTCCAACCGGGCGCTTGGTGAGGGGATCGAGCGGGCGCGTGAAGATGCACCGCGCGCCCTGATGGTCGCGGAGGAAGTAGATGCGGTTCCACGCCGAGGAAATGGCTGCGGCTCTGCCACTGGGGCGATTTCAGGGAGGAAAGCTGGATGTAGGCCTCATTGACTAAGGCCGTGGGCTGGAGGGTGTGGGAGGAACGCTCCCGCCGAAGATGCCGACGGGCCAGCCGCTTCAGTTCGTCGTAAACGAGCGGGAACAACTCGTCGGTGCCAAGGGGCGACTCAGCCACGATTTGTATTATGTCAGACAGTGTGAGGAAGAAACACAGGCAAGAATGCCGTGTTACGGAGTCAGGCCCTTGAGGATTTCGGCCTGCATCAGGCGCGCGCGGTCGGGGCCTACGATGATCACACGCCATGGACAGGTCAATGGCGTAGCGCCCTCGAACACGATATTGGGAACGCTCGGGCGGGAGGTGAGGCGCGTGATCAGAATGGTTCCATCGGAGCGGGCCAGGTAGGCGGCTGGATAGCCGCGGGCGCCGACTTCGGTGATGGCGACCCAACCGGGCCCGCCCTGCTGTACGATGAGCGGCAAGCCCAAACGGGCCTGCTCGCCGATCCGGCTGAGTTCCACGCCGCGACCGTTCGGCGTGAACGCCATGCCGTCCTGGGCGAAGGCAAACTCCGTGGTTTCGTCTTCGAGGAGGAATTCCTCCAGCGGACCGGAGCGCGGGATCCGATAGCGGAAGGCGATGCCATCGTCGGCGACCCGGACCTCGACGTCGATGCGGCGTCCCAGCGAACCATTCTGGAGGTATTCGGCAATCAGCGAGTGGTAGCGGGGCGATTCGGTCGAAACGCCGGCTTTCCTGAGGCCCACATTTTCGCCCAATAGCGGCTCCTGGAAGTGGATGTTCAGACCCAGGTATGAGGTGTCGAGGATTGGTTTCCCGCGATGGAAGACCTGGTAGGCCAGGCGGGAGAGCGCCCCGGCTTCGGGCTGGGCGAGGCCCAGGCGGAACTCCAGTTGGCCGTTGGGCGATGTGACGCGGCGCTCATCCTGAGCGATGGCTGGGGGAGTGGGGATGAGCAGCAGCAGGAGAATGAGACGGCGCATAGAGTAACGCCGGCGGTCTTGCCGCCGGCTTTCGTGAAGAGAGACTGACGGACAAACGTGGGGCGGACGCCCTCGCCCGCGACGGACCCCCTGGTCCGGCTCTTCGATTGTCCGAGCAGAAATGGGGACAGACGAAGCCTCACGGTATCGTGATACAAGTTATTCGTTGCGCAAAGCCACCAGCGGGTTGACTCTTGTGGCCCGGCGGGCGGGGAGATAGCTCGCCAGCATCCCCACCAACAGCAGCACGGCCGAAACGGCCACAAAACTCGCCGGATCGGTGGCTTGCACGCCGAAAAGCAGGGTGGAGAGGGAGCGCGTCAGTGCCAGCGCCCCGGCCAGCCCCACCACCAATCCGATGGCCGTCAGCTTGAGTCCTTCCTTCAGGACCAGTCTCAGAACGTCCGCGCGGTCCGCGCCAAGAGCCATCCGGAGACCGATCTCGTTGGTGCGCCTGGCGACGGAAAACGCCAGCATCCCGTAGACTCCCACGGCGGTCAGCACCAGCGCCAGGCCTGCAAAAATGCCGAACAGCCAGGCGTCGAAGCGGGAGTCGGCTGTGCTGGTGGCCAGGATCTGGTCCACAGTCCGCAAACCATCCACCCGCTGGCTGGGGTCGACTTCGGCCACCGCCTGCCGCAAGCTTTCCGCCAACCCGGCCGAAAGGTTGGTGCGAATCACCCAAGCCATCCCGTCCGAATACCAGGGCGCCTGCGCGACCGGAACGTAAACGGTCGGACGCGGCGGCTGCTTCAGATACACCGTCTTCGTGTCGGCCACTACGCCCACTACCTCGCGTTGCGGATCGTCGGAATAGTCCTTGCCTTGATAACGGCCGACTTTGATCTGGCTGCCAAGCGCGTCGTTTCCCTGCCACCAACGGCGCGCCAGGGTCTCATTGACCAGGATGACCGGCGCGGCCGAGCCGGTGTCACGAGCGTTGAAGGGCCGGCCGCGGAGCACCGGAATTCCCATGACTTCAAAGTAACCGGGCGTGACGATCCGAATCTCCATGCCGCCGATGGCCTGGTCCGGATGACCGATCCACTCTGTGGGGAAGTTGGATTGTCCGGTCAAGGGGAACTGGCTGACGGCGGCCACGCTGCGAACTCCCGGAACTGCCTGGAGCCGTTCCGTCAGGGCGGTCTCGAAGATCCGGATAGCCT
>PMTT01000134.1 GCA_003167275.1 Bryobacterales bacterium | reverse complement strand
TTTGCGCGGCACGGTCCAGTTCGACCACGGCGCACCCTCCGGCGCAAAACTGCGCGTTAGGCTGACGCCGGTGGAGGACCCCACTCCGTATTACGCGCAGGCCGAAGTGATGCCGGACGGCACATTCGCCATCCCCGGCTCCTTTGCCGGCCCATTCCGCATCGACGTCGAAGGCCTCCCCGCGGGCGCCTATCTCAAGTCGGCAGCCTACGGCAAGCAGGACGCGCTCGGCGTCCTGAACCTGGCGTTCCAGCCGGGCGACGAGAAACTGGCCATCGTCCTCGGCGCCAATGGGGCTCACATCTCCGGCGCCGTCCGCGACGAGGACGGCAAGCCGCTCGACGGCGTCGTGACCCTGATCCCCGATCCCCCGCAGCCCCAGAAGGCAGCGCTGTACCGCCTGGCCGAGACCGCCGAGAACGGCCGTTTCCAGTTCCAGGGAATCCCGCCCGGCAAATACCGCCTGTACGCCTGGGAAGAATTCGAGTCAGGCGCGCAGTTCGACCCCGAGGTCACCGCGCCGTTTCAGCCCCGTTCCGTGTCAATCGAAGTCGCCGAAGGCGAGCGAAAGGAAGTGACCCTCCCCCGCATCCCAGCAGACAAGTGACCCCCGCCGGCCGTGGCGCGGACACTCGTGTCTGCCGCGTCGAGACTCGTCTCGACGCGTCCTCGAAGTGCGCGCCCGTTGCAGAAGGGACCAGCCCGGTAAGGGTGCAAGGCAGTTCCTTCTTCAAGCCTCTTCAACCAGCCGGCATCGCGGCATCATCTCTTGTAGCCGAGCCTTCCCCGCCGCCGTGATCCGGGTCCTGCCAATGGCCAGCTCACCGAGCGCCTTCAATTGAGAGAGCAGATCCACACTGACATCCGTAATTCCGCAGTGAGAAAGCCACAGCACCTCCAACCCGTTCAATCCGGAAATTGCACGAACGCCATGATCCGTCACGCGAGGAGTGCAGACGTCCAGGTGCCGCAGCGCCGTCATCGACTCAACCGCGCTCATGCCCGATCCGGCTACGTTCGGGCGCCCCCGATGTGGCATCATCGTTATTCGCCCATGGCTGAGGAATGGAAAAAGAAGAGCCTTCGGCTCAAGGACCGGCACGGATGGAAGTCAAGACCGGGCTATGCCATCATTGCGATCGACCGAGGCGCCATTCGCTTCGATTATCCAGATGGCTGGGACGTGAGCGCCGATTCCGGCCAGGTGAACGTTCGGGACCATCCAGAACCAGATGATAACTGCGTCCTTGCCGTGTCCCAGATGCATCTTCCGCGCGCCCTTGCCGATCAGGTCCCCATACGTGAGTTGGTGTTCGGATCGATCCAGAATGACGACCGCGACATTTTGGAACGCAAGGAGATCGTAGTGGCCGCGCGCGAAGACGGGGTGGAACTCGCCTACAGCGAAATCCGCCACATGGATCCGAAGGAGAAGCGGCCGGCGGTATCGCGGCTCGCGGTGGCGAGAGGCGAGGGGGTGTATTGTCTGATCACTTTCGATCTCTGGGCCGAAGATGTGCCGAAGTACGACCCGGTATGGGAAGAAGCGCTACGCTCTCTGACGCTCGGCCTGTACATCAAAGATCCAACGGTAGGGCCGCTTGGAAGCTGAGAAAAGATTGATCATAGACGGCTATACGTTTCCAGGGACGGGTGCTTAACCATTTTGGGGAATTCGCGGTTCAACCGCAGCACCCGCTCCCTCACGGTCGCGGCTCGGTTGCGGCGGTTGCTGATTCAGCGTGAGTTACCGAGCCGCGACCGTGAGGGAGCGGTCTTGACTGCTGAGGAATTCCCCAAAATGGTTTAAGCACCCTCCAGGGACCCGCTGCGTTTGACAATCCGCACAGCAGGTACAATGTGACGATGGCCAATACTTCCGAGCCGGCGCCGCCCACCGGGATCTATTCCCGGATCATCGAGATTCCTGCCGCAACGGACCCCGGCACGCAGATTCCGATCACCACGATTCGCGGCGCCCAGCCTGGGCCCGTGGTGGCCCTCATCGCCGGGAATCATGGCTATGAGTATCCGCCCATCCTGGCCTTGCAGAAGCTGAGAAACGAGTTCGATGCCGCTTTGCTCGCGGGCACGCTCATTTTGGTCCACGTGGCGAATATGCCCTCATTCCTGGGCCGCACCATCTACTTCAGCCCGATCGACGGCAAGAACCTCAACCGGGTCTACCCCGGACGCACGGACGGCACGGTCTCCGAACGGATCGCCTATGCTATCACCACCGAAGTGATCGAAAAGGCCGACTACGTCCTGGACCTCCACTGCGGCGACGGCAATGAATGGCTGCGGCCGTACGTGTACCAGACCGTTACGGGCGATTCGAAGATGGACGATGCCATCCGGGGACTCACGCTGGCTTTTGGGATCGACCACATCCTGGTTGATCGGGGCCGCCCCACCGACCCTGCACGCTCCCTTTATTGCTCGACCACGGCGATCACGCGCGGCAAGCCGGCTATTACGGTGGAAAGCGGCTACCTGGGGACGTCCGATCCGCAATCGATCGACCAGATCGTTTCCGGGATTCACGGGGTGCTGCGCCATTTGAAGATGATCGGGAGCGGGCCTCAACCCTTGAGTCATCCTGTGTATCTCGACCCCAACGAAGTCATCGTTAGCCCGGAGACCGGCATCCTGTATCCGCAGGTGGAGCGCGATCGGACGGTGTCGAAGGGGACGGAACTGGCCTACATTACGGACTTTTTCGGCAACGTAATCGCGCGGGTAACGTCGCCAATCGATGGCCTGGTGCTCTACATCGTCGCCACGCCGCCCATCACCAAGGGACAGCCGATCGGGTGCATCGGCGCGCCGCGGAAGGCATGATGGTGGGGCAACCCTACAGCGAGCTCTTTTGCGCCCCGCTCTCATCGAAGTTCGAAGGCGAAAGCCACCGCTCGAATGCCGCCCGGCGCGCGGGCCATTCGGAATCCAGCATGGAATACCACGCCGTGTCCCGATTGCGCCCTTTGACGATCATGTGCTGGCGGAAAATGCCTTCAAACCGAAAACCCAGCCGCCGGGCAGCCCGCCGCGAGGGCTCGTTGAGCGCGTTGCACTTCCACTCGTAGCGCCGGTATCCCAGGTCTTCGAAGACATGCCGCGCCATGAGGTACATCGCCTCGGTGGCCGCGGCCGTCCGCTGGAGGGCCGGCGTGTACAGAATGCTGCCGACCTCAATCACGCGCTGCGCGGGCTCGATGCGCATGTAGGAGGCGTACCCCAGCGCACGCGCGGACCGTCGATCCAGAATGGCGAAGAACAGCGGGTCGTCCGACGCGGCCTTCTTGCGAAGGTGGGCGTCGAACTCGCCGCGGGCCGCGAAGGGCCCTTCGAAAAGGTACGTCCACAGACCGTCGTTGGACGGTCCGTGCGTGGCCTCCCAGAGAGCATCCCCGTGGGCTTGCGGATCGAGCGGCACCAGGGTGACATGGGCGCCATCGATGTTGGTGCGGCGAGGGAGCCTGGCAGGAGTAGGATCGACCGGCGGACCGGCCACTGGCGGAGTCTGGTGAGCCATCCTTCCATGGTGTCAAAGATCCGGCTTGTCCGAAAGTAAGCAACCCGCACCTATCCGAGGCAAGTCTGGCATTTCAGCCACCAAAGCATCATCTTTTGATTAGATATGAGATCTTCCCGGTCTGCGCTTGTACTTCTGCTGGCCTCGGGGATAGCGTTCGCCGGCGATTCCGTCCTTCCGGAATGGCTCCCCCCAGGGACTACGGCTGTATTTGGCGTATCGCTTCGCAGCCTGTTGGATTCACCGGTCTTGAAGTCTCTCCAGAGCGACATGCAGAAGATGTCCGCCGACCTGATGAAAGGCGGACCGTTTCCCGTTTTGGAAATGGGTCAGCCAGGTCCGTTGCCAGGATTCGACCCACTGAAGGATATCGATGACCTGGTCATCGCGTCCACCGTTGAAAAGGACAAGGCCACCGCTCTCATCGTGCTGCATGGCCGCTTCGATCCGAAACGCTTTCCGGGCACGTCCACAACTTACAAAGGGGTCTTGCTATTTGGCGACGCCAGTCAGGCCAACGGCGTAATTGCACTGCTGGATGAATCCACCGCGATCTTGGGAGAGGGGGCCGACGTGCGTGCCGCCATTGACCGCCGGGGAACAGCCTCGCAAGTCAAGCCCGCGCTCGCCGGACAGGTCCGCTCGATGGCGGGCCGCTTCGATTTTTGGGGTGTAGGCGACCTGCCCGTGGGTTTTCAGCCGTCGGGCAGCCAGGGCGATGCTCTCAATTCCATCGACCATTTCGAGTTCGGCGCATCGATCCGCCAGGGATTGGAGTTCGCTGGTGAAATCCATGCGCGAACACCCCAGGATGCCGACAAGATGGCGGAAGCGATGAAATTCATCGAGGCCATGCTGAAGGCGCAGCCCACGCCCGCCAATGGGACCAAAATCGACGTGCAATCGGCAAATGGCACGGTCAAACTCTCGATCGCGATCTCCGAAGAGGATTTGAAGAAGGGCATCGAAGCGCAGAAAAGAAGCTTCGCCGCAGGGATGAACTCGGGGATAAGGTTTGCCGGCGGGTTGCCGGTTGCTGGAGCCCCCGTGCCCAAGCCGCCCGTAAAGGCCGCTCCCCCGAAGCGCGGAGAGATTGTGAAAGACGATCATGGTGACACCCTGAAGGTGACTCTGCCAGGCGGTCACTGACCCAAACCCGTCTGGAGACGCTGTCAGAATTGTAGCTGCCAGGGCAGGACCTCCTGAGCCACAATGGAGAGCGGAGGACTTCTGCCGATGACCAGACGATTTCTGGCCGCTGGAGCTATCTTTCCGGCGGCCCTTGCGCTGCTTGCTCAAACACCGGCACAGAAGAACGCCGCGGAGACCCAGACGAAGCCCTTCAAGGCTCAGTCTTCCTCTTCGATCTCCTATACCGGCGGCAAAGAGGGCGACCAAATCGTCGAGATCGTCAATGTGGACTATGACGTGACCGGGGACTCGGTGCCCGGCCGTCCCAGCGGCTCACACCTGGTGCTGCGCACCTCGACGCATTCGAAGTGGACTGTGGGAGACGAGGGCATGGATTCCACCGTCACGGTGGAGGCGTGGCCCCTGGGCATCGATCTCAAACAGAAGCCGTTGTACACCGTGGCCGTTTCGGGCCTTAGTGCGCACAGGCTGGACAATGGCATCCTGCTGGTGGATCGTAGCGATGGTGGCGATCTCTCGTGGTGGTCGGTCTACAAAGTGGGCACGGGGCAGCATCTCTTCGACACGTACACGCATCTGCTGAGCTTCACGGTGTCGCGCGCAGACGGCACGGGTCGCTACGCCGGGCTCGAAGTGCCTCCGGACAACGCGTCCGATGCGCGCCTCAAGGAGCCTCACGCGGTGGCCGTGCTGTCCTATGCATCGGATGAGAAGGTGATTCGGGAAGTGCTGATTACCTGCGCCGACACGACGCAGGCGATTCTGTTGCGCTCCTACGCGGACACCACGCGGACCCTTAAACTGGTGGACCGGCCAGGCGGGCGTGACCTTCAGATCACGTTCGAGGACAACTATCCCTCGGATCCCCATTCCGTCGTGGTATCGATCCCGATTGTGAAGGACGACCTGGATACCGCGCATGCCCAGCTTCCGCCTGGCATCCGCGCTGTGGCGTGGCGGAGGTAGTTGAAAACACCGTGGCACAGGCATTCTTGCCTGCCAGGATTGGCTGCCCCACTACCGTCCCGTGTGCAGATTGTTGTGGATCGCGTAAAGGGCCAGTTCCAGCCGGTCGGAAACACCTAGCTTGTCAAAGATGTTGTGCAGGTGGTTTTTCACCGTCTGCTCGCTGATGAACATCTTTTCGGCCATTTCTTTGTTCTTGAAGCCCTGCGCCACCAGAGCGACAATCTCCCGCTCGCGCTGGCTGAGCGGCGAACGCTCGCGGTCCCGAGGGGCGGGCGACAACTGTTGCGGCGGGGCTGCCGCGGCTGCCTCATCGGCCGCGACGAATGTGCGGATCACCGCTGCGGTGGTATGCGAATCCAACCAGATCTCCCCGGCATGGACTTTGCGAATGCTTTTGATGAGTAGCTCGGTGGCCGTCTGTTTCAGAACGATGCCCGAGGTGCCCAGTTTCATGGCTTGGACGAACTCATTCTTGTCGTCCGACGCGGTCAATACGATGACCCGCGTCTTATTCCTGGCCGCCTGGAGCCGCTGTAGAGTGGCCAAGCCGTCGAGGCCCGGCATCTTCAAGTCCAGTAGAAGGATGTCTGGCTCGAGCTGCTGCAGGACGTCCAGAACCTGCCTTCCATCCTGAGCTTGGGCGACGACCTCGAAATCATCCTCAAGCGCGAGCAGCTTGCAGAGGCCATCCCGAAAAATGGGATGGTCGTCCGCCACTACGATGCGGATCTTCGACTTGGTTGGTATCCCCGCTCCGGACATGGGCCCGTTGCTCCCGACGTTGTTCTCAGGCATACACTTACGCTATTCTTCAATTGTAGAGTCCTAAAAGTACCAAGTCAAATCGGTCCAGTGCGTTCTAGGGTGTTCACCGGGTCAGTTGCGGACCGATCAGTGGGTCTACCAGAGTCGGCGAAACCCCTCCCCGCGCTTTAATTCCATCACTTTGCTGAGCTTTTTCATTCCGGCTTTTGTTAAGGTGAAGAGATTATGAGCGAAGAATTGGCCGAGGTCGATTTTCAAAGGTTCTGGCGCCGGCTGCAGCAACTTGGCCTCAATGCTTACGAGTCGCGTTCCTATTTGGTGCTCCTCGGGCATCCCAAATTCAAGGCTTTGGAACTGGCCGCGCGGGCGCACGTCCCGCGCCAGAAGATCTACGAGGTCCTCGATAGCCTGGTGGAGAAGGGCTTCGCACAGGTGGTCCAGGAGAAGACGAAGCTCTTCTCCGCCGTGGAGCCCAGCCTGGCGATTCCCGGTTACCTCGGCCGTAAGCGGCAGACCTTGGAGCAGGAACTTACGGACAATGGGCGCGCCGGGACGGGCCTGATCGACGATCTGAAGACTTTTTATTCCGAAGGCCAAGGCGGCCGCGGAACCCTCGACTTCCTGCGCATCGTTTCCGAGCCGGCGCAAACCGCCGCCGAGTACCGCCGGATGCTCACCGAGGTCAAGTACGAATACCTGGAGTTCTCCCGACCACCCTACGCCGTGGACCCGCTGGACGAAAAGCTGGTCAAACAGGCCGGCTCGGGCGGGGTCGCCTGCCGGATTCTGCTGGAAGCCTCCTCGCTTGACGACGTGCATCGACAGCGCCTGAGCGAATACATGGTGGCCGGCGTAGAGGTCCGGATCGCGGATTCCCTGCCCATGAAGCTGGCCTTGTTCGACGGGGAGCATGGGATGATCGCGCTCCTCGACCCGGTGATCACACGCCCCACATGGACGGCCGTCGTTTTCCACCATGANNCTCTGAGAATCCGGGCTGGTCTAGGATCATCAGTAGAAGCAGCAATCGTGAGAAAATGTAGTGGGCAAGGTGGCCGCTGATGGAGATCACTTCGGGAAAACGACAGGCTCACGAACTGGTTGATCGCCTGGATGAGTCGCAAATCGGCACGGTGGTTCGTTTTCTGGAATCCATGATAATGGACCCGGTCTCGCGTGCGATTGCAACAGCCCCGGTCGAGGAAGAAGAGCTTACTGACGAAATGCGCCAGGCACTTGATCGTTCGGAAGCCTGGTTTGAGGAGCGCGGCGGCAGGGGGATTCCGATGGAGGAGGTCCTTGCCGATTTCGGGTTGACTCTTGACGATTTCCCGCTCGACCCGGAACACCATGGCTCTCCGAGTTGATTGGTCGGACGAAGCTCGCGCAGACGTCCGCGCATTCGACAGACCCACAGCGATGCGGATTTTCGACGGCGTGCTACGCTTTGTTCGAACCGGCCGGGGCGATGTGCAGGAGATCAAGGGCGACGCAGCCGGCAGGTACCGGTTGCGCGTCGGTGACTATCGTGCATTCTTTACGTATGTCGTTGGGGGAGTTCGAATCGACCGGGTGAAGCATCGCTCCGAAGCCTACCGCTGACTTGTCCCAGGACAGGAAAAGGCGCGTCCGGTGTTTGAGGATCGCTGGGGAAGAGGCCGGGCGCTCTGAAAATCGGGGCTTGACCCTGGAACCGTTCCAGGGTCCATACTACGTGCAGGTGCCCCCCGACTCCCTTCCAAAACCGTTACGCGCAGGTGAACTGGCCAGGCTCTCTGGCGTCAGCACCGACACGCTACGGCACTACGAGCGCATCGGCGTCCTGGCGCATCCACGCCGAAGCGCGGCCGGCTACCGCCAGTATTCGGCGGCGGCTGTCGCGCGCGTCCGGTTGATTCGTCGCGCCCTTGCGCTGGGCTTCAGTCTGGCCGAACTTTCGCGCATCCTGCGGGTGCGCGATCGCGGCGGCGCCCCTTGCCGCGAAGTGCGGGCATTGGCCGCCGCCAAGCTCGAACAGGTGGAAACCAGGCTGGCCGATCTGGCCGATCTGCGCGACCAGCTTCGGGAACTGCTGACGGACTGGGACCGGCGGATCGAGGCAACCCCGGAAGGAGTCCCGGCACGCCTGCTGGAAGTTGAGCTGCCGGCACTGCTTTCACAGCCCTCAAAAAAAGGAGAAACCAGATGAAAACGTCGCTGACCCTTCTACTCGCGATCGGCTTTATGGCCCACGCTCAAGACCCGACCCACGCGTCACACCATCCCGATGTCGACCAGCGGGGCGACCAGGTGATGGGTTTCTCACATGAGAAGACCACTCATCACTTCCGTCTCTACGCCGATGGCGGCGCGATCGAAGTGGAGGCCAAGGATCCCCAGGACACGGAGAGCCGCGACCAGATCCAGATGCATCTGGGGCACATCGCCCGCATGTTCGCCGAAGGCAATTTCAACGCTCCCATGCTGGTTCACGCCCAGACGCCGCCGGGCGTTCCCGTCCTCGAAAGGCTTAAGAACGAGGTGACCTATCGGTTCGAAAAGACCGACCGTGGCGGCAGAGTGCGAATTACCACCAAAAACGCCGAGGCCCTGAAAGGGTTGCACGAGTTTCTGCGGTTCCAGATTTCCGACCACGCGACCGGAGATCCGGCTAAGGTCCAGCAGGGGCGGTAAGCAATCGTGGGAGAATGTAATCGAACAGGGGCGCATGGATGGACATCACTTCTGGAAAGCAGCAGGCCCACGAACTGATCGATCGCCTGGATGAGACGCAGATCGCGGCGGTGGTGCGTTTTTTGGAATTCATGATGATGGACCCCGTCTCCCAGTCCATTGCAGCACCTTCGTTCGAAGAAGAGGAATTGTCGGACGAAACGCGCCATGCAATTCACCGTTCAGAAGCCTGGTTTCACGAACGTGGCGGCAAAGGGATTCCAATGGCGGAAGTGTTAGCCGATTTCGGGTTGACTCTTGACGATTTTCCGCTCGACCCGGAGCGGCATGGCTCTCAGGGTTGATTGGTCGGACGAGGCTCGGGCAGAAGTCCGCAGGCTTGACAGACTAACCGCGATGCGGGTTTTCCGCGGCTTGCTACGCTTTGCCGGGACCGGAATCGGTGACGTTAAGGAACTCCAAGGCGATCTTAACGGCAGGTGCCGCTTGCGCAGTCGGCGACTACCGGCTTTTCTTCTCGCAGTCCGGCGAGGTGCTTCGAATCCACAGCGTCAAACACCGCTCCGAAGCCTACCGTTGAACGGCGAACAACCAACCGTAGCGCCCACCTCGCTTCCCGGAAGCCGATATCGTACAAGAATGAGAGGTGCTATTTTAGGATAATTAGGTCCTATAATGTGGCTATGAACAACGGGCTCGGCTTAGTGATGACCGGCGGGGGCGCCCGCGGCGCTTATCAGGCCGGCGTTCTGAAGCGCATTGGCGAGATCCCCCGAATTCAGTCGGACGGCAATCCCTTCCCCATCATCGGAGGCACTTCCGCCGGAGCGATCAATGGCTCCGGACTGGCCGTAGGCTGCGACGATTTTTCTTTGGCCACCAGGGTGATCGCGCACCTTTGGGCGGGCCTGAGCCCTTCGGATGTCTTTAACACCGATATCTTGTCGCAGACCCGTAATTCTCTGACCTGGATCATGGATCTCTCCTTTGGAGGGATTATGAAGGGAGGCCACGCCCAATCCCTGTTGGACGCAACTCCCTTGATGTATTTCCTGAAGAAGCATTTTCAGTGCGACCGCATCCAGGACAACATCAAGCGCGGACATCTCTACGCCCTCGCCATCTCAGCGACTAACTATTGCTCGGGGAAAAGCTATCTCTTCATTCAGGGGAAGAAAGGCCACCCGATGTGGAACCGNNTCGGCCGCCATTCCATTGGTCTTCAAGCCCGTGCGGCTGCAAACCGCGCGGGGAACGGCCTTCTTCGGCGATGGTTGTGTGCGCCTTCAACAGCCCCTCAGTCCGGTGATCCGCCTGGGCGCAAAGAGACTGCTCGCCATCGGCGTCCGCGGTGTCAGTCTTGAACACCAGGAAGAGACCGCGGACGAGCAAGATCCTTCCCTGGCCCAAGTCATGGGAGTTCTCTTCAATGCGATGTTCCTGGATCACCTCTCCGCCGACATCGAGCACCTGGAGCGGTTGAATGAGCTTCTTGGCAATGGCAAGATCAGCCACTCCGGCATGGAAGGGTGTGAAAGGATGCACCCTCTGGAGACACTGCTCATTACCCCGTCGGTCGATTTGTCGAAGCTGGCGGAGCACCATCAGCGAGACATGCCGTATCTGATCCAATACTTCATCAACAGCCTGGGGCGGGATGCGGCTTCCTGTGCGGACCTCATGAGTTACTTGCTCTTCACCTCCAAGTACACCAGTGAGCTGATTGAGATCGGTTACGAAGACGCCAGCCACCGGATCGACGAGATCGAGCATCTTCTCTATTCTCCCGAGGGCGAGGAGGGGTAGTGCCGCTTACCGTTTGGGGGAGTCCTCCCGAGGCAAACCGCTCCCTGACGGTCGCGGCTCGGTTTGGTGGGACAGGGTTCCGCCTGTCTCGCCCGCTTGCGGGCGATTTCTTCACGCCTTCTGACGGGTCGCGGCTCGGTAACTCACGCTGAATAGCAAACAGCCGCAACCGAGCCGCGACCGTTAGGGAGCGGTTGCCGCCGGGTTGGACAGCGAAATCCCCAAAGCGGTTACGCACTTGACCGACTAGTCCCAGGGCCAGCCAATCTCCCTGATGTGCTATCGTCACTTTTCACGGGAGGACTCGTATGAAACGCTTGACGCTGGCGCTGTGTGCTCTGGGCCTGGTCGCGCTAGCGGTGACGGCAGCGCTACCCGCCGCATCGACCGGCGCCAAGAGGAGTCCCGTACTCACCACGCGGGCCGCGGTGTTCGATATGTCCGCGCCGTTGGGCTCGATGGAGCAGTTTATCCCGGATAAGCAGGTGGTCATTCATCCCGCCGTGGAAAGCCAGCCGGAACGGCAAGGCGCGATGAAAGGACCTGGCACGGGCTTGGGTACGACTCCACCGGCACCACCACCAGCGCGGGGCGGTGCTGGCGCGGCCCGCGCGGGCGGCCGTGCGGCCAGAGCCGGCGGGCCTCCTCCGATTCCGCCCCCTCCGCCGGCGCCTGAGATCGACGCCGCTGGCGCTGCCGTCGAGCAGACCACGCAGGGCAATCGTGCGGCGATTGATCCGGTAGCCAGCTTTGACGGCCTCGGCGAGGGCTTCACCGGCCACCAGTTCCCCGGCGCGGGCGACTCCGCCGATGGCAACGGAGGCCGCGGCGGAGGAGGACGTGGCGGCATCGACATCAGCCTGGCGGTTGGTCCCAACCATATCTTCGAGATCCTGAACGGCAACCTGGCCGTCTTCTCGAAGAAAGGCAAGAAGTACGACACCACCGGCAAGCTGCTCTACGGCCCCGTGCCCAACAACACCGTTTTTGCGGGCTTCGGCGTCCGCTGCGGTGTGAGCAACAACAGCGACTCCGTGGTGCGCTACGACCAATTGGCCGAGCGCTGGCTGATCGTCGTCCCGGTCTTTACGCGGCCGCCCGACAATCCGCAAGGCCCCTATGCCATGTGCTACGCCGTGAGCGCCACCTCCGACCCGTTGGGTCCGTACTACCGGTATGAGTTCCAACGGCCGCTGTTTCCCGATTATCCCCGTCCGGCGGTCTGGCCCGATGGCTATTACAATCCCACCAGCACGAGCGACAACCTGCTGCCGGAAGTGATCACGCAGAAGCACGATTGCATCGCCGACCGCAACAAGATGCTCAAGGGTCTTCCGGCGACCGAGCAGTGCGTGGTCATCGATGGCGGCGTTTTCACGTTGAACGCCGACGTGGATGGCAAGCGGTTGCCGCCGGCGGGCGCGCCCAACATCATGATGTCGACGGGCGGCACGCAGCTCATGAAGATCTTTGAGGACGATGGCATCTATTTCTACAAGGTGCACGTGGATTGGGGCGACCCCTCGAAGACCACGGTCTCGGCGCCGCAAAAGATCGCCGTGGCGCCGTATCACTATCTCTGCGACGGCCAGTTGAGCAACTGCGTCTCGCAGCCGGGCACCGAGCGCCGCCTCGATTCGCAAGGCGACAAGCTGATCCAGCGGCTGGTATACCGCAACTTCGGCGATCATGAGTCCATCCTGGCGGAGCATTCCGTCGCCACGGCCGCGCACGGCGGCGGCGTGCGTTGGTATGAGTTCCGCCTGAACAAACAGCGCGATCCCGTGCTGTACCAGCAGGCGACGTATGCCCCCAGCGGGTTTTATCGTTGGCTGGCAAGCATGGCCATGGACCGCAAAGGCAACATCGGCATGGGTTATTCGTTCGGTGGCGATCCCAACTACCCCGGCCAGCGCTTCGCGGCGCGTATGGCGAATGACCCTAAGGGCCAACTTACCTACCACGAATCGGTGCTGGCGGAAGGCCAAGCCTCGCAAACCGGCAGCCTGCGCTGGGAGGATTACACCAACATCACCGTCGATCCCTCCGACGACTGTACCTTCTGGTTCGTCGGGAACTACCTCAAGAAGGGGGCGACATCCTCGACCACGCGCATCGGATCATATGTGCTGCCCGGCTGCAGGTGATTACAAGACGAATCTGATCGTCCGGGTTTTGGGCTCGTTCAGCGACCGCTCCCTAACGGTCGCGGCTCGGTTGCGGTTGCACCGATTTCGCGTGAACGACCATTCAGCGTGAACAACCGAGCCGCGACCGTGAGGGAGCGGTTGCCTGCTGAAGTGCGAAACCCCCAAGAGCGACTTGCCGCCGGCTCGGCCGGCTCGGGACCAGCGACCTTTAGCCGCCTCCTCTCGTGTTATACTCCCTCATCGGCCGCCCCGGCCTTAATCTCACACCAGAGGTTTCTATGCGCGTCTTGACCCGTTCTTCAGTGATCTCGATTGCGGCAGCCGGCTTCTTCCTGATGCCGCTCGACTCCGCTCCGCCCAGAGTCCCCTTATATCAACAGTTCATGAGCCCGGCGTCGCCGCAGGAGTTGGTCTCCGCGCACAAGGTCGACCGGGTCGCCTGGGTGGACTACGCCGAAGGCAAGCGGAACGCCTACACTGCGGCAGCGCCCTTATTCGCGCCGGTGCGTCTGACGAACTTCATGAAGGACGACGGCATCATGATGTCGGGGGTTAAGATCTCGGACGATGGCAGCACCGTCGTGTTCCTTCGTGGCGAGGCGGTGAACCGAGACGGCTGGTCGCCCAACCCCTCGGCGGACCCCAATGGCCCGGAACACGCGATCTGGGCGGCGCGCACGAACGGCGTTGGCGGCGCTTGGCGCGTGGTCGACGCCACCAACCCCGAACTGGCGCCGGATGGCAGTTCGATTCTGTTCGTCAAGGCGGGCCAGATCTATCGCGCGAAGGTCACGCCTGTGAAGCCGGCAAGCGAGGTGGATCGCGGCGAGAAGGCGTTCATCACGGAGTGGGGCGTGCAGAGCGATCCGAAGTGGTCGCCCGATGGCCGCAAGATCGCGTTCGTGAGCACTCGCACCGATCACAGCTTCATCGTGGTGTACGATGTCGCGACGCGCTCGGTGAAGTACATGTCGCCGAGTGTTGACTTCGACACGATGCCGATGTGGCTGCCCGACAGCAAGCACCTGCTCTTCCTGCGGCGGCCGGGCCTGCCGTTTGGGCAGCAGGCGCAGCAGGGCGCGGGTGGACTCGGTCTGCCGAACGGCCCTGCCTTGCCGGCGACCACCGCGACAGCGACACCTGGCGCGCGTGGAGGAGGCCGGGGCGGCCGGGGCGCTGCGGCTGCAGCAGTCCAGGCCCCGGTCACCCCGGCGGTTCCGGGCGCCGCAACACCGGCGGTCACCAACAACTCTCCAGGCCTGATGCAGGCCACGTTTAGAGGCGGATACACGCTCGCGTTCTACAAGGCCGACGTCACCACAGGCGAAGCGCAGGAGACCTGGCACAACCAGAAGAACGACCCCATTGCCGCCAACATCGGGAACGCGCGCCTCGCGGGCGAATTCGTCATCTTCCCCTTCGCGGTGGGCGGCCCCGGCGGCAGAGGCGGACGCGGCGGAGGAGGAGGCGGCGGTGGGGCTCGGGGAGGTAGGGGCGGAGCCGCACCCGCACCCGCACCCGGCGCGGCGACGGAAGGCGTGCCGGGCGTCGTAGGGGATGTCCCAACTGGCCAGACACCGCCGGCAAACCAACCGCCCGCGGACCAATGGGAGCGCTACTACTCGCTCAACGCCCAGGATCCCTCCGCGCGGCCTTTGCTGCTGACGACGACCGACGGGCTCATCGAAAACCAGACGTCGATCGCCGTCTCAGCCGACGGCAAGACCTTCTACTACTGCACGAACGCCAAGGACATCGAGCTGCGCCACATTTGGGCGGTGCCGGCCGCCGGCGGCACGCCGGTCCAGATCACCGCGGGCGAGAGCGCCGAGACATACCCGGCTCCGCTCGCATCCGGCAAATACATGGCAACGTTAAGTGCCAGTTGGAACATGCCGCAATCGGTGGGTGTGTGGAGGATGGGGGCGGAGGCATCGGCAGGCGCGGCTCCGGCGCAGAAGATCGTCTTCCCGGCGTCGTTCGCGGGCTTTCCGACGGACCTGCACGTGAAACCGGAGATTGTGATCACCAAGGCCGCCGACGGACTCGAGATCCACAATCAACTCTTCCTGCCTAAGGATTTGAAACCGGGCGAACGGCGGCCGGCCATCGTCTTTGTGCATGGCGGGCCCCAGCGGCAGATGATGCCGGCCTATCACTACATGCAGTTTTACCACTGGGCGTATGGTATCAATCAGTGGCTGGCCAACCAGGGCTATGTCGTGATGTCGATCAACTACCGCAGCGGCGTCGGCTACGGCCGGTCCTTCCGCGCGGCGCCCAATACCGGTGGCGCGGGCAACAGCGAGTATCAGGACGTCGTCGCCGGCGGGAAGTACCTGCAGACCAGACCCGATGTCGATCCGAACCGGGTCGGGATCTGGGGCCTGTCGTACGGGGGCTTGCTCACGTCACAGGCACTGGCGCGCAACTCGGATATCTTCAAAGCCGGCGTCGATCTGGCGGGCGTGCACCTGTTCGGCAGCTCGCTCGATCCCGAATCGGTCTCCTACAAGTCGTCGACCATTGGCGCGATCGACGGCTGGAAGTCGCCGGTGCTGCTCATCCAGGGCGATGACGACCGCAACGTGGCATTCCAGCAGATGACCGGCCTGGTGCAACTGCTCCGCCAGCGCGACGTGTACTACGAGCTCATCGTCTTTCCGGATGATGTGCACGAGTCGCTGCTGCACAGCCGGTGGATCTATACGCTCGGCCGCATGGAGACTTTCCTGCATAAGTTCTTGTGGGAGACGCCCATGACCGCGAGCAAATAGCCTTTCCCAATTGTTCAGGGGGGGAGCGTATTCAGATAGGTGATGGTAGCGCTAACGGGAATCGAAAGCGATTTCGGGAAGTTGGCGACGTTGGGCTGGATCATGCGTTCGAATCGGTGTTATGGCGATCCGTGACGAACAGTATGCTTCCCGGCGTGCGACACGTCCCGAATGAGAATTCAAACCTGCATGAGAAGCCAGACCGTCAGCCGCTCCCCCACCGATGCCGGCGAGCAGAGGTACATTTGGTATCGGGAATTGACTGGCTACCAGTGGTTTGCGCTGTCGATCGCCGCCTTGGGCTGGACTTTCGACTGCATGGCCCAGCAGCTATTCAGCATTGCGCGAAAGCCGGCGGTCCACGATCTGCTCGGAAGGGGTGCGACGGACGCCGAAGTCTCCTTGCAAGCGGGCTATTCCACAATGATCCTGATGATCGGGTGGGCCATCGGGGGAGTGGTTTTCGGCATCCTGGGCGACCGTCTGGGACGTGCCAAGACCATGACGCTGACTATCCTGCTGTTTTCGATCTTCACGGGCATGAGTTTTTTTGCCGGCAGCCTCTTGGCGTTCAACATCTACAGGTTCCTGTGCAGCCTGGGGGTAGGCGGGCAATTTGCCGTGGGTGTGTCGCTGGTTGCCGAAGTGATGCCGGAGCGGGCGCGTCCCTACGCGCTAGGAATGCTGCAAGCTCTAGCGTCGGTGGGCAACATGACGGCCGGTCTGGTTGGGATCGCGCTGGGACAAATGGAGCAATCGGGCTCGATCGTAGCGGCGTGGCGCTACATGTTCCTCGCGGGCGCCGTACCTGCGCCGCTGGCCCTGCTGGTCTTCAAGAAACTGAAAGAGCCGGAACAGTGGCTCAAAGCTCGCGCGGAGAAGAAGCGCATGGGCTCGTTCGGCGAGTTGCTCGGCGATCCGCGCTGGAGAAGGAACTCGATTGCCGGCGCGCTGCTGGCGGTTACAGGCGTCGTCGGCCTCTGGGGCATCGGCTTCTTCAGCTATGACCTGTTTCGCCCAATTCTCGAAAATGCTTTCCGTGCCCGCGGCTTCACAGGAGCGGAACTGGCGGGCAAGATCACCACGTGGATCGGACTTACTTCAATCCTACAGAATGCCGGCTCCTTCTTGGGCATCCACGCATTCACCTGGCTCACGGCGAGAACCGGCCGGAGGAGGGCCTTCGCCGTGAGTTTTGTGGCTGCCATGCTGATGACCGCTTTCACGTTCTGGCAGTTGAAGGAGATCAGCCAAATCTTCTGGATGATCCCACTCATGGGTTTTACTCAGCTAGCCTTGTTCGGCGGCTATGCGATTTACCTGCCGGAACTGTTCCCGACGCGGCTGCGCAGCACGGGCACGAGTTTCTGCTACAACGTGGGGCGGCTTGCGGCCGCGGCGGGACCTTTGGGCCTCGGACTGCTGACCAGCCGCGTCTATCACGGCCCCAACGCGATGCGGTACGCGGGCATCACCATGAGCCTGGTCTTTTTGCTGGGTTTGGCGGCGCTCCCCTTCGCACCGGAAACCAGGGGCCAGCCGCTGCCGGAGTAACCTATGAGATGCGGCATTTGGGAATTGGGGGAATGTTACCATGGCGGTCTGCGATCCGGACACCGTCATAGGGGCGACAGGATGATCCGTAAGTGAAGTGTCGGGAGGATTGATGAATCTCACCAACAAACTGCTCTGGCTGACGCTCATCGTGGCCCTGCCGGCTGGGAGCCAGGAGACCCTTGCCTGGAAGGATCTGGGCGGCGGCCGCATCGAACTGCGCGACCGAGGCAAGCCGGCGCTGGTCTACAACTACGGNNTACACGCCGGCCGGCGTCTCTGTGCTGGATGATTTCCCGCAGGACCACTATCATCATCGCGGGTTGTTCTGGGCTTGGCCGGTGGTGGAGACCGGAGGAAAGAGATACGATCTGTGGATGAATATGACCGCGAGCCACCGGTCGGACAGGGCGCCCGTAACCAGCGCCACCGCGGTTGAGGCTCGCCTGGACGCGAGGAACCTCTGGCAAGCCGGCGGACGGGACATCGTGCGGGAGAACCTGCGCGTAACGGCCTACCCGGCCCAAGGGGAGGCGCGGGAACTGCTTGTGGATTTGACCTGGGAAGCGCTCTCGGCGCCTGTCAAGCTTGAAGGCTCCCAGGAGGCCGGCAAGAGTTACGGTGGTTTTAGCGCCCGCTTTGCACCTCGGGAGAAAACGGTGCTACGAGCGGACGGCCAGACCCTCTCCAAAGACGAAGACCTAAACCCACATCACTGGGCAGAGTTGGAAGGCTTCTACGGCGGTAAGGGGGCCGTCTTGCGGATCACATCGGACGCGGAAAATCCCGGTTCCCCATATCAATGGTGCTTGCGGAACTACGGTTTCATTGGTGCCTCTTTCCCCGGCCGGACCGCGGCCGTGGACAGCTACACGCTCGAGCCCGGCAAGCCCCTCACCCTGCGTTTTCGAGTCCGCATTGGCGATTTGGAGCAAACAAAATGAAGACGAATTTCTCGCGGCGGGACCTCGGCTTTCTGCTTCCCGCCTTGACCGCACGCGCCAGCGCTCAACAGGGACCGGTCCAGACCCTGCCCTCGAAAGTCTACCAACATGGGGAGATTCCCTACGAAGGTGATTCGAAGAAGAAGGGCCGGCGATTCTTCTACGGCGGAACCCATTCGGGATTCAATCTGGAGATGCACGAGACCATTCTCGGCGCCGGCACCGAAACGCATGCTCCGCACAAGCATGTGCACGAGGAAATCGTGATCGTGGTCGAAGGGACCGTGGAAGCTTATCTGGAAGGCAAGACTGAGATAGCCCAGGCGGGCTCGGTCATCTATTTCGGCTCGAACCAGATGCACAGTGCGCGTAACGCAGGCACAACGGCGTGCCGATACTACGTAGTCGAGTTGCGCGGCAGCGAAGCCTGAGTGCCGAGCCTTACGTTTCCTTCCAATAGGTAAAGTGGTTGCTGAACCCAACGCGCTCATTCGCGCGGATGGCGGCTGAATCCGCTGTGTGCAGGTCGTGGCCTTCCATGACCGATGGCCTCGCCGGTTTCCGGTGCATTGCTCGGGTTTCCTTCCGGCGCTGGCACTTCCGGCGCTGAAACTTGACAGCCCGACCTGCTTTTTAGGATATTAAGGTATATAATTCGAGAATGCAACTAAATCACGGACCGGCGCTCGGCTACGATCACACGGGCCGGCGGGAGGCCAGCGCGAATGGCAGAGACACGAGAACTCTACGATGCAATTTTGAACGGCGACGCCAAGTCGGCCATCCGCCTGACGAGAAAGGCGTTGGACGAGGGGTGTGATCCCCTCGGACTAGTCACTGGCTCTATGGTTCCTGCCATGGATGAAGTGGGCCGGCGCTTCGCAAGTCAGGAGTTCTACGTCCCGGACTTGCTGCTCGCGGGCCGCGCCATGAAGGGCGCGTTGGAGTTGGTCCGGCCACTGCTTTCTGCCGGCGCCGCCCACCCGAGTGGCAAAGTCGTCATCGGCACCGTCAAGGGCGACCTGCACGATATTGGCAAGAATCTGGTCGCTTCTATGCTGGAGGGTGGCGGCTTCGAGATCTTCGATCTAGGGGTTGACGTTCCCGCAGCGCAATTCATCGCAGCGGTTCGAAAGACGAACGCCGGGGTTGTCGCGCTGTCGGCTCTGCTGACTACGACACTGCCTGCCATGAAGACCGTTGTGGAGGCTTTCCAACAGGCCGGGATTCGCGATCAGGTGAAGATCATGATTGGCGGCGCGCCCGCTACCCGGCAGTATGCGGCGGAAATCGGCGCCGATGCATACTGCAAAGACGCGGTGTCGGCGGTCGAGACAGCGCGAACGCTCGTGGGAAAGGGCTAGCCATGTCGAAGACCTACCGTACTCTAGACGTGGCTGGTCCTGAGGAGTTGGTTTTCGGCAGGGCGTCGAAGCCGGTCCGATGTGGCTCCGATCTGGTCATCGGAGCTGGGGTCGTTTTCCCCGAGGTGAATTTCACGTTGCCGGCCATCGAGGTGAACGCGGGAAACTGGCCGGCGATCGTCGCGCATTACCACGAAATGGCCGAGAGCGTCCTGAAACGCGCCGTCGCTCTCGACGCCCCCGGAATCGTATTGGAGTTCGAGCTGTTGCCGCCAATGACGGAGAACCCTGAGTGGGGCGCCGAACTCACCGCTCTGCTGCATCGTCACCTCCGGGACGCCCATGACAAGACTGGGTTGCAATCCGCCTTGCGTGTGACTCCAACCGACATCCGCGAGCAGGGAAAGCCGCCACGTCTGCGGAGCGGATCGCCGTGGGAGCAGTTGAAGCGGTCCTTCGAGCGCTGTATTCAAGAGGGAGCCGATATCGTCTCGATAGAATCCGTCGGCGGCAAGGAAGTTCACGATCCGGCCCTGATGTATGGCGATCTTCAAGGGATGGCGTTCGCGCTGGGTGTGCTAGCGCCGCGGGATGTCAGGTGGCTATGGAGGGAAATCGACGGCCTGTGCGCATCCGGCCGGGCCGTGCCTGGCGGCGACTCCGCGTGTGGGTTCGCCAACACTGCCATGCAACTGGCGCACCAGAAGATGCTGCCGGAGGTCTTGGCGGCCGTAGTGCGGGCCATGAGCGCCGTACGAAGCCTGGTGGCATTCGAGAGCGGAGCGATCGGGCCGTCGAAAGATTGCGCCTACGAGGGGCCCATCATCAAAGCGATCACCGGATGTCCGATCTCCATGGAAGGCAAATCCGCGAGCTGCGCCCATTTCAGCCCTCTCGGCAATATTGCGTCCGCCATGTGCGACCTGTGGAGTAACGAGTCGGTGCAGAACGTGCGCCTGCTTTCCGGCAGCGCGCCGGAAGCCTTCACGGAATTGCTGGTCTATGACTGCCGTCTGATGAACGTGGCGACCACAAAGCAGCAAGCTATCGCGCTGCGCGACTGTATGGTCGAGTCGGACGAGTGGCTGAGTCCGCAGGCGGCGGTGCTCTCGCCCGCGGCGACTTGCCGTATTGCGCGGGCCATTGTCGATGCCGAGGGCGACTACCGGCGAACCATCGCCGCCGGCCAAGCTGCGGTGAGCATTCTCCAAGATGGATTGGCGGAGGGAAGGCTCCGTCTGTCGCCCAAAGAGCGACAGTGGCTGGAACGCATCGACGGCGAGTTGTTGGAGATGCCGGATGGCGAAGAGGAGTTGCTGCGGAGCCTCACTGCTACCAACGGCTCCTCCTTCGATCCCGAGAGCTACGGCATAGGCCGTGTGGAGTGAAGCGTTCGGTTCCCATCCCGCCTTCGTTAGCTGCCGGTAAGCTTCTTCCCGCCATGCTGGGCGAACCGAAGATGCCAAAATATGCCTCGGTTGGGTGAAGGAGTTGAGAACCTATTTAGTATGAATTGGATACATGGTAGCGCTAACGGGAATCGAAGGCGTTTTCGGCCAGTCCGATACGTGCCGCCAGGTGCCATCTCATTGATTCTAATAGTATCCAGAGTTTGCGCTGCCATCGAGTTCCATCGTGTATCTGCGTGCCATGACATGGCCGCCTATGGCGAGTCACTCTCCTAGCCCAGTTCGCCCGCGAGCGCCTCTAAGATTGGAACGCCGCGAGCCAACTTAAAAGAACGTCGATTGTCGATGCCCAATCCCCCCAGCATCCAGCCTGAACCGCGCTCACCGTCGCTGGACCTTGACAATCTTGGCTTCGCATCACTATAGACCCATCCGGGGGGGATCCTCTCGATTGAGATGCCATCAGAACGTAATCGGTTGACCTCATCTCGAATCCCCTATCCGGCCCGGTAGTCCTATGGCCCTTCCTGGTTTTTCTGCCGTTTTCAATGAAGGCCTCGGCGCCCTGGCGAGCCAGTTCGGTGAGTTCGGTCTTCCCATCACCCATCCCTGCAAGCTTTCCGTCATGGCAGGCCTTTCCCCGGGGCAACATTGGTGAACAGGGTCAAGCTGTTGGCCATGTGTCCCAGCGTTCTCCAGGCAAGCCGATTGATCGCCAGTGAACGAGCGGTCTCAGAGGTGAGGCGTGAGGGAGCGGGAACAAAGGTAGGCACTTCAGCGGGCGGAAAAGGTGGAACCCGGGCCCCTGCCCCCAGGGTAATGAGCCCCCCTCTTTTTCCGCGAATGCGCAGCCGGGGTACAGAAAAACCGCAAAGCCCAATCGAGGCGGACGGCCGCCTGGTGCACGGGTTGGTACTGCGGCACGAAGCTCACCGCCACGATGATGCGCCGCACTTCGCTCGATGCTTCGCTACCTCCACCGAAAACCCCACGGCGCCGGCCGACTCCT
>PMTT01000329.1 GCA_003167275.1 Bryobacterales bacterium | reverse complement strand
GTGCGGCTGAAGCCCCGTAGCCAAGCCGCGGCCCGAGGGGTTTTCGCGCGAAGACGTGAACTTCCGGCCGGTTCGGGCCGGAACGCCGCCGAGCCCTGCATCATCTTAGATTCTACAGAACTGCCCGTCCTGCGGAATGTGTGGATTCCTACATGTAGGTGGGGATCCGGATCCCCAAAATCCCCGCCGTGCGCTCCAACTGCCGCCGGAAGAAGTCCGTCATCCACAGCAGAAAGACCTTCTTCTCGCGGTTCTCCTCATGGATGATGGGGTATTGGTGGTAGAAGTTGTTGAACGCTTGCGCCAGTTGAAAGGCATACTTGGCCACGTGCGCCGGCTCGCCGGCGGTGGCGGCCCGCTCCAGTGCGGAATCGGCCTTGGAGGCCGCCAGCAACATCTGCCAGAAGTCCTCGGACTGAAGTTGACGCGCCAGGGCTTCGGGGTTGAGCTCCGAAGCAAAGTCCGGCAGGGCTTCGCCGCGCTCCTCCAGCTTGCGCAGAATATTCCGGGCACGCACCGCCGCATACTGCACGTAGGGTCCGGTTTCGCCCTCAAAGCTCAGAGCTTCCTGGAGATCGAAAGCAATCACCGAATTACGCGTAAACTTCAGCAGAAAGTAGCGCAGCGCGCCAATCGCGATCTGCGACGCCACCTGCCGCTGTTCTTCCGCCGAGGCCTCCCCGTGGCGCGAGGCCACCTCTTCCAGCGCCTTGTCGATCAGGGTATCCATCAGGTCGTCCGCCTTCACGCCGAGACCCTTGCGGCCGGACACCTCCACGTAGGTTCGCTTGCGGTCTTCTTCCGATAGCGGGATGCCCAGATCCGCGCAGCAGCGCGGCGTCAGAGCCACCATCTCATATGAGAAGTGAACCGACCGGTCGGCCTGCGACTGGTAGCCCAAACCGCGTAACCCGGCAACCACGACATCCTGCAAATAGGATTGCCGCGAATCGATCACGTTGTAGACCCGTGTACCGTGTCCGAACTGCTGCCCGGATTCGGCCGGCCCGTCGGTCGTGACCCAGAGAACGCGGCCATCCGCATAAGTCTGGAACGGCCGGTAGAAAAAGTCCTTGCCAAGCAAGCCGAACTTCCAAAGCTGGTAAGCGATGTCCTTGCCGGTGTAGACCACCGTGCCATCGGAGCGCACAATGACCTTACCCTCTTCGGAGAGGCCCGGCATCACCCAGCATCCCGCCTGCTTGCCTTCGGTTTCGAAGTAGATGGCTTTGCGCTCCTTGAGCAGCGTGAAGGCCGCCGACCAGAATTCGAGGTGCAGAATCTCGCTCTCGCGTGGCAGGACGTCATACTCCACGTCCATTCGCAGCATGGTCGCCAGGTGCTTCTCTACAATGGCGTCCGCCACCAGGTGCGCCAGTTCGGACAACTCGCCTTCTCCCGATTCCATTGCATGCAGGGTCCGGGAGCGCCATTCGAGCGCCTCGGGATGGTCCTTATAGTAACTGGACGTCTTCGCGTAGAGATCCCAGCAGTAGTAATCGAAGCGCACCGAGGGGTCGGCCATCAGCGCCTTCACGCCGGCCGGGCTCTTGCCATCCAGGTAGTGGAAACCGGCTACCACGTCGGCCACCTGGACGCCCGTGTTGTCGATATAATTCTGCACTTCCACCCGATACCCGAGCGCGCGGAGCATCCGCACATACGTGTCGCCCAACGCGGCATTGCGCAGGTGTCCGATATGCGCGGCCTTGTTGGGATTGATATTGGTGTGCTCGACGATGATTTTCTCGCCCTCGACCGCGGCCATCGCCGACTGCCCGCGCAGCAGTCCCTCGCTGAAGGCGCCCCGGTCCAGGCGGACGTTGATGTATCCGTTGCCGGCCACCTCCATCGCCGCCACGCCAGGGATTGGGCCAACTCCATCCACGAGCTCGGCCGCGATTTTCCGGGGCGCCTGCCGCAGTTGTTTGGCCAGTTGAAAGGCCGCGGGCACGGCCATTTCACCGAAATCGCTCTGCCGCGGCTGCTCGATGGCCACCGCCACATCAATGCCGTAGCGAACCTGTATATGCTCGCGGAAAGCGCTGGAGACTTGCTTTTCAATAGAATGGAACACGGGAAACTACGAGTATAGCAAGGGGGAGAAACGCACCGCGGAGGCGCGGAGGACGCGGAGGAAAACGCGGAGAAGGTCAGAGAGAGATGCGCCCAACTCGCCGGCATCAGGAGTCGATTTCCTCCATCCGCTCGTTTCAATCTCTGTTTTCTCCGCGTCTTCCTCCGCGTTCTCCGCGCCTCTGCGGTTGGTTGGTTCCGGCCTACGCCAGAGCCACCGGAATCCCGGCGCCGGCCAACGCCGACTCCACCTCCGCCGGACGCAAACGAGTGGCGTCATATTCCACCATCAGGCTATCGAGCGTCGGCGCCACCTTCACTTTCTGAATGCCGTAAAGAGCATAGGCATCCGAGATGCGCGCCAGCATGACGTCATCGAGCGGCTTCTGCAGCCGGAAGCGAATCTGCACCTTGGTCATAGCTCTTACAATAGCAACAAGTCCAAAATCCTCAGTGGGGCAGATTCCATCCTGCAGCCGATTTCCAATCGGCCTCTTAGGTCCGAACTCGTCGGCCCCCCGAGTCCATCCTCTGTGAGGAGCGCAGGCGAGCGACCGCCTGCGCCACAGCAGCCGCAGCCACCTATGCGTAGCTGCTGATGGCGGACATATTCTTCTGGCCCCGCTCCGCCGTGATCGCTTCCAGATAGCCGCTCTGCCGGAACGCATCCATCGGATCGGCCGGAAGGCCCCGAGAGAGCGCCCACTCGCGAATCATTGGCCGAACGTCGGTTGAGAAGGCATCCTTCAGGCAGCTCTCGGCATCCACCAGGGCGCACTTCGCCTGGCAGTCCGCCAGCTTCGCGTGGTCCACCAGAGACGCTTTGGCGTAGAGTTCCGCAGCGGTCGTAACCGTCTGGATCATCGCCTCGATCTTGCCCTTCAGGTTGTGACTCTGGTCGATCATGAAGACGATGTCCGCGCGTTTTCCGGCCTCCCACTCGAAATGCAGAATCTCATGGAAGATGCGGAAGACTTGGTACGGGTCGATCGAGCCCATCGTCAGATCGTCATCTGCATACCGGCGGTCGTTGAAGTGGAAGCCGCCCAGCATGTTCAGGTCCAGCAGCCACGCTACGATCTGCTCGATATTCTGCGCCGCATAGTGGTGCCCGGTATCCACCAGCACCTTGGCCTTCGGGCCGGCCGATTGCGCGAATAGCAGCGCCATGCCCCAGTCGGCGATGTCCGTGTGGTAGAAAGCCGGTTCGAAGGGCTTATACTCCACCAGCATGCGCTGGTCTTCCCCCAAGCGCGCGTGCGCGGCCCGGAGCCCCTCGTCGAACCACTTTCGCCGATGCCGGATGTTTTGCGTGCCCGGATAGTTCGACCCGTCGGCGAACCACAGCGAAAGATCGCGGCTTCCCAGATCCCTGGCGATGGCGATACTGTCCAGGATGTGGTCGAGCGCGGCATCCCGCACGGCCGCGTCGGGATTTCCGAGCGACCCATACTTGTAGATCTGGTCCTGGAACACGTTCGGGTTGATGGACCCGGCGCGGAGCCCGTACTTCACGGCGAGCGCCTGCACCTGGGCAGTGTCCTGGACGCCCCGCGGCAGGTCCCACAGCACGTGCAGGGCAATCGTGGGGCAGACGCCGGTCCAATGATGCACCTGGCCGGCGTCGCTGAACTTCTCCTCGGTGGTCGTGGCCGCGGCCGGCTGGAGGAACTTGCCGAAGCGCGTGCCGGTGTTGGCGAAGCCCCAGGAGGGCAGCTCGATCTGGAATGCGTTCAACGCTTTGACGAGAGTGTCGGTTTGTTGATCCGTGATCATGTTACTCCGGAAGATCGGTCGAGTCGTCCAACTCGGCCAGCAACTGGACGGCGAGCGCGCGGTACCCGGCGTCGTAATCCGTGTTGGCGGATTGCGGTAGGTGTGCGGAAACCCATGCCTTGAGCACCTCGGTTACCGGTTGGGCCACGGATTCCTCGGCGCCAGGCTCGAACCGCAGCGGGATCTCCGAACGCTGGATGGCGGCAATTAACAGTTCCTGAAACTTCATCGTACCTCCGCGTGATGATTGACGGGGCCCGAGCCCCGGCCCAGTCCGGGATTAGTCCGGATGGCCTCGTGGATAAACCGCTTCGCGCGCCCCACGGCGTCGGCGAGCGGCAGTCCGCTCGCGAGACCGGCGGTGATGGCGGCCGAGTAGGTGCAGCCGGTTCCGTGGGTGTGGCGCGTCGGGATGCGCGGGGCGGGAAAGTCGTGCCATTCGGAGCCGTCGAACAGGATGTCGGTAGCGTCCCCTTCCATGTGCCCGCCCTTGACGAGTACCGCCCGCGCCCCCATGGCCACGATCCGGCAGGCCGCCTGGCGCATATCGTCGAGCGTGTGGATTTCGAGGCCGGTAAGGGCTTCGGCCTCCGGCACATTGGGCGTCACGAGCGCCGCTCGCGGCAGCAGTTCCGTGCGGATGGCCGCGGTCGCCGTCTCGGGCAGCAGGGCAGCGCCATGCTTACTGATCATGACCGGGTCCACCACCAGCGGAAAGCTGAAATCGGCCGCTGCACGGGCAACCGCGCGCACCATTTCCACCGACCCGAGCGCCCCAGTCTTGGCGGCGGCGGGCGGGATGTCCGCCAACACCGCGGCGATCTGTTCCAGCACCAGGTCCGGCGGCATCACCTCCACGCGCGAGACTCCCAGACTGTTCTGGACGGTAAGCAGCGTGATCACCGCTTCTCCGTAGACGCCAAACTGGTGGAAGGTCTTGAGGTCGGCCTGAATGCCCGCACCGCCGCTAGGGTCCGATCCGGCGATGGTGAGAGCGATGGCTGCCATTCCGTTTCCAGAATAGCGTGGTAGGGTATGCTTTAGCTTGCCGAGTCTTTGTGGACGTTTGTGGACTGTCCGGCAAACTGAACAAAGCAGCCGTACCTATTCCCCCAACTCGCGCACATAGGCGATGCCCCTCTCGCACCGGACTACGATCACCTGACTGTCGCGTGGAATGGCCGCTCCAGTAGCACTCCGAGCCCCAATCGCCCGGCGCGTGCCGGCTTGCGAAAAGATCATCTCGCCCGTGCCACCCTCGCGAATCGCGCTGCTCAACCTGCCCTTGACTCCCGTCATCTCGTAATCGGCCGGATTGAGCGGCTCGTCATGCGCCAACAGCACCCTGTTCAGAAAAACAAACAGGAGAGCCGCGCCCGCGCAGCCACTCGCCACGGCGGCCGGATAGGTGGTTGCCAGGGCCATTCCGAAATGCTCGGCCAGCACATACCCCGCCCCGCCGAACCAGACCAGGAATGCCGCGATGCTGCCACCGTTGACCGCCGACCCGGAACCCGCCCCCGGCGCGCCCGACCCGGTCGACGTGAAGTCTCCCGCCGGCAGGTCGTGGATGCCGCCCAAGTGGACGTGAGGCAGATGAAGACTGCCGGAAAAGGCCGCCACCACGCTGAACGCAAAGCCCACCAGGAAACAGACCAGGTAAATGTCCGCCAGCTTCACGTGAGACGAGAGCCACGACATGCCGGCGAATCCGGCGACGACGGCGATCGCCAGCCCAGCCCACGTGGTCCACCGGCCGATTGCCAATGGCAGTCGGCGGGAACGTTCGGCGTGCAACTGCGCTTCCAGGGCGGCCTTCAACTCGCCCATGGATCCGAATCGCCGGCTCGCCTGCTTTTGCAGGCACTTCGCGATCACCTGGTCCAAAGCGGGAGAAATCGAGGGTACCAGGTCGCCAGCGGGCTTGGGCTGGTCGCGCAGGATGGCCGCCATCGTCGCCATGCTCGATTCCCCGGCGAAAGCCCGCTCCCCGGTGATCATCTCGTACAGCACCGCGCCGAACGAGAAGATGTCCGACCTCGCATCCACAGCGCGGCCCTCGGCCTGCTCTGGCGACATGTAAGAGGCGGTGCCCAGAACCTGGCCCAACTGGGTGCTCATTGTGAGCGTGGCGCCGGGATCGCCCGTCCCGTCGGTCCCGGTGAATTTGGCGAGACCGAAGTCCAGCACCTTGAGAGTACCGGCCTCGGTTATGAAGACGTTCGCCGGCTTCAGGTCGCGATGTACCACGCCGGCGACGTGCGCGGTGGCCACCGCATCGGCCATGGCGATGGCATGGCGCAGAGCTTCCCCGATTCCCAAGGGGCGGCGCGCGATCTTCTGATCGAGAGTCTCACCCTCCAGGTATTCCATGCAAATGTAGTCTAGCCCCTGCACGCATCCCACCTCGTAGACCCTGACGATATTGGGGTGGTCGAATTTGGTGGCAGCCCGGGCCTCGTGGGAGAAGCGCTTTCTCCACTCGGGATTACCGGACAGCTCAGGGCGCACGATCTTGAGCGCTACGACACGGCTCAGTTCGGTGTCGGTGGCCCGGTAGACCACGCCCATGCCGCCTTCGCCGAGTTTGGCGTCCAGGCGATATCTGCCGACCAGATGGCCGATGGAGAGCATGGTGAGAGCGCCGGCTTGTGCCGAGTGGTGAGGTTCATTATGGCATGAAGCGGGACATCGAGAGGGGCCGCCCGAGAACGGCCAGGAAGCCCACGGGTTTGGCGGGAACTACTTCTCCGCTTTGGTCTTCTCGGGCTCGCCTGCTTTTTTTGCTCCACCGGCTTTTTCGGGCACCTTCTCATCGTCCGCACCACCCTTTCCGGGAGGCGGCGTGAGGTACTGGACGATCACCGAGATCCGGCGATTGGAGGCGGCCGCCGGGTCTTCCGGGTGGCGCAACTGGCGGTCGGCAAAACCTCGCACCTGGACCACCTGTTCCGGACGGAGGCCGTTCGCCTGCATGAGCTTGCGCGCGGAATTGGC
>PMTT01000068.1 GCA_003167275.1 Bryobacterales bacterium | reverse complement strand
ACAACGTCGTCGCCGTGGCGGCGGAAGACTGGTTGGAGACATTCCCCGCCGCATCATAGGCCGCCACCGTGTAAAAGTAGAGCGTGGAAGCTGTAAGACCTGTGTCCGAAAACGATAGTGTGGTTGTTGTTGTGCCGACCTGGTTGCCGTTCCGATACACCCGATAGCCCGCCACCCCAACATTATCGATGCTGGCCGACCACGATACGTTGATCTGAGAACTGGATACGGCCACCGCCGAAACGTTCGCCGGCGTAGACGGAGGCGTGCTGTCGGAACCCGTCACGACAATGGAAAATTGCCGCGTTTGCGAGGAATAGCCAGATAAGGTATCGGTCGCGGTGATACTGAAGCTATAAGGGCTCCCCGCGGACGAGGTAATTGTGCCGCTGACGGTCCCCGCCGAAGCGTCCAGCAGAAGACCGGGCGGCAGCGTTCCGGAAGAGACTGACCACTGCCGGCTTGCCGGGGTGCCGCCGACTGCCGATATCGTGGTACTGTACGCCGAGCCCACCGCCCCATTCGGCAGCGTGGCCGGCACGACATATGGCTTGGTCTGCCCGCTGATCGACGACACCTCCAACATCGAGTTATCCACTACTTCCAGATCGCTCACGTGGAACTTCTTGAAACACCCCAGGTCGTTGTCGTCCCACCTCACATCTGGAACACCCTGCACGTATCCGGAGCTGCCGTGATCGCTCATGTAAGCGCCATACTGCTGGAGCGCTTCGAGCACAGTGGCGGCCTGTGGGTTTGTGTTCGCAGGGCATATCGCCTGCCAGTTCACGCTGGCTTTGAGCCGATAGAGCAGCCCTTGCGGCGGCCCACTCCCCCCGCAGCATCCCGTGCCAGGCCAAACCCACCCGTTGGTGGGCGAAGGGAAGGTGATGCGCAGCGGATGCTGCACTCCGAGCGGGACCTCGCTGTACCGGATCAGCAGCGGAACGATCGGTATCCCTGGAGAATCCTGTGCTCCGTTATCCAGCGTGGATGTGGACGCCGCGATCTCGTTGCTGTTGAGAATGTAGTGCAGGCCGGCCAACATTAACCACGTATTGGTGGCAGAACTGAACATGCCAGGCACAGCCGTACTCTGATACGTCTCATACAGCGTGCAGGGGCCGGTCTGCGGCCCGGTGATGTTGTTCACACTGGATTGAAGGATCAGGATGTGGTGGTCGTCGCCGTCCTGCCCATAGGAAGTGCCTTCGATCACGGCGTTGGGCCACGCCGGGAACGGCCACAAGTAGGTCCCGGCAAAATCGATCTGGCCGTCGTTCGCCAGATTGACGTTGGTCGGCGGCTGGTTCGCCGCGACCCGCACAAACGGAATGCCACCCGGAGCGGGATAGAAGCCGTGCCCAAAATCGGGATGTAGCGGGCTGGTGAGGTACCCGGAAGGGATCTGGTGTGCCGCGTTGGTGTCCACCGGCAGCAGGTCGATGCGCTGATTGTAAATTGAATCCGGCGGGAACATCTGGCAACCGCCATAGCTGCTGTCGCTGGTAACGCCGAAGTTAATGGTGGCAGTCGCGGCGCTGGGGGCGGGGGAACCGCTATCGACGACCTTCACCGTGACTCCGTACCCGCCTTGCCCGTTGACTTGGGCGGCGCTCACTACGCCAGTCGCCGGATTGAGGCTCATGCCCTCCGGAAGGCTAACGCCGGTTGACGACACCACCGACCAGGTATACGGCGGCGTGCCGCCCGTTGCCGTCAGCATGGTGCTGTAGCTTTGATACTGGGCAGCCGTGGGCACACTGCTGGTGGTAATCCGGAGTTGGGCGCCGGCGAGGGCGGAAAAGAGCAGAAGGCCTGCCGTGAACCGCAAATTCGATGTTCTGAGCCCGAATATTCCCATTTTGAATGTACCGAACCTTACCATTTTTCCGTACTAATATTACTAGTACTTTCATCGTTAATCAAGTTGCGAAAAGTGGACGTGTCGAAAAGTGGACGGTGCACGTTCATGCTTGGGCGGGCAACATTAGTGTTGGGGAGCGCGGGAATTGCAGGGCCAGCCATTCGTTTCCGGCCCATCCCAAGCGACTCGATTGAAAACAGGCCTAATTCTCCTGTTGCCACCGATCGCAAATTGCAATAGTACAATTACAAATTGCGATATGACGCTCGGTGAAAACATTCGGTACCTGCGGGAAGTCGAGGGCACCCTTCGCGGCCTCGACCGCGAGCTCTCCCAACAGGAGATGGCCCGCCTCATCCAGGAGGAACTCGGCAAGTCCATTAGCCAGAGCTACCTCTCGCAGATCGAGAGCGGCGCGCGGCCTCACCTGACCAATTCCAGCCGCCTGTTGCTGGCGCGCTTTTTCAACGTTCATCCCGGCTACCTGGTGGACGATCCGGAAGGCTATCAGAACGAGCTCATCTCCGACATTGGCGCCCTGGAGGACAAGCTGGCCCTCTGGCTGGTCAGCGGGGCTGAGCGGTTCTGTAAGGATCCCGATCTGCACCAGGCGCTGCTCACGGTGGCGCGCCACGCGGATTCGCGCATGTGCCTGGTCCTGCTGGGCACTATTTTGGAGAACCCGGGGCTGGCCGAACGCCTGATCGAGGTGTTGTTCCTGATGGCGATGTTCGCCAAGCTATTCCGCAAGGCGGGGCCGCATGAGGCGATCATCGTGTACGGTTTCCGCGGTACCGTGTCGTGAAGGGCCGGGGAACCGTCATTTTCCGCATGGTGGAAAGCGCTCGACTATCTGGGCCAACGCGAGCCGCTGGGTAAGTAACCGAAGCGCAGATTACTCGATTGCAGGGCAGCGTTTGGTGTTGGTGCCCGGCCCCTAGTCCCTCCTTCGGGTGGAATGGTTTCTAACTTAGCGCGGTTGCGCCCAAGTAGTTCCGCAAGTGTGTGCGGCATTGATCCGCTCTCGCTCACGATGATGTGCCCGCCACCTTGTGTCGGGTTGACTTTACTTGCCGGTATAATTGTAGATCGTCGTGACTTCCGTGGCGGTGAGTGCCCGGTTGTATAAACGGACTTCGTCAATCGCGCCGTTATACCCATTTCCATAGATGGAGTGGCCGATGTATAAGGGGAGGTTGGTGTTCCCCGGGGCGGTGAAGCTGTCGCTGCCGACCAGCGCATTGTCCACATACAGTCTGGCCGTCGCGCCGTCATACGTCGCTGTCACCAGGTGCCACCCGCTGCTGATCGTACCCCCCTCCGCGCACCCATAGACCGCTCCGCTGCAGGAACCCGTCACGCCAGAGCCGTTGGTTAGAATGAACTTGTATGCCGTGCCGGCAGCATTCGTGCCCAGATAGAGCCCCGTCGCGTAATAGGTCTCCGCAATTCTCACGTACGACGTCTGCGCAAGGACCGTTGGATTCACCCACGCCGAGAGGGAAAAGGTGTTCCCCAAGGCAATACTCGGAGTCGTCACAGAGTTCGTGTTGACGCTAAACATCAGCGCGCTATTGATCTTTCCCGTGGTCCACGTGGCCCCATTCACTACGCCGTTATACCCGCTCCCGGAAGTGTCGTGCGCTACGCTCCCCGAACCCTCGTCAAAATTCCAATAGCCGATCAGGCCATTGGTGGGAGGAGACCCCGCCGTATTACTCACCGTCACCGGCACGATCGCCGAAGTAGTCGCGTTGTGAGAGGTATC
>PMTT01000604.1 GCA_003167275.1 Bryobacterales bacterium | reverse complement strand
GGAGTTCTGCAAGACGGTCACGTTTTTTTCAGAATATTTCGCTCAATCCCCTCAAGCACTTACAGCCGCCCACCGCAGACCACGGCCCCCTCGCCTGCTATTCCTGGTAGATGAGTACCCCACAACAAAATCGCCGCCAACCCCCTCAACATGCGAAGACCCGCCGCCCACGGTCCGCCGATGGCAAGGACGCCTCCCGGCCAACTCCTTCACAACCGGCCTCTCCGCTCGTCCCCAGGCCGTCGCCGCCGAACCCCCTCCGAAAGCGAAAGCCAATTTCGCACAACCCCAATCGAATCAATAAAAAATTGGGTTCGTTCCTTCATTTTGCCCTATGCCGAAACCCAAAAGCCCCGGGCGCATGCTGCCCGCGACCGAGGGGCCCGGGCCACAGGTGTTCGAACCCCATCGGGGGTCGGTACAGATGAAATGTTTAGTTGTAATATCAAACTATATGTCGCGGGCAGGCCCACCATACCGCAGCGGAATGCAACGTAAAGACTCCGCTTTCAACCACGACCGTCCCAAGGCTCCCGCCCCAGCCGATCCGAGCCTCCGCACGATGTAAGCGTGTACCTGCATCGGACTCCACTCCGGCATTCCAGATGTCTCTGGGCGTCGCTACTTCTGCCCATCCCGACCTCAAACTCAGGTATTGTTGTACCATAAGACTAAATATGCAGGCGGGCAGGAACCTCACGTAAATGGCGGTGATCCTTACCATTAACGGACGCTCCACCCCGGCCACGCGCGGCGAATTACTGTTCGACCTTGCCGAGCGGTTGGAGGTGCGCGTCCCCACATCCTGCCTCAAGCAAGGTAAGTGCAAGGAGTGCATGGTCGAGGTCACCGAAGGCATCGACGCCCTCTCGGAACCCACCGTGTGTGAGCGGCACCTCAAGGGAAACTTTCGCCTGTCGTGCCAGTGCCATGTCGTGTCCGATGCGGGAGCGGTTCGCTGCCACACCATGCGGCGCGGACACATGCGGATTGAGCGGCATGCCCTCGGCCTCCCGCTCAGCAACCAAGTCCTCCAACCCGATCCAGCGGTCACTCGCGACGGCGACCGCATCCTGATCGACGGCGTGGAAATCGATCGCTCTTCCGGCCCGATTCACGGTCTCGCGATGGACCTCGGAACCACCACCGTCGTCCTGCGGCTGTTGAATCTGGAAACCGGCGAGCTGATCGCCGACGCCTCCTTCGAGAACCCGCAACGCTTCGGCGGGTCCGACGTGATGTCGCGCATCCAGTACGATTCCGAGCACCCCGGGAAACTGTTGCGGCGAACGCTCGCGGGATATCTGACCCACGCCATCGAGGAGTTTCCTGTCGATCCCAAGACCATCTACGAGATGGTGGTGGTGGGCAACTCCACCATGCGCGACCTGTTCTTCCGGCAAAGCGTCTATTCGATCGGGCAGAACCCCTACCGCTCGATCACCGAAATCGAGATGGCCGCGGGCAAGCGCTCCACCACCAGTCTGACCGAGACCGGCCGCCGCTGCCTGCTGCCGATTCACCCCAAGGCGCGCGTTTACGGCGTCCCCGTCATCAGCGGGCATGTTGGCGCCGACGCGGCAGCCTGCATGCTCGCGGTGGACTTGGCCCATGAGGACCACCTCATCTGCATCATGGATATCGGGACCAACACGGAGTTGATCCTGGGCAACCGTCACCGGATTCTGGCGGCGTCGTGTCCCGCGGGCCCGGCCTTCGAGGGCGGTGCGATCGCGTGCGGCATGCCGGCCCTGGATGGCGCCATCGAAGATGTGGTGATCGAGGACGACGGGGCCTACCGACTGGTCGTGATCGGCGACGGGCCGGCGGAGGGGATCTGCGGTTCCGGACTGGTCGCCGCGATGAGCGAATTGGTGCGCACGGGCCAGATGAATGAGATGGGCCGCTTCGCGGGCGACCGCGACCGGATCGCACTCGACGAGGCGCATGGCATTTTCTTTCACGAGAGCGACGTCAACGAACTGGCCCAGGCCAAGGGCGCCAATGTGGCGGGCCTCCACGTGGTCTTCAGCAACTACGGTCTGGAATTCGGCGACGTCGATCGGTTCTACCTGGCGGGCGGGTTCGGGCGTCATTTGAAGGTGGAGGCGGCCCAGCGCATCGGGCTTATCCCCAATCTCCCGGCCTCGCGAGTGGTGCAGGTCGGGAACGCGGCTATTGAAGGCGCATCCATCGCCCTGCTATCCTGCTCCAAACGACGCGAACTGGAAGCGCTGGTGAGAAGGGTGGAGCACTGCCGGTTGGAAACGCACCCGGACTTTTTCGACTTCTTTGTGGAAGGCTGCCAGTTCAAGCCCATGGAATCCATGCGCCAGGTTGCCGGATGATCGAACTGGTCGATACCGCTCCCGATGTGACTGTCCAGCCGGCCGAGTACCGGCGGCTGCTCGGGTATCCGCCTAATCACGAGCTGAGCGACCGCGCCCGCGAGTTGGCCGATTGGGCGTACGCCTGGTACGCGCAGCACGGGCGGCCCTGGGTCTACGCGCGCGAGGCGGGAAGCCTGGAGATCGTGGAGGGGGCGGAGGCTGGGATTGACGCGGAGACGCGGGGGCGCCGAGATCAGCGCGGAGAAGAAGTAGACGGAGTTACCATTTGCATCGAGGGTGTACCCTTCCACAGTAAACGCTTGCGCGCGACGCTCGAAACAGCCGGGGCTCATGGCGCAATTCTTGTGGCCGCCGGGGCCGGCGTGGAACTCGAACAGGAAGCACAGCGCCTGTGGGACCAAGGCAAGCCCGACGAATATTTCTTCCTGGAGGTCTTTGGTTCCGCGGTGGTGGAGCATCTCACCCACATGACCGGAGCCCGTCTTTGCGCATGGGCCGAGGAGCACGGGATGGCGGTACTCCCGCATTACAGTCCCGGATACCCGGAGTGGGACATCGGCGAGCAGGGTCGGCTCCTGAGCTTGATCGGAAAGCCCGGTAAGCGGCCCATGCCCTACAGCCTGGAGGCGCTGGAATCGGGTGCGCTCCGCCCCAAGAAATCCCAGTTGGCCGTCTTCGGATTCACCCGGCACACCGAACGTGTCCGCCGGCTCACCGAACTGATCCCCTGCGAGAACTGTTCTTATCTCCCCTGCCAATACCGCCGGGTGCCGAATCAAAGTGGCACAGGCGATCAGGCTCAGTCGTCTGTCATCCGGCCCCCGAGCGCTCCGTCCGAGACCTTCCACTTCATCTCCGCGAGCCCGGCTGGGAAACCAGGCCCGCCCGCGAACCCAACCGAGCCGCGACCGTCAGGGAGCGGTGTCCCCCCGATCGCCGCCTTCCCCACAAACACCGCTCAGCGCCCCCCCGTCCCCTACACCGTAAAAACCAAGGCTTTGAAACGATGGGCTGACGAACGCCTCTCGCTCCAGCAGCGCGCGGATGGCGGCATCGACGCCCTGTTCCGCTACGAAGGGACCACCTGCACCAACATGGGGCGTCCGCTGACCTTTCATTACCACGTCTCACTTGGCCCGCCGGAGGATGGATATCGCATTCGGGAGCAGCGCTGCGCTCCTGCTCCGGGTGACGCCGGGCATACCTACATGTGCCGGTACCTGGAGAAGCCGGCCGAGTTGTCCGCTGACATCGCCAGCGACAAGCCGCTCCTGGGCCAGCCCTTGAGCGCCGTATTAACGTGGCAACGCGCGGAGTGCGCTCCCGGCTGTTATTGTGAGCCAGCGAGCCGCGAGCATAAGTGGGGCATCGTGCTGGAAACCATCCACTACGCGCTGGAACATCGTGGCGCAGACTGCTGCGCGGTCCAAGACACTTGTGTCTGCCGCGTCGAGACTCGTGTCGACGCTTTTAGCGCGCTGCGAGACACTACCCTATGAAGAAACATCTACTAGACGCGATCCAGGAGCGCCCCCTGTTAGGAGACGGCGCGATGGGCACCCAACTGATGCTCGCGGGGCTCGAGCAAGGCAGTTGCGGCGAAGCATGGAATCTGACTCACCCCGAGCGGGTGCTGGCCATACAGCGGCGCTACGCCGAGGCCGGTTCGGATTGCATCCTGACCAACACCTTCGGCGGTTCGCGGATCATGCTCAACCGTCATTCGCACGCCGGCAAGGTGGCGGCCATCAACCGCGCCGCCGTCGAGATCGCGCGCGAAGCCTTCCAGGGCCGCGACGGATACGTGATCGGTGATATCGGGCCGTTCGGCGGCTTGATGGAGCCTTACGGCGACTTTCTGGAGTCGGATGTGCGCGACGCATTCGGGGAGCAGGCTTCCGCCCTGGTCGCAGCGGGCGCGGACGCGGTCATCGTCGAGACCCAGACGTCGCTCGAGGAGTTGGGACTGGCGATCGGCGCCGCGAAATCCGCGGGCGCTCCCTGTATCATCGGATCGATGGCCTATGACGTGACTCTGGACGGTTCCACGTTCCGCACCATGATGGGGATCGACCCGGAACGCGCCGCCCGGTTCATGGAAGAGCAGGGCGCGGATATCGTGGCCCTGAACTGCGGCACGGGAATGGACATGCAACGGGCCCGGCAGGCGGCGGAACGGTACAGGAAGGTCACCGGCCTGCCCGTGATGGTCCAGCCCAATGCCGGGCAACCCAAGCTGGTGAGTATGCGGGTGGTCTACGATGAAACGCCGGACCAGATGGTGCAGGGTGTGGCCCCGCTCCTCGATGCCGGGGCGAACATCATTGGAGCCTGCTGCGGCAGCGCGCCGGAGCACATCCGCGCATTTCGAAGGGCCATGGACGAGTATCTCAGTACCAATGGCTGGCACCCGCGGCTCGCATCGGAAGGGGAGCGCGCACAAATATGAAAACCAAACTCTGTGACATCAACCCGGCCGCCGTGGAGAAGCTCCCGCAATTCACGAGCGACAAGTCGGGAATCGGCGTGCATTATGTGGACGCCTATCTGAAGCCCATGTGCACCAAGCTCCCTGACGGCACCCCCGTGAGATGCAAGCGCCGCGGTTTGAAGATCGTGCTCTCGGCCGGCGGCAAGAAGGGCGAAGGCCTCCTGCGCCGATTGGCCGTGGGCCCGGACCCCGTAGTGATGCTCGACCATGCGCTGCAGGAAGCGGCAAAAGCGGCCGGCATCGAGCTAACAGCGGAAGACGGCGCCCTGTTCGTGAGCCTGTAGGACAGGCCTCCCGGCCTGTCCAGCCAAAATCGCGCCCATCCCTTTTGAGTGAGGTATTGGGGCAGGCCCTCGCCCTGCCTTCCCGCTGACTCGCCAGGTCGGTGACCTGCCCCACGGTGCTATATTACGGACTGCCGTTCCCAACCATGAGCCGATTTGACGAGTCTGTCTGCCGCAATCTGGACATCTCCTGCCGCCGCGAGTGGCTCGAGACCAATGGGATCGGGGGCTTCGCGTCTTCCACCATCGCGGGACTCCACACGCGCCGTTACCACGGCCTCCTGGTCGCTGCGACCAAACCGCCGGTGGGGCGCATGCTTCTGCTCTCCAAGCTGGAGGAGACGCTGGTGATCGATGGCCGGCGCACCGACCTTTCCTGCAATCGGTATCCCGGCGCGATCCACCCACAGGGACACCTGCATCTGAAACAGTTCCGCCAGGATCCCTTCCCCGTGTACGTCTACGAAGTCGACGGGCTGGAGATCGAAAAATCCGTCTTCATGGTTCATGGGGAAAACACCACGGTGATTCAATACCTGGTACGACAGCCCGCCCCTGAGATCGCTTGCACACTCGAGTTGCGGCCTCTGATCGCTTTCCGCGATTATCACAGCACCACGCATGAGAACGGCTCGCTCGACCCGTCGATCGAGTCCGCACCCGGCCTCGTCACGTGCGCGCCGTATNNGTCGAGCAGGAGCGCGGGCTCGACTATCGGGAGGACCTTTTCAATCCGCTGGTACTGAGTTTCGATCTGCGAAGCAATCCGCGCGCAGCCATCGTGGCGTCGACCGAACCGCGCGACGCCAGCGACGCCGAGGAACTGCGGGCGGCGGAAATCGCCCGTCGGCGGGAGGTGCTCGGCGCCTTCTACAGCGGGACGGGGGCGTCCCGCGCGGACNNGGGGGTCCGCCCCACCGCGGACCCCTTCGTCGAGGCCCTGGTGCAGGCATCCGACCAGTTCATCGTGCGCCGAGGCACCGAAAGCACCGTCATCGCCGGCTACCCTTGGTTCAGCGATTGGGGGCGCGACACCATGATCGCCCTCCCAGGCCTGACGCTCACCACGGGACGTCCCGAGGC
>PMTT01000648.1 GCA_003167275.1 Bryobacterales bacterium | reverse complement strand
GTGCAGGATAGTCCCGAGGCCAAACAGCAGTTGCAGGCCCTGATCGAGCAGATGCGCAATCTGGATCCCAGCCGTTTCCCAGGGAATCCGGCCCTGGTCGAGCAGATGCACCAGCAGCTCGTCAGCGGCGTGGACGCGCTCGAACTGCAACTGCGCCGGCAGCTCGATGAAGCCAAGGGCGGCACCATCCGCAACACCGACCCTACTAAAGTCCCTGCCGGCTATCAGGACTCGGTCGCCGAGTACTATCGCAAACTCTCCGGCGGCGGCAAATAGTGTCTCGATCGCAATGATTCGTGGCGATTATGGCACCGCTTGCTGACGCGCGCGGCTCGGTTCCGAGCCACGACCGTATGGGAGTGGTTTCCCGCATGCGCAATTCATCACGCGGTCAGAGACCTAGTCTGGCAGTTTGCCGAAAAATGAGTGGGGGCGAGCCCGGTTGGGACAGCCTGTCCCAACTGAATCCTGTAAGTCATTTGCTATCAGTGTCCGGTTGTTCCAGTTGGGACAATTAGTCTCAATCCCGGCTTCCAGGCCCTTTTCCGCATCTGGCAGAACCGGATCGGCAGACGGTTCTGCCGCGGCTCACTGCTGCGGCCTCAGCAACTGCGCCACCTTGGCCAACAGCAACTCGGCGCTCACCGGCTTGTTCAACACTGCATTCGCCCCCAGCAGACGGGCCGTCTCCAGGAATTGACCTTCGAACGCGCCCGAGATGGCGATGATCCCCACGCCCGGCATATCCCGGCGCAAGGCCCTTATGGTCTCAAGCCCCTCCAGTTCGGGCATCACCAGGTCCGTGACCACCAGGTCCACATGCCCCGCCCGCGCATGCCGAAGCGCCTGCCTGCCGTCCGCCGCCTCGATCACGTCGTAGCCGCCGGTCTCCAGCACACTCCGCAGGAAACCGCGAACCCCGCCTTCATCATCCGCCACCAGGATGCGAACCGCTGATCCCCGCACCGGGTGCTCGATCGCCGGTTGCTCTGCCTCCGGTTGCTCCACCTCCGGTCGGCCCAGCACCGCGCGGACCTTCCCGGCCAACTCCTCCGGACCGAACGGCTTCTGGATGAACATCGTGCCGTCCTCCAGGATCCCATGCTGCTCGATGACGCTATCGGTGTACCCGGACATGAACAGAACCTTGATGTCGGGCTGGAGTGTTTTCAACCGGTTGGCCAGTTCCCGGCCGCTGACGTGCGGCATCACCACGTCGGTCAACACCAGATCGATGTGCTCCCGCTCCCGGAGCAGTAGCGCTTCGCTGGCGCCCTCCGCGGGGATCACCCGGTAGCCGTATGCCTTCAGCACGGCGGCGACGTATTTGCGGACCTCCGCCTGGTCTTCCACCACCAGCACGGTTTCCTTTCCCCCCAGCGCCGGTACCGCAATTGGCTTCCAATCGGCTGCCGCCTCGACCAGAGCCGGCAGATAGATCTGGAAGGTCGTCCCCCTGCCCTTCTCGCTCGAGACCTCGACGTAGCCTCCGCTCTGCGCCACGATGCCCTGCACCATCGCGAGGCCGAGCCCGGTCCCTTTGCCCACCCCTTTGGTGGTAAAGAAAGGCTCGAAGATCCGATTCTTGGTCTCCGCATCCATGCCCGCCCCGGTGTCGCTAACCGCCAGGATGACGTAGCACCCCTCACGCGCTTCCGGATGCAGACGCGTGTAGCTCGCGTCCCGCTCTACGCGGGCCGTTTCGATCAGCAACTTGCCGCCGCCCGGCATGGCATCCCGGCTGTTCACCGCCAGGTTCATGACCACCTGCCCTAACTGATGCGGGTCGGCGTGAATCGTCCCACCCTCCGCGTGGAGCGCGACACGCACCTCGATGTCCTCCCCCATGAGCCGCTCCAGCATCGGCCGCATCTCCTCCACCACCTGGTTGATATCCAACCTGCGCGGTTCCAGGACCTGCTTGCGGCTGAAGGCCAGCAGTTGCCGGGTCAATCCCGCGGCGCGCTCCCCGGCGGTGTGGATCTCCGTAAGGTCCTCCCGCATGGGGTCGTCCGCGCTCAACCTGGTGAGCAGCATTTGGCTGTAGCCGTTGATCACAGTCAGCAGATTATTGAAGTCGTGCGCCACACCGCCCGCCAGCCGCCCGATCGATTCCATCTTCTGGGCCTGGTGGAACTGGGCTTCGAGTTTGGCCTTCTCCTCCGCGGCCCGTTTCCGTTCGGTGATGTCTTCGATGAATCCTTCGTTGTAGAGTATCCGGCCATCCTGGCCGCAGATTCTCCGGCTATTGAGAGAAACCCAAATCCCCGTCCCGTCCTTGCGCTTTAACTGACACTCATACCCACGGATGACCTCATCCTTATCGAGTTGCTGTAAGAACCGTAGCCGGTCATTCGGGTCCAGCCACACAACCTGCGCCGAGTCGGTCTGCACGGAGAGGAACTCCTCCGTCGACTCGTAGCCCAGCATTTTGGCCAAGGCGGGGTTGGCCGTCTGGCTTACCCCCTCCGATGACGTTCGATAGATTCCTTCGATCGCCCCCTCGAATATGTCCCGGTATTTTCTTTCCGCGTCCTTGCGGTCGGAAATGTCCCGCACGGAGGAAATTAGCGTGCGCGGCCCGTACAGATCGGCGAGACTCGTGTTGATTTCAACCGGAATTCTACAACCGTTCTTAGCTCTGTCGTTTCCTTCGTACAGCACCTGGCCGTTGGCACGAAGGATCTGAAGAAGACCTGGTAAATCCTCATTCAATCCAGGATCGACAATATCGAAGAACCGCATTCCGAGCAGTTCTTCGCGTGTATAGCCCAGGTAGCGGCAGGCGCTGTCGTTCACTTCCAGGAACGGGCCCGGCAATCCGTCTTCACCCAGGGTGAAAACGAATACCGCATCCGAAACGCTGTTGAAGATGACCCGATAATGCCGCTCCGCCCTGACGATCTCTTCTTTTGCCTGTTCGAGCGCCTTCTCCGCCCGCTTGCGCTCGGTGATGTCATGGACGATCGAGTACAGCAGGGGACGGCCGCCAAACATCACGGGGCCGCTGAACACTTCTACGTCCCGGAGCGAGCCGTCAGCCAGGCGGTGCGGGAACAGAAAATGGTGATCGTGCGTGCGGGCACGGTCCATCTCGGCCTGGACCTGCTCCGGCGGGAGCCTGTTGATCTGGTTGATCCGCATCTGCTGGAGTTGTTCTCGCGTCCAGCCGTAGAACCGGCATGCCGCGGGGTTGGCGTCCACAATGGCGCCCTGGTCGGGATCCACGATCAGCATCGCTGCGTGGTTGTTTTCGAACAGGCTGCGGTAGCGCCCTTCGCTCTCGCGTAGCGCCTCCTCACCATGCCGGATGCGAAGGAAGGCGTCCACACGGGCCAGAAACTCAACCTTGCTGAAGGGCCGCGTGATGTACCCATCCGCCAGCCCCTTCACCAGGCCCTCCGCCTGTTCCTGGGGGGTGGTCCGCATTCCGGAGACCAAGATCACAAACACGCCGGCCAGTGCGGGATCGCCTTTCAACTGCCGCGCCAACTCCACGCCATTGCCGTCGGGCAGGATGACGTCCAGCAAAACCAGGGCGGGACGATGCCGGCCGGTCAGTTCGATAGCCTCCGCCGCAGTGCCACCCTCCAGCACCTGGAACCCCTCTGCTTCCAACATTCGCACGGTAGCCCAGCGCACCTCGGCATCATCGTCGATCACCAGAATGACTGGCGCGCCTCCGTCCGCTGCCCCAGGTTGGTGATGGATGTTCATACGTGCGATGCACTCCAAATTTTCACACTATCAGGTTTCATTATCCCGCTTTCACCGCCATGCATGTCGGCCGGCAACGTGAATTCGAACCGGGAACCCTGGCCCGGCGCGCTCTCATGCTACTCCAGATTCTTGCTGGTCATCGTCACGGGCCGGAATTCCCGGCGTTGGTCCGTGCGCGCTTGTGGTTGTACATGGCGGCGTCAGCGCGGTCTAGAAGCATCCGTAGCGAGTCGCCGGGCCGCCATTCAGCCGCCCCGATCGCGGCACTTACCGCGACCTTCCGCCGGGTATCACCCACTTTTATGGTGTAGTCTCCGAATACCCATCGAGAAATGCGGTCGATGTGCGCTACGGCCGTCTGGAGGCCGGCGTCGAGGATTACGATAAACTCGTCGCCCCCCCATCGGCCGACCACGTCGGTGCTCCGAAACCCGGCCTTCAGCTCAGTGCTGAACTGCTTGAGGATCTCGTCGGCCGCCATGTGCCCAAAGGTGTCGTTCAATTTCTTGAAGCCATTCAAGTCAAGGAGAAGGACCGAGAACGCCTTTTTCTGCCCGATGCGATGCTCAATGGAGGACTCCACCCGCCGGCGGTTGTCTAGTCCGGTGAGCGGGTCCAGGACCGCCAGGCGTTCGGCGTCCTCCAGGCGCGCCTTGTACACATTCAGGTCCCGGCGAAGGCGGGCCGAAGCCTCCCGGCTCTCCTCGGCCATCGCCTCCGTGCAAGCCTTCAGATCGATGGCGCTCTGCACCAGCGAACTGCGGATCATCGCCAGGTCGTGCAGGTCAACCATGGTCTGCAGGCGGCCTGTGAATTTCTGAAACTGGCGGCTATAACGTTGATCGCGCTCCATCGTGAGGTCCGCGGTGCTCGCCAGGATCAGCATCAGCTCCTTGACGTCACCGGCTCTGCTCTTTAAGTATTCGGCGGCGGCCGAACCCCATTGGGCGAGCTCGGCCTCCACCTTCTCTCCGGTTTCCTGGAGGACGTCCGGGGTCGCTTCCCCGGAAAGGGCCGCTTGCAGGTGGAGGAGGTTCTGACGGAGAGTGTTGCCCACCGGCGGGCAGGCTTGCACCCCGCTTTCCCCTACGGCGCGGAGCACCGAAAGGTAGGCATTCAGGACTACCCGAAAGAGTTCCTCCGCGTTCCGCTCAAGGAATCGCTTGATCGAAATCATGCCCTACTCATCGGCAAAAACGGGAAAAGGCTGAGTTTGGCAGCGCGGGCGGCCCTTCGAACCAAGCGGATCGGAAGGAGCGTCAGGCCGCTTCCAGAACGAGGCGCCAATCGCTCCACCGGTTGAGCCGCACCTTACCCTCCATGTGCCGGTTGTACGGAGCATCAAAAACAATGTGCTGCCAAACCGGAACGATGCCGTCGCGTTCGGCGGCATCCGGCCGATTGTCGACCAGGTAGTCTCCCCGCACCAGAGCTTTTCTTCGACACAGGATGATTCTCCCGGTGAAGTCAGGCTCGCCTGCGCCGTATCCAAATGATGCCGAAGAGGCCACAGCCGAAGAGAGCCAACGTCCCGGGCTCCGGCGTGGCAGTGTTGGTTGTAATACTCAGATTGTCGTATTGGACCGGGTTCGTGGTAGTGATGCCGTTGGTGCCGACGCTGTTGCCGATGCCGTAAACCTCAAAGCCGACCAGCGTATAGTTCGGGAGCAAGTACGAAGTCGCGTCGAAAAAATCCCACCCGCCTGTACTTGGCACTCCGGGGACAACGACCTCGCGAACACCTTGGCCTTGGTAGTAGAAGTCGACAGCCGTGCCAGGCAAAGTCAAAAGCGTCATTTGGTAGAAACTCACGTCCGTGATGTTTGCGACCGCAACTCCCGCAAACGTCTGCATCAGCCCGACGTTGCCCATATCTGTCACACAGTAGGTGCCGCTGAAGCAGTTGCTCGACGTGATCGACCAACCCGTGCCCGTTGGGTCGTAGGTCGAGTTATTGGTCCACGGGGAGATGGTTCCGGTTTCAAAGTTCCCATTCACCAAAATCTCGCTGCCGTGGGCGAGCCCGCTGAGCGCCAGGAGCCCCAAAAAGGCCAAGGGAATTGTTCTCATATTGGTGTATTTCCTCCTCGCTCTTGTAAAGAACGGATCGAGGCTCGTTGTAGTCGTTAGGGTCGTGGCTTCGGTGGTCCCTGGTGCAAGGGGGATCGTCGCGGCCGTTGCGGTCATGACTTTTGATAGATTCATCAGTTTCTCCTCTTGCCCGTGCGATGATTCACCGGGCAACGGGCCGGGAAATCCCGCGCCCTCCGATTGGTTTTGTCTGGTAGGACAGGCATGAGCTAATGCATACCCACGGCAGTCCGGTGGAGTATAATCGACCGTTATGTGCAATGCGGTTCCCTTAAGAATCGCGCTGCTTGGAGGGGTTGTTGCGTTCCTTGCCATCTCTCAACGGACGGCGTACCCCCAGGCCGGCGCTCAGCCCAATTCGCAACTCAATCCGTACCGCACCGTGGAGCACTGGTTCACCCTCCCGGAAGGGCGGACCATGGGGTCCACGAGCTCGGTATTCATCGCTCCAAGCGGCCACATCTGGGTGGCCGACAGGTGCGGCGTCAATTCCTGCGCGGGTTCGAACCTGGCGCCGGTATTTGAATTCGATCCCTCCGGCAAGCTTCTGAAGAGCTTTGGCGCGGGGATGTTCGTGTTCCCTCACAGCATTCTGAGGGACAATGAGGGCAACCTGTGGATTGCCGACGGCGGCGGAAGAGACGGAAAAGGCCACCAGGTTTTCAAGCTCACCACGGATGGCAAGGTCTTAATGACCCTGGGCAAGCCGGACATCGCGGGCGATGGCCCGGACACGTTTAATCAGCCCAATTCGGTCGCTATCGCTCCCAATGGCGATGTCTTCGTCTCGGACGGCCACAACGCCGGGCGTGGGAATGCCCGAGTGGTGAAGTTCACCAAGGACGGAAAGTTCATCAAGCAGTGGGGCGGCCATGGAACGGAGCATGGCCAGTTTGAGATGCCCCACGCGCTGGCCTTCGACTCGAAAGGCCGCCTGTTCGTCGCCGACCGGGGCAACAATCGCATCCAGATCTTCGACCAGGAGGGTAATTTTCTCGACGAATGGGCGCAGTTCAGCCGTCCGAGCGGGATCTTCATCGACAAGAACGACGTGATTTACGTCGCCGACTCCGAATCCACCGACAAGGAGGGCTACGGTCACAACCCAGGCTGGAAACGGGGCATCCGCGTGGGGAGCGCCAAAGACGGCACGGTGACGGCGTTCATTCCCGATCCTTCTCCGGGAACGGCGGTCACGAGCGCGGCGGAAGGTGTGGCGGCCGACGCGCAGGGCAATATCTACGGGGCGGAAGTCGGCCCCAAAGACGTGAAGAAGTACGTCAAGAAGTGATTGGGGTGCTCATGCTATCCGGAGCAGGCATCCGAGCACAAGGAAAGCGTTCGCACCATACCATAGTTCCGCCAATTCGCCGGAAGGTTCAAGTGGCGGAACTATAGCAGAATGTGCGGTGCTTACTACACTGCCGGGAGGAGCCCGGCCTTCACAGCGGTTTTCACTCGCAGGCCGCTGGCCGGNNCAGCGCACCAGCCTTCACCGCGGTCTTCACGCGCAGGCCACCGGCCAGAGTCTCGTTGTGGTTTTGGGTAACCGCGCCGGCCTTTACTGCAGACTTCACGCGCAGGCCACGGGCCAGGGTCGCGTTGTGGTTCGAGGTAAGAGCACCAGCCTTCACATTGGTTTTCGTTTTCATTTTCGTTTCCTCTTTCGTTGTGGTTGTTTTGTTGGGCGTTCTTTCATCCCGCCCACAACTACACAAGCGTAGATTTCCGCAAAACCCCTCACCGAACACCGAATTTTTTTGAAAGGTTTTAACGCACCCGGGCGGAGGCTGCCGCGCAACGCGACACTTCGGCCTTGGCAAGAGTCAGTTGGGCATCCCGATCCCTGGGCCAACCGCCCTGCGGCTGGATCAGCTCCCAGGCGTTGGCGCTCTTTTCGAACCAGGCGCGGGCTTGATTCCAATCTTCAAGGCGCTGAGTTGCCGGGGAGCCCGCCCCAGACGCCAGGGTTGCCAGGACGGATCCCGCCGTGGCATAAGCTCGCGGTAAGAGGGCCTGCACGATGGCGTTTGCGCCATCGATCGCACGGGCTGCCTCGGCAGCCGCGATGGCCCTGCGGCTAAAGTCGAGGGCCTCCGTGCGTTGCCCTCCTGCGGCCAGTGTTTTGGCGGCTTCCTGGCCGTTGGCGCAGATAATGCGCTGCGCCGTCAGATTCCGGGCATCCCTGGCAATCAGCGCTTGAGCGATGCGGATCGCCTCGCGATCGCTGCGCAGTGCCGCGGCTGTGTCTCCGGCGCCGGTCAGGCGGAGGGCAATATACTGGTGGGCGATAGCGATACTGCTTTGCAAGCGGGCACTTGCCGGATCGGCTTGCGCGAGGGCCTCAAAGGCCGCAAGCGCCTGTCGAAGCAAGGCCAATGCGGCCGGAGCATGATCCCGGTCGGCCTGGATGGCGAAGCCGGTCGTCAACAGAGCCATTCCGTGGTCGAACGCCGCGCCCTTATCGGCAGGGTCGGCGGTCGACAGCCTCTCGGCCAGGGCCAAGGCCTTGCGGTAGTTCTCCAATGCGGCAGGGCCGTCCATCAGGCTGGGATTGATGGGACCCAGGAGGTCGCCCAGCTTGCTGTAGGAAATCATCAGGTCGTGTTGGTAGCGGATGTTGAGCGGCCGCGCGGCAACCAAGGCCTCACGAAGCTGCGCAGCTTTCCGGAGCTCGTCGAGAGCCTCCGCGAGCCGGTTTCTCCGCCGCAGGGTGATTCCCAACATCGAATGCCCATCGGACAGGGCAAAGAGCGCTTCTTCGTTTCCAGGCTGCGCCGCCGCGACGCGCTCGGCAATCGCAATTCCCTTTCGGGCCGGCGTCATCGAACGAGCGCTATCCACGTCTCCGCGTGCGTTTGCCAGGTAGAGGCTCGATAGAGCGGTGAGAATTTCAATATTGGCCGCGTCGCCGAGTGCGATAGTCTCCCCGATCTCTTCACCCTGCCGAAAGAGTTCCATGGCACCAGCGATGTTCCCGCGGGCAACGGAGATGTCACCGGTTCTCTCCCGCAGGCGCATGCGGATCAGATTGGCTTTCCCGGATGCGGCGCGGCTGTTGGCCAACGCATCCGCAATCCTCATCGACTTGCGATAGCTTTCCAACGCGTCCTCCGTCCTTCCCAGGCTGCTTTGGGTGGCGTTCCCCTGGACGTCGCCCACGCGCTCATAAGCTTGGGCCAGCTCCAGTTGGATCGAAGGGTCGCCAGCGCTCTCTCGCGCCAACCCGTCGAGGTATTCGAGAGCGGTTTTCACCACAATCTCGCGGGCCTTGACCGAGCCCTGGTCGCGGATCGCGTCGTGGATGTCGTAGAGCACGGCGTGGGCGATGCGCCGCACTTCACTGAAGCGGCGTTCAGCACGCCGGGCCTCGACCGCCGACACCGTGATGCCGCCGGCCAGCGTCGCTACAAGCAGCACGGCGGCCGCCACGCCCGCGCGATGCCGCCGGATGAATTTGCGCGCGCGGTATCGCAGCGTGTCCTCGCGCGCCTGCACCGGCAGCCCTTCCAGATAGCGGCGCAGGTCCTCCGACAGCTCGGTCGCCGACCCGTATCGGCGCGCCGGCTCCTTCTGCATCGCCTTCAGAACGATGTTGTCGAGGTCGCCGGCCTTGAGCGGCGGCGCCTTGGGAGTTTCCCCACGGGCGGCAGCCAACCGCCGCGCGGTGCTCGGCTTCTCCGGGTCCTGCTCGCAGACGACGCGCTCGATCTCGGAGGTGGAGTAGTTCTGGAGGCGATGCGGCCGGACGCCGGCCAACAGTTCGTAGAGAATCACGCCCAGGGAATAGACGTCGGTGGCTGTGGTGATAGGTCCGCTGAGCACCTGTTCCGGACTGGCGTAGTCGGGAGTCAACATCTGCACGCCGCCGGCCGACAGAGTGAACTCCGGAGCATCGTCCGGGTCCAGCAGCTTGGCGATGCCGAAATCCAGCAGCTTGGGCGATCCCTCCGCATCCACCAGGATGTTGCCGGGCTTGAGGTCGCGGTGCACCACCAGGTTCTGATGGGCGCTCTGCACCGCCGCGCAGACTTTTCGAAACAGCTCGATACGCTCGCGGGCGGCGAGCATGCGATCAGCGCACCAGCCGGTGATGCGCGTGCCCTCCACGTACTCCATCACCAGAAACGGGCGGCCGTCGCCGGTGCTGCCGCCATCCAGCAGGCGCGCGATGTAAGGATGGTCGAGCCGGGCCAGGATCTGACGCTCATGACGGAAGCGGCGGAGCAGGTCCGCGGTATCCAAGCCGCGAGTCACCAGTTTGATGGCCACCTGCTTCCGGAACTCCTCGTCATCGCGCTCGGCAAGATAGACCGTGCCCATGCCGCCGCGCCCGATCTCGCGGATCACGCGGTAAACCCCGATGCGGTCGCCTTCTGCCAAGCCTACGTCATCGGATTGGAACAGCGCCGCGGCACCCTCGACTGCGCCGGCGACCACCTGCCCGGCCTCGCCATCGAACGAGAGCAGGGACTCCACCTCCATGCGCAGGGTCTGGTCGCCGCCGCACACCTGGTCGAGATACGAGGACCGCTCCGTGGCAGCCCGTTCCAGGGCGCCTCCCACGATGGCCTCGATGCGCTGCCAGCCCTCGGGCGTCATGCGTTCGCGCCGCCTTTCATATGGCGGCACAGCCAGAGTTGGGCTAGCCGCGTTTCGCGTTCGACGGTGGCTATCGAGATCCCCAGGCTTTGCGAGACCTCCTCGGCCGTCATTCCGGCAAAATAGCGATGCTCGATGACCTTCACCTTTCGCGGGTCAATCGCGGCCAGCGCCGTGAGTGCGTCGTCCAGCGCGATCAGGTCCTCGGGACGTTGGGAGGTAGCCGCCAGATCTTCGAGTGGGACCTGGAGCGCGCCGCCGCCGCGTTTTCCCGCGCGGCTCCGGCGCGCCCAGTCGACCAGAATGGCCCGCATCAGGTACGCAGCCACCCCGAAGAAGTGGGAACGGCTTTCCCAATTCTGTTCGTTTTGCTCCACCAGCCGCAGGTACGCTTCGTGGACCAGTGCGGTGGGCTGCAGCGTGTGGCCCGGCCGTTCGCGGCCCAGATAGTTGGAGGCCAGCTTGCGAAGCTCTTTATAGACGAGGGGGGTCAGTTGTTCGAGTGCCAACTCGTTGCCGCCGCGCCATTCCAAGAGCAGGCGCGTGATCGGTTGCGTCGTAGACAAATGGGATCTCCTGCCCGGAGGACCAAATATACTCCATTTTGCAGGGGCGATGCTGAGGGGCCCGCACAAGGTCACAGGCGACGCTGTCCACGCGGGGTCATTGTCGCGCGAAAGGATGGGGACAGGGCCGCTCTGGCCACGCGGCGCAAAGGCGGCGCCTTGGGACAGAGTAACCTGTCCCCATCTTTTCGCGCGACAATGGCATCTGGAGCTTGCCACATTGAGAGTACCTCGTCTTTGCATGATCCTGTTGTTGGCGCCGAGTCTTTGGGCGCAGGACCTCAAGGAATTCGAAAAGAAAGTCACTGAGTTTACGCTGGCAAACGGCCTGCACTTCATCGTGGCCGAGCGGCACGAGGCGCCGGTAGTCTCGTTCCACACCTACGTAAACGCGGGGTCGGTGGACGACCCGGCAGGCCAGACCGGCCTCGCCCATATGTTCGAGCATATGGCCTTCAAGGGCACCGAGACCATCGGAACCAAGGACTGGCCCAACGAGAAGAAGGCGCTGGAAGCCATTGAGGAGGTGTACGACCGCCTGGAGGCGGAGCGCAACCGCGGGCCCAAGGCCGACCAGGGAACACTCGGCGCGCTAGAGCTGAAATTGAAGCTGGCCATCGACCAGGCGCAAGCCTTTGTCGAACCGAACGAGTACACCCGCGTGATCGAAGAGAACGGCGGAGTAGGACTGAATGCGGGAACGTCGCTCGACTCGACGGAGTACTACTACAGCCTGCCATCCAATCGCATTGAGCTCTGGTTCCTGATGGAATCGCAGCGCTTCCTCCACCCCGTCTTCCGGGAATTCTATAAGGAGCGGGACGTGGTCATGGAAGAGCACCGCATGCGCGTGGAATCCAGCCCGCAGGGCAAACTGCAGCAGGATTTTCTGACTACCGCCTTCGCCGCGCATCCTTATCACAATCCGCCCGGTGGATGGCCCAGCGACATTGCCAACCTGCGGCGCTCCGAGGCCAAAGCCTTCTTCGACACGTACTACGTGCCCTCGAATATCACAATGGCGATCGTGGGGGACGTGAATCCCGCGGATGCCAAGCGCATGGCGGAGCGTTATTTCGGGCCGTGGCAGACGCGCCCCCTCCCGCCGGTGCTACATACCGAGGAGCCGCCTCAACC
>PMTT01000433.1 GCA_003167275.1 Bryobacterales bacterium | reverse complement strand
GAGTGTCGACGCGGCAGGCACGACTGCCTGGTGCCCGTGGACTGGTCCCCAGCAAGGTGGTGTGGCCAGTCCGCTGACCACATCGTGAGCCACCATCACCCGTATCACCGGCCAGTGCGAAGCCCCATGCTGGTTGCGCGCAGGCGGGTGAGCCTTCACCAATTCGGAAGTATTTGCCTGCAGCATGGTAGTGCCGTCCAACAGAAACAGCGAGCGCTGCAACTCCGACAGCACTGTCGGCTGTTGTTGATGCAAGGATTGGAATATCCACTCGCTCACCAGGATGGCCACCTCCAGTGGCAGTTTGCTGCGGGCCTGGCTATAGGCGCTGGTATTGGCCGACAAGTCCCCTTTGGGTACACCTTCCGGCCCGCGCACCCACTCCCGCACCGGACCCGTCAGCAGTTCGCGAACCGCTACCGACAGAGTACCTTTGGCATGCAGCCTCTGGAAGATGATTAGCCAGATGACTACCCAAGCACTCAACGGGCCTCCTCGCGAATAGGCCCGTTTTCCTCGCAGGAGTTCGCCCAAAACCGGATCGAGAACCACTTGCTGGTATCGCTCGAAGGCGCAGCTCAGCTTCGATGGCACGAGTGCCCGCGCCACGAAGGTAGGAGTTATCGCACCGCCATGGTCACCGGCGGACTGGTCTGTCCCGCTACGTTGATCACAACAGTCACCGCGTCACCAGTGGCAATCCCCGCGGGCACTACCGCGTTGATCTGGTATAAGCCCACAGACCCCGGCGTCAATCCGCTGAATGCCACGGTCGCCGGCGAACCTCCTATGGTCACTGTGACGGCGTTGTCCGTGGTGGATAACGGCGGCACTCCCGGCGCCGGTGAGCCCTCCTGTACCTTAGGAGTCACCGCTCCCAAGCCCGTGCAGTAGATCACCACCGTCTCCCCGATGCTTGCCGGGGTCCCCGGTTGCGCCAAGGTCACTTGATCGCTCCGTACGATACTGCCCTGGCCTACGCCGGTCTGACTCACGGTGAAAATCCCGGGCTGCGCCGCCGCCACCACCAGGGACTGCGGCACCGAGTATGTGTTCCCGCGTTCCACCGTCAACTGATATTGTGTATTGACCGGAACTCCATAGGGCACCTGCACATTCAATTGTCCCGAACTGGTGTACAGGATTGGTAGCGGCTGGTTCCCCAGCAGCACCTGCGTGCCATTCAACTGTTGCGGCAGAGGCAACCCGCTGCTCTGTCCGGCGCTATCGGAGAGATTCAGCCCATAAATCGAGATCAGCCCTCCGGGCGCGATAGGCACTCCGCCCTGCGCGCTGGCCGCGTGCACCACGCCCTGGGCCGTGACGGTCGGGGTGACCGCCGCCGGAGCATTCACTACAGCAGTCAGTGTGGTGGATTGGCCCGCCGCCACATTCCCGTTCTGGGTCGCTGCAAACACAGTCACCACCATGGACACCGTGCCAGGACTGACTGGCCGCCACGTTCCTTGCCACGTCCCATTTCCAATGGAAGTCATCGTCACCGAGTCGTGATTGGAGAAACTGGCCGTCATGGTGGCGTTCTGGCCGGGACCGATCAGGTTGCCGCACCCATCGGACACCTGCACCTCCAGCGTGGTCGCCTGACCCGCCACCGCATTGAACGTCGATTGCGACGGCTGCGGCGTCCGAAACACCACCAATAGGCCCCCTGTGGCGCAGCCCGATGCCGCCGGCCCAGTCGCGTGTGGGCCGTCGACCTCGCCGGAACTTCCGCCCGCTGGCGCCACCACCATCAGCACGCCGATAGTCTGCGAGGGCGACCCATCCGCGAACTGTAGGGTGATGGTTCCACGCTGCAAACTTCCCGGACTCAGCTTGCTGAAGTCCGGATACACGTGTACTGTAGTTGGCCGATTGGGGTCCACGATGGCGTTGGTCGGCAGATAACTGAATCCCGTCCCGATAATGCCGGACAGGAAGCTATTGACCTGTCCCGAGGGGTTGCCCACCTGCACGTCCTGCGATCCGGGAGTGGCGCCCGCTACTCCGGTGAAGATCAGTCCCGCGGGGAACACCTGCGCGGGCAGGATGGTTCCCGGCGGCAGCACATTGAGAATCACGGTGATCACTTGCGGCGTGTTGGCCGCTACCGCTGAGACCTGAATCCGCCCGTAGTAAGTCGCCGGCCCGAGCGTGCTGGGATCGATCGACACATTCACCAGCGAAACGTCCAGATAGGGGCGGGCGACGGTCCCGCTGGCGGGCGCGATCTGCAGCCAGTTGCCGCCGGATAGGGTGGTCGCCGTGGACGTCCAACTCATGGAGCCTTGCCCGGTGTTCAGGATGCCGAAATTCTGCGCCAGCGGCATGCCGCCTTGGGCTACTGCCGTGAAGGTCAAGGTGCTCTGCGAGAGCAGGATGACAGCGGCCGGGGCACTTACCGACAAGGTGACCGGTATGCCGATGCTCTTGCCTGCCCCCGCGACGGTCACCGTCCCGCTGTAAGTTCCCGGGGCGAGCGACCCCGGTGTGGCGATCACCGAAATCGAAGCGGGAGACGACGAGGTCGCCGAACCGGATGTCGCCGAAAGACTGAGCCAGGAGCCGCCCGAAGAGGTGGCGGCAGAGACCGTGAAATCCAGCGATCCGCTACCGGAGTTCGTCACGTGTACCTGTTGAGAGACTGCGCTTCCGCCCTGCGTGGCGGCAAAACTGAGAGTCTGGGCATCCGCGCCAAGGATGGCGGGGGTGGCGGGTTGCACGGTGAAAGTAACGGAGATGGACGTCTGAGCCGGGGTGGCATTGGGAACGGTGATGACGATGGTTCCCTGGTACGTGCCCGCCGTAAGCGAGGACGGGTCGGCAGTGACCTGTAAGGTGGCGGGGATCGTGCCGCTGGAAGGAGCGACGGTGAGCCAGGAGGCGTTCCCTGAAGAAGCAGGGTCGGCCAGGGTGAGAGGGCCAACCGCAGCAGTGAAGGCTAATCCCGGAACCATAGACGAGAGAGTAGTCACCTGCTGGCTGGGACTGCCACCCGCCACCGCGGAAAGACTCAAAGTCGCGGGCGAGGCCTGGTATGTCACCGCGCCCGATAGAACTTCGCGAATGCGGAAATTCGCCGAGTCCGCAATGTAGAGGTTCCCGGCCGCATCCACCGCCACGCCCGAGGGAGTGTTCAGAGAGGCGCTGGTGGGCGCGCCTCCGTCGCCCGAGAATCCGGCGGTTCCGTTGCCGGCGACGGTGGTGATGATCCCGCCCGACACCTTGCGGACACGGTTGTTGCCCGTATCGGCGATGTAGAGGTTGCCCGCCGAATCTACAGCGATCCCGATGACGCCATAGAGCGAGGCGGCGGTTGCCGGTCCCTTGTCGCCCGAGAAATCATACTGCCCGCTGCCGGCGAATGCCGTGATCGTGCCGCCGGAGACTTTGCGGACGCGGTTGTTGCCGTGGTCGGCGATGTAGAGATTGCCGGCCGGATCGACGGCCACACTGGTGGGGTTGTTGAGCGTGGCGCTGGTGGCTGGTCCGCCATCGCCCGACGATCCGGCGGTTCCGCTGCCTACGACGGTGGTGATGATGCCGCCGGACACTTTGCGAATGCGGTTGTTGTTCGAGTCGGCGATATAGAGGTTGCCCGAGGAGTCCACCGCGACACTGGTGGGTGTCGCGAGAGCGGCGCTGACGGCGGGCCCGCCATCGCCGGTGAAGTCGTAGTTTCCATTGCCCGCGACCGTGCTAATGGTCCCGCCAGTGACCTTCCGGATGCGGTTGTTGGCTGCGTCGGCGATATACAGGTTGCCGGCGGAATCCACGGCCACTCCCAAGGGATCGTTCAGCGACGCTTTGGTGGCCAGGCCGCCGTCACCCAGGGCCGAAGGCAGGGCGCCATTGCCGGCCACCGTAGCGATGTTCCCGGCGGATACCGAGCGAATGCGGCCATTGCCAGTGTCGGCGATGTACAGCCCGCCACCCACGGCCACGGCGGAGGGGTTGGAGAGCGTCGCATTGATGGCCAGCCCTCCGTCCCCCGAGAATCCGGCAGTCCCGTTGCCGGCCACGGTCGAGATGACGCCGCCGGCGGCGACCCTTCGAAGCCGTGCGTCCGCGTCGGCGATGAACAGGTTGCCGGCGGTGTCAACCGCCACCCCATACGGGGACTCGAGTGAGGCGCTGGTGGCCGGGCCGCCATCACCCGAGAACCCGAAGTTCCCGTTACCCGCCACAGTCGTGATGTTGCCCCCGGAGACTTTGCGGATGCGATTGCTGCCGTAGTCGCCGATGTAGAGATTGCCGGTGGAATCGACGGCCACCCCGAAGGGATGCCGGATGGAGGCGCTGGTGGCGGGGCCGCCATCGCCCGCGAAGACGTCGTTGCCATTGCCGGCCGCGGTCGAGATCGTCCCATTCGAGACCTTGCGAATGCGGTTGTTCCCAGCGTCGGCAATGTACAGGGTGCCTGTGGCATCGACCGCCACGCCTTGGATGAGGTTCAGCGAAGCGCTGGTGGCGGGCCCGCCGTCGCCCGAGAACCCGAGGGTTCCATTGCCCGCTATGGTGGCGATTGTCCCGCCCGCGACTTTGCGGACCCGGTTGTCGCCATAATCTCCAATGTAGAGGTTGCCGGCGGAATCCACCGCCACGCCTACCGGTTCGTTGAGGGTGGCGCTGGTGGCGGATCCGCCGTCACCCAAAGCTCCCGACGTTGCGCCTCCGGCCACGGTCGTGATGATGCCGCCGGACACCTTCCGCACGCGGTTGTTGCCGTAGTCGGCGATATACAGGGCGCCTGAGGAATCGATGGCCAGGCCATAAGGAGTGGAGAGTGAGGCGGCTGTGGCGAGTCCGCCGTCGCCAGAGAAACCGTTGCGGCCGTTCCCAGCGACGACCGTAAGGGCCCCATCCGGTGTCACGCGCACCACGATATTGTCGGACGTGTCGGCGACGTAGATGTTGCCGGCGGCGTCCACCACAACCGCGGACGTATCGCGCAAAGGAGCACTCAGAGCGGAGATGCCCGACAGAGGAAAGACGGTGTCCGTGCCGGCGACCGTCGTAATCACCTGAGCATTCGCAAAACCTGCGAACAGAAGACAGCACAAGCCCCAACGCCACATTGTTTAGCCCACCCCAGACTAGGAATCGCCGCGACGGAATACGCGGCTGTTGAGAGAAGTGTAGCATGGGCTCTGATGTGGCACGGGCATTCTTGCNNCGAGCTGGAATGCCCGCGGTCCACCCGAACCGAATGTCTGGTTGACACGCTGCGTGGGTTGGCCGAAGGCAAAAGTCTGCGCCGCGGGGTTCGCGTTCTTGGTATCCAGGGTCATAGAATACCCGCTTAAATTGGCAATGTTGAAGGCATTGAAGACTTCGCCGAAGACGGAAAGCTTGGCCCGTTCCTTGTAGCGGAACACCTTGGTCACGCGGAAATCCTGGGTGAAGGTCGGATCGCCAAACTGGTAGTCCGACGGCAGAGCCAAAGGATTGATGGTACCCCCATTGGCATTCTTCTGGCCGGCATAGGTGGAGTTAAACGTATTGACTGCGTTCGTCAGGTCGGCCTTGCTGCATCCGGCATTGAGGCAGCCGTAGGCGAGTCCGGGAAGCGGTTCGCTGCTGCCGGCCGCCACGGTGCCGGGAAGGGCGAGGCTGCTTACACTAGGCGTGGCCGGCGTGCGGCTGATGAGCGAGGAATTGAGGCTGATGGTGAACCCGTAACGCAGTTCGACCGTACCGGCCACATTCAGGTTGTGGTGCGGCAGATACTCGCCATAACCGGCCATCCAATTGGTGTCGTCCCACACGCTCTCGCTGAGGCCTTTCTGCAGCGCATACGAAGCGGTGAACTGGTAATGGTTTTGGAAACGCTTGGAAAGTTTGACCAGCAGCCCGTCGTAGACAGCACGCCCCTGGTCGGTCCAGAAGGTAATCGTGCCGGAGGAGCACTCGATCCCGGGGACAAATACTTCGCTGGTCGCGCATTTGCGAATGACGGGCGTCTGCACGCCGCCGATGTAGCGGTTGAAGAGGTTGAGATCCACCTCGCCGAGGCTGACGTTCTCGCCTTGCCGCCGCGCCCAGTCCGCCGTGAGCACCATGCCATCGCCGAGATCCCGCTGCATGCCGATTGAGGTCTGGTAGCTGCGGGCCAGGGGGAAGTGGGTGGGATAGATCTCGACGCCCTGCTTGGCGATATCGATGCCGCTCACGCTGTACGCACCACTGGTCTGAGGATTGGCTGGAGCCAACTGGGCCTGGATACCCGGCAGTTCCTGGTTCACCAGGCTAATGAACTGACCGATGGTCATGTTATAGAGCGCGTTCAAACTGAGATTCGCGCCCACTGGAAGGGGCGCATTCCCAGCCGCGAAGTTGATAATGCCCGGATAGATATTCGTGAAAGCGCTGGCGGCCAGCGTGCTCCTGCCATCGCCGGCGGGCCCGATCACGGGAGCTTCCCGGAGCTTGTAATATCCGGGGGTGCTGTCCCAGTAGATGCCGGCGCCGCCGCGGATCACGGTCTTGTTGTTCTTGAACGGACTCCAGGCAAAGCCGATTGCGGGCTGGAATTCCTTGGTGTTGTTAACCGTCGGTCCGAGGTTATCGGACCCCGTCCCGAGGATCGGCGTCAGGAACTGCGGTTTCGGCAGATTGGAGTTGTAGAAGCCTTTCTGGGCGTTCCAGGCAAAACCATAATCCAGAGTAAAATGCGGTGTGATCTTCCAGGTGTCCCCAAAATAGGCGCGGTATTGATCGTAGTACTGTTGCGAGTTGTAGCCGTAGGGAGCCGGTGTGGAGATGGATCCCACGCCGACACCGCTGAAGATGCTGCTGGCGATATTCAAGACCGGCAGGTTCAGCAGATCGGCATCGGTTTTGAGCACGGTCGGAAGAGTGGGGAAGTAGAGCGGTGTCGCAGCCCCAAAGATCCCGCGAATGTACGTCGGCGAATATGCGCCCACGCACATCGGTGTGCAGAATCCCCAGAGGCCGTTCGACTTGGTGGGGTTCAGATCGCCGCCAAAGCGGAACCGATGCCTGCCCTTCTGCCAGGTGAGGCTTTCGATCACTTCGTAGCGGCGGGTATTGCGTCCCTGCGGGGCGTTAAAGTTGGGCCCGAGAGCCGGCATGTTGGATCCGAGAAAAGTGAAGACGTTGGGCAGGCTGCCGGCGACACAAGGGGCCGAGCAGTCCGAGACGACCGCCGGCGTATTGTGGTTGCCCCAATAGTTGAACTGGAAGCGCAGATCGTTGACGAGGGCGGGTGTCAGGGTGCTGGTGAGGCCGATGATGCTCTGGTCGGACCAGTTGGTGTTGTGCGCCCAGTTGGAGGGATCTCCGAATTCGAGCGACTGGCCGAAGCCCGAGTTGCCATCATGCGAGTAGCGCAGGAACAGCGAGTGTTTGTCCGTGAGGCGATCGTCCACGCGCAGGCTGATCGTCTTCCCGATGTACGGACTGCCATACGTGCCGGTGAGCGGCGCAAATGCGGGGTCGGTGCTTTGAACGGTCAGGGCCTGCACCTGGTTCATGTACTCGTAATTGAAAAAGAAGAAGACTTTGTCCTTCTTCAGGGGACCACCCAGGGTGAAGCCGGGATTGCGGCGGGCAAAGAAAGGATTGGGGTTTAAGGGATTGCGAACGAGTCCCGGGTAGGCCGCCATGTTGTGATCGCGGAAGTAGAAATAGCCGTCGCCGTGGAAGGCGTTGGTGCCCGAGCGCGTTACTACATTGATCGCCCCTCCAGCGGCAATGCCGGTGGAGATGTCGAAGTTGACGGACGACAACTGGAACTCCTGCACGGTCTCCTGCGATAGGTTCATGGAAGACATGCCGCCGCCGACGTCGATGTTGTCCGAAACATTGCCGCCGTCCAGAGTGAATAGCGTGCGGTTACCAGCGCCGAGGACGCTCACGGTAAACAGGGTGTTGAACTGGGCCACCGACCCTGAGGAGATGGTGACGCCCGGCTCCAGCTTGGCCAGTTGCATGAAGCTTCGGCCGTTGAGGGGGAGGTTGTCGATACTGCCGCGCTGGATGACGCCCTCAATGGAGTGGCTGTCGTAGTTGATCGCCGCCGCGGCGCCTTCGACGTTGACCACTTCGGTGGAGCCGCCTACCGTCATCGCCAGGTCCACGGAGGTGGTGCTGCCGGCATCCACGTTAGCCGTTCGCACCAGTATGCGGAAGCCCGTCTGTTCGCAGCGCACCTGGTATTCGCCCGCGGGCAGGGCTGGGGCGCTGTAGAAGCCCTCCGCGCTGGCCAATGCGACGCGGACGAAATCCGTGGCTTTGTTGGTGATGGTGACTTTGGCGTTAGGAATCACCGCGCCGGTTTCGTCGGTCACGGTTCCCGTAATGATCCCAGTAGGCGCTTGAGCGATTAGTGGAAAACTCAGCGCAAGCAGAGCGCAGGTCAGCAACATCGACCTGGATGTTCGCCGCATTTTGTAGACCCTCCTGAAACAATTGCAACCTGGCTGCGGATAAACTCCAGACAGGCCCAGTTTGCGTCCCCTCGCCGGATCGGAGCAACCGACCGTTCGGTGGAAAGATATATCAGACTTTGAAGCCAGTGTCAATGATCTTGTGGAATCCCGCGGTTTCAAGGCTGGGCTGCCGCCGGCGCGTCGATCTGGAAGTACTGCAATCTCTTCCCTTGGGCGGTTCGTGTGGTTTTGATCGCGCGCATCCCCAGCTTTGCGAGAACTCGCTTCGACGCTCGATTTCCGTTCATCGTCACGGCCATCACCCTGTCCAAATCGTGCGTCGCGAATGCGTACCGCAGGAGCCGCCCGCTGGCTTCGGTCGCAATCCCTTGCCCCCACGACTCACGCCGCAGAACGTAGCTGAGCGCGATCTCGTCCGAGGGACCGGACCACGGGCGAAGTTTGCCCAGTTCCACCCAGCCGTGAATCACGCTGGAATTCCGATCCTGGATCGCCCAATGGCCGAAATGGCACTTGTGGAGGTCCAGGTAAACAATCGCTTCAGCAACGCGTCTGGCTTGCTCCAACGTAGCGGCGCAGTCCCACAGGAAGCGGTTGACATCGGGATCCAGGCAGAGCGCTGCAATCCAATCTAAGTCGTCTGTCACTAAGGGGCGGAGGAGCAGACGTGGGGTTTCGAGGTTGATGCGGAATTTGCTTCGCCAGGCTTCTTGAATGTCCAAGAGTCCAGTTTAACCGGAGGCGGCGGCGTTGCCGGCAACAAGTCCCCGTCGCTGCAAATGGCGCTGCTAATTGGCGCCGTTCGCCGCGGTCGAAGCGGGCGCTGGCGACACCGGAATGCTGTAGGTGAACCAGCCCATCATCATCTCTTCCCACGTCTGGTCGCCCCACTTCACTTCTTTCGAAGGGTCGGGATTGAACTTGTTATTGGGCGAGTTATCGAAATGCGCCACGCAATCGATGCGTGTCCCCTTCGGCAACTGCAGGGGCGCCTTCAGTTCGTACTGGAGCTGCCAGTTGAAGTCGTACTTCGGGACGTTCAGCATGACTTCCTGCCGGCCGTCCGGGTACACCAAGGTGTACTTAAAATCCTTGCCGCGCAGGTGCATGTGGGGCATGAGGGAGAGCAACGCCAAGTCCTCCTTCGCCGTCCATGTCGAGGCCACTTGGTATGCAGGGTCGCCTGCTGGAATGACGAACGTCCGATTGGTCGTGTTCGCGGTGACGGCGCGGAATTTGGGAGGCTCCTTCGCAAACTTGATGCCGACATAGCTGCGATCGTTCACCGGCTTCCCGTTGGGCGTGTAGTGCACCTGGAACAGCAACTTCGATCCCGCCTTCACCAGCTTGGCCGTGCCGGGGTCGAAGCGCAGCGGCTGCTCGCCCGGCGCATAGCCCACCAGCAGGTTGCCGATCTCGCGCCGTTCAGGCGTCGCACTGGGATCCTGGATGAACACGATATGGGCAGCGCGAATCCCAGAAAGAGATTCCGAACAAAAAGACGAACAGTCATCCCTCACTCCAAACTTGCTTTCAGGGTATCACAACAAACCGACCGTCCGGTTCGCTTATTGTGGGGCCAACGCAGACGGGGCGCGGGCACTCGTGCCTGCCGCGTCGACACTCATGTCGACGGATTTCGCCTGCCCCACGTACCGACGGCAGTGTGGAGATGTGCCGGCTGGCTAATTTCGCGACGGTCCGAAAAGCGTCGAGACGAGTCTCGACGCAGCAGACACGAGTGTCCGCGCCACGAAAGATCGGTCGCTTATTTCGCCTGGCGGATGCAATACAACGTGTTCTTGCCGCGGAGGTACATGCTGTTTCCGGCTACCGCGGGGGTGGCGATGAACATGTCTTCGCCCATGCTGTTGGTGGCCAATACCTCGAACTTCTCCCCCATCTTGACTACCACCACGTCGCCTTGTTCCGTGGCGATGTACAGCTTGCCATTGACGGCCACCGGCGAGGATTTCAGACTGTAAACGCCCGGCAGGCGCGTCTGTTTGTAGTATGCCTCGCCCGTGCTGGCCTTGAAGACACTCAACATGGCGGAATCGTTGATGAAGTAGAGGATGTCATCCTTCAGCACGGGCGAAGGATTGTACGGAGTGCCGCGGTTCGTGCTCCAGACCACCGCATCGGTCCCCGTCAAGTCGCCTTGCCGGTCGATGCGGATGGCCATCATGTTCGGATTCTGGAACCCGGTCATGGCATACACCGCGCCGTTGGCCGATACCAGCGCCGGTATCGAATTCAGACCGAGTCCCGCGCACTCCCAGATCACCTTGCCGGTGGCCGGATCGTAAGACCGTACTCTGGTGCCGGCAACGATCAACTGCTTCTTGCCGTTGTAAGTCACCATCAGAGGCGGCGACCACGAACTGGGCTCGGCCCGCTCGACCCGCCAGAGCTCCTTGCCGGTATTCTTGTCCAACGCGATGAGGTGAGAGTCCTGTTCCTGGTCGAACTTCAGGTAGAGTGTATCGCCGTCCACCATCGCCGGGGTGCCCTCGCCGAACTCCCCGCGTTTGTGCATCTGCGGAAAGTCCTTCTGCCATTCGAGCTTGCCGTCGAGGTCGTAGACGAAGATCCCGCGCGATTCCCAGAATGCATAGAGCCGCTTGCCATCGGTGACGGGGATGTTGGACGCATAACTGCCGTAGGGAACCTGGTGGCCGTCGGGCGGAGTGGCGGTCTTCGCCGCGCGCTCCCACAGCACCTTCCCGGTATTGCGGTCCAGGCACATCACCACGAATCGGTGTTCCTTGCGCAGGTTGGGAGCGTACTCATCGCCGCCGCCCGTCGGGACCGCCGTAGTCAGGAAGATCTTGTCGCCCCAGATCACGGGCGAAGAGTGGCCGCGCCCCGCGATGTGGACCTTCCACGCCAGGTTCTTGGTGAGGCTGAACTCCGGCGGCACGTCGCCGCGGGCCACTCCGTTGTTGTCCGGCCCACGAAATGCCGGCCAGTCGTCATCGGCGGCGAAGAGGGAGACACAGGCCAACACAACGACGGCAATCCGCATATTCAGCGAACAGTATACACCCCGATACTTTGTCTCGGAAGCGACAGCCAGGCGGGCTCATTTGCCGATCTCCAGCCGATAGAGGTTTTCGTCGGTGCGGATGAAGAGCGCCCCGCCTGAAATGGCAATGGATGCCAGCGTTGTCCCATCGAGCCGATTGGTGGCCAGTTTCTTAAAATGCTTCCCGGGTGCGATCACGGTAGTTTCGCCCTCTTCGTTCAGGAAGTAGATTCGGCCATCGGCGTAAACTGGAGATGCTGAGAAATTCCCACTGAACCGCACGCGCCAATATGGCGTGCCGGTCGCCGCCTCCAGGCACGTGGCGACCCCGTTGTCGCTGATCACATAGAGGTCCTCACCCACCAGCAAGGGCGAAGGTGTCAGCGGCGCGCCGCGCTGCAGCGTCCAGGCAATGTGAGTGGCGGTCACATCTCCTTTGCCATCCGGCCGCACCGCCAGCACCTCCGGTTCGAAGAATCCCGTGCAGATGAAGACCAGGCCGGCGCCGAAGACCGGACGCGGCACGTTGGAGAATCCCTGCCCGTAGCTCACCGACCAGATCTCTTTGCCGGTGCGAGGATCGTACGACGTGGCGCGGTGCGCGCCGGGACTGATCAACTGGGTGCGCCCGGCAGCGTCGATCACCAACGGCGTGGTGTAAGCCTGGTATCCGGCGCGAGGAGTCTTCCAGCGGACTTTCCCGGTTTCCTTGTCGAGAGCGACTACATATTGAATGTCCTGGCCGTCACAACTGACGATCAACAGATTCTCGAACAGTACGGGCGAGCCGCCTGGGCCGTGCTCCGGAGAGTACTTGAGCCGCGCCCTCCACACGATTTCTCCCGAGTTCCCGATGCAGGCCGTCCCGTGAGGGCCGAAGTGAAGATACACGCGATCGCCTTCTAGCAGCGGTGTAGGAGTGGCATAACTGCTCTTGGGATTCAGGGCCTCGCCGCCGGTTAGACGAAACAGTTCGACGTTCTGTTGCTGCCGTCCGGTGTCGCGGTCGAGACAGATGGCGCGGAGCGAAGGGCCCGGTTCGATAGCGGTGGTGAGCCAGATGCGGTCGCCGAGAATTGCCGGCGACGACCAGCCGCGTCCGGGAACAGGGACTTTCCAGCGAACGTTCTCCGTCTCGCTCCAGGTAAGAGGAAGCGCCTTCTCATCCGAATGGCCCTGGCCATCGGGCCCGCGAAACTGCGGCCAGTCGTCGGCGAACAACTGGCGGCCGGCCCCCCAGAGCAGTAGCGGTAAGGTCGTCCGGCGGGTCATTGGGTTCGCATCCATATTATCAATTCGTCGTGCCTCCCAGCTCTCCATTCGTTGGTCTTGCTAAGCTTGTGTCTTATGTCACGAGCGTAGCTTTGGTGGTGGTCCACCGTGATGCGCCCGAAGCGGAGCTTGCGGCAAGTCTGAATCAGTTGATCGAGCGCAGCGGCGCGGCGTACGTGTTCTCGTTCGAGCAGTACGGATACATGACCCGGTAGTGCCATGACACAAGACCTGGCCGAGGCCGCCCCTAAAGCCCAACTCAATTCCATTACAATCTCTGTGGAAGGGTTCTTAACGCGAAGCAAGTTCCGGCCCCCAGCCGTGAGCAGCCCCAATGGATTCCAGGCGTTCTCCGACAAACCGTCTGCTGGCAGGACTGGCCATCACGTTGACCGCGGTGGCCGTGTACTCGGGCTACACCATTACCCAACTTCACAGCCTGCAGGAACTCCAGGCCCGGACCATCGATCGCAACCGCACCGATTCGCTGCTGCTGCTCCGCATCCAGAACAATCTGAACTCCGTCGCGCTGGCCATGCGCGACATGCTGGATGGCAGCGAGCCCTACCCGCTGACGGCCTGGCGCGGCCAGTTCCAGCGCATCCGCACCGACCTGGAAGACGCCTTGATCCAGGAGGAGCGAACCTCGCCGCTCGATCGCAACCCGGATCAGCGCCGCTACCTCTTGGACTCCGTCGCGCAGTTTTGGGACGCTTCGGACCGCCTCTTCGCCCTGGCGGCGAGCGGGCAGGAGAAAGAGGCGCGGGCCCTGGTCCGCCTCTCGCTCCAGGCCCGTCAGGAAGCGCTCAGCACCGCCGTGGCCCGGCTCCTGGTGCAGAACAACGAGACCGAGCAAGCCGCCGCGGCGCACACCCACGGAATCTATGCGCGTGCCGAACGCAACGTCTACCTGTTCCTGGCGGCGATGCTCGTCCTGATCTCGCTCACCAGCCTGTACCTGGTCCAGTTCAATCGCCGCATGTTCCTGCAGGTGGCCGCCATCTCCGAGCGGCGCAGCGAGCTTGCCCAACAATTGATTTCGATGCAGGAGAACACCTTCCGCTCGATCGCGCGCGAACTGCATGACGATTTCGGCCAGATCCTCACGGCCATCGGCGTCATGCTACAGAGGACGGGGCGGCGGGACCCGGATCTCCGAGAGGTGCAGGAGATCGTACAATCCACGCTGGAGAAGGTCCGCTCCCTCTCGCACGCGCTGCATCCCGCCGCGTTGGAGGAGTTGGGATTCGAAAGCGCGCTTGCCCAGTACCTTCCCGATTTTGAGCGGCAGACGGGCATCGCGATCCAATATGAGAAGGTGGGCGCGAGCCGCGAGGTGGACCGCAGCGTAGCCATCCAGTTGTATCGTGTGATGCAGGAGGCGCTGAACAATGCGGCGCGCCATTCGAAGTCCACCCGCGCCTCGGTTCGCCTGCGATTTCTTCCGGAGACCGTGGTGCTGGAAGTGGAGGATGAGGGTGTTGGATTCGGCAGCGGCGAGAGGCCCGGGATGGGGCTGGTCTCGATGCGGGAAAGGGCGGAAATGGTGAATGGACGGGTGGAGTTTTTGGATCGCGATGGTGGCGGGGCGTTGGTCCGGTTGACGGTGCCGGCGGCGCCGGAGGAGGCGCATGCCTGAAGCTGCGATTTCGGTCCTGCTGGTGGACGACCACGCCCTGGTGCGGCGCGGCTTCCGCCGCATGCTGGAGGACGACCCGGGAATCCGCGTGGTGGGCGAGGCCAGCGACGGGCACGACGCGGTGGAGGCCGCCGCCACGTTGCGTCCCTCGGTGGTAGTCATGGATTTCGCGCTGCCCAGCATGAACGGCGC
>PMTT01000512.1:20275-23731 GCA_003167275.1 Bryobacterales bacterium | reverse complement strand
ACCTGTCCAGCGCCGGACGAATCCGCGGTGAAGAATGCGGGGACGGCCGAAGTCACTTGCAATGTCGCTGGAGGCGTACTTTGACCGTTACGCACCACTGTCAGTTGGGTGGTCGGTTGGCCCGCCACTTCGTACGGGACGATGGCGCTCACCTGCTGCGCAGTCACATACACCAGCGGAGAGGGGATGCCGTCGAAGAACACCTGCGTTCCGCTGAGGGCGGTCGCCAGCTTTCCCTGGGCGTTCAGTTGCGCGCCCACCAAGGTGGCCGGTCCGATGCCAGCGTCGAAGATGGTGACGATCTCGCCCGGCGCGACAGGACCCGCCTGGAAGCTGGCGGCATTGGTCACCGCGGCCGGGCCGAGCGAGACCGGCGGCGGTGGTTGAATCGTCACGGTGGAGACAGCGCGCAGGGTGAGATCGGCGACGCTCTGCGCGGCGACCGTGACTGTAGTGGGCGAACCCGGCGCGGTGTAAGTCCCATCGGGCGCGATCACCCCGACCTGCGGAGTGACCGTCCAGCGCACCGCCCGGTTCGGGAGTTTCGAAACAATGGTCTGGAAGCGGCGCGTATCGCCCGGCTTCAGCGTCACCTCCGCGGGGCCGACATCAAATGTGGGCGTGGGTGGCGCGGGGCCTACACCGATGTACAGTGTCGCGACATCCGATACCGCCCCCGTCGTCAGAGATGCGGTTTCGATCGCATAGGTCGAACCCTGGCTGACGGCGAATTTGAGGGTGGCGTTTTGTAATGGGCCGGTCGAATCCTTGGGGACGGTCGCGCAGGCTAATTCGGCTCCGATAGTAGCGCCATTCAGAGGATAGGCCGTAATCGCGATTCCGGAGTTCGCCGTAGGATTGTCGCTGCGAGCCGCCTGGACGGTAACCTGTACGTTGCCGTCGGACGGAGCCGTGAAAGTAAGCCAACCGGTCCGGAAATTCGTCGAACCGGTGCAGGAATGCTGGGGGTCGCCGGGATTCGAAGTGAGCGAGCTATTGCTGCCGAAGCCCTCATATGGGAGCGACGGGATGACGTAGGCTCGCGCAACCTCATCGCCAATCGCGGAACTCACGGCGCCTGGCTGAGTCACCGTGAGCAGTTGGTTCTCGACCAGCACGGTATTGGTCCGGGACGAGGTGCCGTGATTGGGTAACACCGAGACGAACACAGGCCCGCTCCCGATGCCGTAGGCCGGGCCCTGCGCCGAGACGAAGGCGTTGGACGCGGCCACCGGAGGAATCACGGACCACGCGCAATTGGCCGGTGTCGTAAGATCTACGGTAAAGGTGCCACCGTTGGGTGCCGCGGCGAGGACGGCCGGCGAAATCGAGTAGGTGCATGGAACAGCCCCGCCACCGGCCAGCGGCACCCGCCAAACACCGCGGCCATAGGTGAAGGCGTAGAGGTACTTGGTACCGCCGGTGCGGTCGATGGCAAGAGTAGTGGTAATGACGTTGGCGAAGGGGCTGTCATCGCGAACCCAAGTCTCGCCGGCGTCGAAGCTGGCGTAAACGCCGAGGTCGGTGCCGATGTAGAGGCGGCTCGAGTCGTCGGGATCTACCAGCAACGTTTCCACCGGCACGTCGGGCAGGCCGGTGCTGCCGGATCCGTCGATCCCGATCCATGTGGCACCCGCATCGGTGGACCGGTAGACGTGTTGGTCGCCGGGCGCGGAATTGAAAGTGGTGTAAGTGGCGTAGATGGTGGAGGGTTGGCGGGCGTCGAACTCCAGGTGTGACACGTTTCCCGATCGTGGCTGAGTGGATGCCCACACGGTGCTCCCGGTGGCGGCGAGCGTGTTGGTGTTGCGGAAGATCCTGCCGTGGTTCATGCCGAAGAGGACCAGGTTGGAGTCGGCCGGCGAGACCGCGATGGAGCGGATGTTGTCGAGGGCTCCATTGACCGGGCCTATGGATGCGCTGGCGGCGGTCCAATGAGCGGCGCCATCCTCGGTGCGCCACAGTTGCGTTCCGCCGACGTAGAGCCGCAGAGAGTCGTTGGGATCGAACAGGTACCAGGCGACGAACGGGAAGTTGCTGGAACTCTCAGTTATCCCAGTGACCGCATTCTGGAAGGTGTTGCCGCCGTCTACCGATTTGGCCATCGCGCCGTGTGTGTACTCCACATAGAGGATGCCGACATTGGCGGGGTCCACGCGGGAGACCCCTCCATCGCCGCCATAGATGTAGTCCCACTGGTTGGGGCCCCGGGCATCGTTGCCGCGCACGGTTTCGTTGTCCTGCGTCCCGCCGACATAGGCGCCGCCGCCGGGATACGGCACCCCATGATAGAACTGCGTGGTGGCGTAGCCGTTGTTGAGCGTGGTCCAGTTGACCGCGGAACTGGTGGAGGAGCAGGTTCCGGTCTTAGCTCTGGCTTGCGAAGTCTTGTAGATGCCGCCATCGTTCACGTTGTACAGCACCTGGTTCGAGATTCCGTCGAAACCGGGGTCAAATGCCAGGAAATGCTGGTCGGGGTGGTTCCCGTTGTAGGCGTAGCCCCAATTGGCGCCGCCGTCGTCGGAGCGGAAGATGCCGATTCCCGCCACCCACAGGCGGTTCGGGTCCACGGGATCCACCGCCAGAGACAGATTGTAACCGGCCTGACCATTGAAGTTGGGACTGCTTCCCGTGCAAAAGCCGGTGCCGAATGAGTAAGCGCTGTCGGTACTGAGAATCCCGGAGTTCAGATGATTCGGATCCTGGTTCGAGGTGCGGGTCTCCCAACTCCCAGGAGCGCCGCCGCTGGTTGACCGATAAACGGCCAGCAGGGCCTTCGCGTAAGTGCCCGAGGCGTAGGTGACAGAAACAGCATAAATCGTGCCAGGTTGCGAAGGAGCGATGGCCAGAGACGTGTACCACATCAGCGGATCGGATTGGACGATGGCCCACGTACCGCTTCCGGCCGCGTCGGAATTGCGAAAGATGGCGTATTGCAGGCTGCCCGGAGGGTGGCANNGCCCGCCGTCGGGTGAAGCTAACGACAGTTTCCAGGAGGCGCCGCCGTCGGCGCTGGCCCAAAGGCCGGTGTTGGTGGCCGCATAGAGACGGGTTGCCGCCACCCTGCTGACAGCAACGTTATTGACGAAATAGAAGTCGGGGGTGTTGGTGGCTGCCAATTGGTTCCAGGTCTGACCGCCGTCGGAGGTCTTGAATATTCCGGCGCCGCGCCAGTTCTGGGTCTGCTCTCCGGTTCCGGCATAGAGGGTGTTGGGGTCAGTGGCGTCCATCACCAGGGAGTTGATGGAAAGCACCGGCGCAAAGTCGGTTTGCGGTTTCCAGGTCTGCCCGCCGTCTGTGGATTTCCATACACCTCCGGTGGCTGCGCCGACCCACATCGTGTTGGAATCCTGAGGATGGATCACAAGCCCCCGGGTCCGGCCACCCACGTTGCCAGGCCCGAGCGACTCCCAGGTGCCGAAGGTCGCGGCGAGGTCTTGAGTCACTTCGTCGAGG
>PMTT01000512.1:16169-20226 GCA_003167275.1 Bryobacterales bacterium | reverse complement strand
CTGAGGCGTTACGTCCCGTTTCGTGTCGGAAAGCAGGTTGAGGCGGGCGAGGGCCGGGCACGCTCGGCTTGGGACGGGCGCAGGAAAAAAGCAGCACTGCGGCTAGAGGGCAGATCGTGATCAGGCTGTGTTTGGGCACCGTGCCAATTCTAATCGGACTCCATGCGGCGGGGCAAGGAAGGCCCGGTAGCGTTGGCCTATGCCTCGCGGATCTTTTCCGGTACCGGGACTGGTACTATTGGCGCGCGTAGGGCAAAGACGTTAGTTTGTCTGGGAATGATCTTATTGGCGTTTATCTGTCTTCAGGTGATGGACACACTCACCACCCTACTGTTCCTGCACAATGGCGTGGCGGAAGCCAATCCGCTGATCCGGGGAGCGTTGGCAGGGTCGGCTCATCCGGGAATAGCCCTGGCGCTCGCCAAAACGGTCGCGATCGCCCTGGCGACCTTCGCGTGGCGCTCGGGACGGACGGGGCTACTCCGGAAGGTGAATCTGCTGTTTGCGTTATGTGTCGTCTGGAACCTGCTTGCGACCCTGGTGGGAAGCGCGACGGCCGCGGGTTGAGCGCGTCGGCGTAGCATCCTCAAGGTCACTTACCTGAACCGGGGGCGGCTCCCCACTGGCCAGCCTGGAGACAAGCGAAAAGCCGGACCAGGGGGTCCGGCGCGGACGAGGGCGTCCGCCCCACCGTTGCTAAGGGTGGGTTCACTCTGTGGCATCGCCGCCCGAGGACTGGCGGTCGATTGAACTCGCCATTTCACGGATCATCTTTGCAAGTACCGCAACGGGGATATCATCCGCATCGCACAACTGTTCGATCTGCCGGATCAATGCCCCGTAAGCCGGTTCGTTATCGTTGCCCACCAAGCCGAAATCTCTCAGGTACTGGATCAATTGTTCGGCAAGAACCGGCTTCAGGAGACACCCGTCCGCCCCAAGTTCGATAGCCTTCTGCGTCCGGCCAGGCTCGCGCGAGGCAGTGACCACCACAATGCGAGCCTTGACAGGCAACTGTCGTTGAGCCTCGGCAGCGCGGATCTTCGAGAGCACTGCGATGCCGTCAAAATAGGGCAACCCCAAATCCAGACAAATCAGATCGTATGGACGGCCCTCGCTCAGGCCGCGGCTGTGCGCATCAATCGCCTCCTGGCCGTTCTGCGCCACGACACATTCGCCATAAGAGGCCAGAATGTGCTGCAATAGGATCCGGATTGCGGGGCTATCGTCGACCACCAGGGTACGCATAAAGATCGCCTTACACTCCGTGGATCACGGCTCTATTGGCGTGCCTGGCAGATGAATCAGAAGCTACGACGTGGCCGCCTCTTCCGTCTCCGTGGCGGCCGCCGCAGCCTTCTTCCCGCGTTTGCCTGGTTTGCTGGCTCCCGCCGCTGCCGCCGCCTTCGCTGCCCGAAATTCAGCCCAGCGCTTTCTGGTGGCTTCGGCAATACGCTCCCGGCCCTCGGCGCTCATCATCCGCTTCTTCGCCGGAGCGCCCTGGGTCTTGTGGAACTCGGCCCAACGCTTCCGTTGAGCTAGTGCGATCCGCTTGCGCGCGGCCACGTTCATCACACGCTTTTTCGGCGCCTCGTCTGAAGTTGCCGCGGGGGCACTTCCGAGTTGACGCTGTATCTCCGCGATCTTTACTGCGAGAAGCTCGCGTTGATGTTCGTACCCAATCAGTGCAGCTTCGAGCAGGCTGTAGTCAGTTCTCATCTCCGCCAGTCTATCACGACTTAGCGAAAAGTGAGCCAAAATTCTCTTAGGATCAATGTTTCTCCGATCAAAAAACGGCCGACACAGAGGTAATATCCCAAGTGGGGGGCTCTAACGGGCCATTGTGGGGCTTCGTATGGAAGAGGACGTACAGGACCACGGGCCTGTGGCCTCCCGGGTACCCGACTGCCCAGAACTGAGGCAGATTTAGACGGATATTGTGGTGGCAGTTAGTCTTGGACTTTGGGTCCGCTCGATCCTTCCGATGATTCGGCCTGCACTTCCATAGGGCAGTGCCCCACCCTTGGCGGCCCCCCATTTTCAAAGGGTATTCATAGGTGTTTCCCTGGTACCGCCCGCGATCGGCGAGGCGCGACTTCGTTTGATCGGCAAAAGTGGGGTTTCCGGGGTCGGGTGATCCTGCTAAGGGGCGGCTCCAGGAACGCTTGTCACTCTGGTTGGCTATCATCGCGGCGCTCGCAGTAGGTGCCGTCAAGACCGCCGGGCCGAGCCATCTCCCCACTAGACCCGTTGCCGGTCCCTCCCAGCCTGACTACAACCGCCAGTAGCACTTTACTTACATCTGCCGGTGCGGGGGGGCGGCTGATTGCCACCATCTTACGGAAGCCCGCTCCTGCAAATGGCCGCCTGACCAGTTTCCCTGGTATTGCGGTGTCTACATCGAAGATTCAGGCCGGACCCAGACGGCGCCCGCGTAGCCGCCGAATCAGGCGTCACCAGTGCGGCCGGTTCAGAAATGGTCCGGGGCAGGATAGTATGTTGGGATAGTGTTGGGATCGGCGCCACCCAAAGTACGACGGGAAGTGGACCCGCGCCGCCACGGGGGGCAAGGCAAGGAAAAACCAGGTCCTGGAAGTGGCTGGCAGGGAGGGTTTCCCGGGGAGCGTATGCCCTGGCATAGTTAGCCCCGCCGTGGGGTATCATACTTATATGTGGAAGGCCAGTATCAATTTCCGGTTGGCGGATGCCGGGCGCGATTTGCGTGACCGCGAATCTTCTACCCGTCTCGCTCCATCCACAGGCATCAGTGCGACTGCAGAGTAGATCCCATGGCACGTATACTTGACGGCATCGATTCTCCCGCGGACCTAAAGCGGCTTCAGATCCCCGACCTGGAAAAACTGGCGCTGGAAATACGGGAGGAGCTGATTACCGTCCTCTCCAATAATGGCGGCCACCTCGGCCCCAATCTCGGCGTGGTGGAACTCACCATCGCCCTGCACTATGTGTTTTCCACTCCGGCGGACCATTTCCTGTTTGACGTCAGCCATCAGGCCTACGTGCACAAACTGCTCACCGGCCGCCGGGAGCGGTTCAACACCATCCGAACTCCAGGCGGCCTGAACGGCTTCATGTTGCGTACGGAGAGCCCGCACGACTGTTACGGCGCCGGACACGCGGGCACAGCCCTTTCGGCGGCTCTTGGCATGGCCGTAGCCCGCGACCAGACTGGAGGCAAGGAACACATCGTCGCCGTGGCCGGAGACGCCGCTTTCACTTGCGGGATTACCTATGAAGCACTGAACAACATCGCCCACCACACCAAGCGCATGGTGGTGGTGCTGAACGATAACGAATGGTCCATCGACAAGAACGTGGGTGCGATCGCCAGCTACCTGAATAAGATCGTGACCAGCCCCCAATACGACTACCTGCACGATCGCGCCGGAAAGTTCGTGGAAAAGGTGGGTGGGAAGATCGCGCTGCGCATGGCCCGTAAAGCCGAGGAAGTCGCCAAAGGCATGCTTTGGCCCAGCGTCATATTCGAGGAGCTGGGGCTGAAATACTATGGTCCAATCGATGGCCACGACGTTTCCACGCTCATCAAGACCTTCGAGTTTTTGAAGAAGCAGGATCGCCCGGTCTTGCTCCATGTGCTCACGCAGAAGGGTAAGGGCTTCGAGCCCGCTTTACAGAAGCAGAAGAAATTCCATGGTCTTGGTCCGTACGATCCGGAGACCGGTGAGACCCAGCCTCTCAGCCGCCGAACCTACTCGGAGGTTTTCGCAGACACCTTAGTTAAACTGGCTAACTACAACCCCAAGGTGGTGGCTATCACGGCCGCCATGCCCAACGGCACCGGACTCGACCGGTTTCGGCCGCACCATCCCGATAAGTACTTCGACGTGGGAATCGCCGAGGAGCACGCCGTGCTGTTCGCCGCCGGCCTGGCGGCCAAGGGTTTGCGGCCATTTTGCGCCATCTACTCCACATTTCTGCAGCGTGCGTTTGACCCGATCGTGCATGATGTCTGTCTGCAGAATCTGCCGGTAGTATTCTGCATGGACCGCGGGGGCCTTTCCGCCGACGATGGTCC
>PMTT01000512.1:9003-16096 GCA_003167275.1 Bryobacterales bacterium | reverse complement strand
ATTTTCGCGATTGGCGCCCTGGTGCCCATGGCGAGCGACGTCGCGCTCAAACTGGAGAGCGAGGGGATCTCCGCCGCCGTCATCAATGCCCGTTTCGCCAAGCCGATCGATGTGGAGATGCTGGAATTCTACGCCCGGTCCGTGGACGTAATCCTGACTATGGAAGACCACGTCCTCAAAGGAGGGTTCGGCAGCGCGGTTCTGGAGGAATTAAGCAATGCCGGCCTGGGGACTCCAGTTGTGCGCATCGGCTGGCCCGATCAATTCGTCGAGCACGGCAAGATAGACGCCCTGCGCGCCAAGTACGGAGTCAGCGTGGAAGCAGCTATGGCGAAGCTCCGGCCCTATCTGGACGTCCATAAGCCAAAGACTCTTTCCGCCCGCACGACGTCTTAAAAGATGTCATCTCAAGATGAGGCGCAATGAGCCAGTCTAGCGGTCTTTCGCCCGCACCGCCCCAAGCCCCTCCTGTCGAAAGCCGTGCGGCAACCACGATTTGGGGGGCCTTCGAGTCCGGACGCCCGCTCACGTACATCCGCTCGGTCGAAGAACAGCGGGTCGGAAGCGTGCTGCGGGAAGTAGCCTTCGGGCGATTCTCCCCGCCAATACCCATTTGGACCTGGAGTCTCACCGAGGGCCTCCGCCGCGATCGCGAACCAGCCGAGGCCGGCACTCTGTCTCCGCGGACCGCTCTGGATTTCATCGTCGAATACAGGGGCGCGGCGATCTTCCACCTCAAGGACTTCCATGAGCCGCTGCGCGAATCTCCCGAGGTCCGCCGGCGTCTGCGGGACGTTTACGAAAGCTGTCTGGACCAGCAGAAGTTTGTGGTCATCACATCCCCGGTCGCATTCATTCCAGAGGAAATCGAGCGGAGCGTCTTCTTTCTGGAGCTTCGGCCGCCCGATCGGATCGAGCTGGTCGAAGTCCTGCGGGAAGAGGCGCAGTTACTCGCGCCGGGCGGCGAGAACGGTTCTGTCAGCGAAGGAACACTGTACCAACTGGCGGGTGCCCTGCAGGGGCTGACGCTCGACGAAACTCGCTACGCCTTGCGCCGGGCACGGTCCGCGAACCCATCTCTGGGACCTGAGTCCCTGCCGGTCTTGCTCGAAGAGAAGCGCCTCTTAGTCAACCGCAGCCGCGTGATCGAGTATATTCCCGAGCCTGGGGGGCTCGCGGAGATCGGCGGCCTCGGCGAGTTGAAGAAATGGCTGCTGGAGCGCCGGGAGCTTTTTCGGATGCGCGACAGCCTGACCGACGAAATCGTGCCCAAGGGGGTCCTCCTCATGGGGATCCCCGGCTGCGGCAAGAGCCTCTCGGTCAAGGCCATCGCTTCTGCGTTCGGTCTCCCGCTTTATCGCATAGCTATGATCGAAATCTTCTCGGGGCGGCACGGCAAGCCGGAGGGCGCATTCGTAGAAGCATGCAGAAGGATGGAGGACATGGCGCCGGCGGTTCTTTGGTTCGACGAGATCGAGATGGGGATCACGTCGACCGAGTCCGGCGGGGAACAGGGCAGGATCTTTGCATTCTTCCTCACCTGGATGCAGGAGAAGGCCCGTGGGCTGTTCGTCGCCGCCACCGCCAACAGAATTGACCTGCTCCCCGCTGAGATGATTCGCAAGGGGCGCTTCGACGAGGTGTTCTTCGTGGACTTGCCGCTCGATGGCGAACGGATCGAGATCTTCCGAATTCACCTCACCCGCCGGGGGGTGAATGTGGCTGGATTCAACCTAGGAAAACTGACCCAGTTTACGAATGGGTGGGCGGGCGCCGAGATTGAGCAGTGTGTGGTGTCGGCCCTGATTAAGGCCAAACTCGCAGGCCGGCCGGTGAGCGAGGATGATCTCATCCGCGTCGCTGTCAAGATTGTGCCGCTCTCGCGCACCATGAGCGAGCAGATCAATCACATCCGCGGATGGGCTTTCGAGCGGGCAGTCCGGGCGTCAACCCCAGGCGGGGTGTGAGGCGAGCCTGGCAATCGCTCCCTCAGAAGGTGTGACTGGTTTTCCCCGAGGGGGACAAAACGAGGCGACAGGCAACTGATAGCGGACGGATGCACCAGGGAATCCGGGGCGGCCGGCCTCGCGATATCATGATCACTTGACCCCGAAACACGCTTCCCTTGCGGAAATCGCGCTATTCGCCAGTCTGAGCGAGAGCGAACTTCAGGCCATCGCCCAACGCGCCGTGGAGCGGCGTTTCGGCTCCGGGGAAATGCTCTTCTGGGAGGGCGAAGCGTGCGCGGGCATTTTCCTCATCGTGCAAGGCAGCGTCAAGATCTTTAAGACTTCGGCCGGCGGAAGAGAGATGATGCTGGCGTTGGAGTCGGCTCCCACCACGGTCGCGGAACTGCCACTCTTCGACGGCGGACCCTATCCGGCATCGGTGCGGGCGGTTGAGCCGGTGGTTTCCCTGTTCCTCAATAAGAGCGATTTTCAGCAGGTGTGCCGACAATATCCCGATGTGGCGCTGAAGGTCCTGGCGGTGGTGGGACACCGCCTGCGGCACCTGGTGGGGGTGGTTGAATCCATGACCTTCGGCAGCGTCACCGAGCGGTTGGCGCGCCTGCTACTGGACGCCGCCGGCGTGGCCGGCGCCGACGAGTTCGACATGCCGCTCACGCATCAGGAATTGGCGTCGCGGCTGGGCACCGTGCGGGAGGTAGTGTCGCGCAATCTGGCGCGCTTCCGGGCAGAGGGGCTGATACGCGTACAGGGCCATCAGCTCAGGATTCTCGATCGGGCGGGACTGGAGCGGGAGTCGGAGGCGGAGGGGTAGACCCTCGGCTAGGGCTAGGCTAGGCTAGGCGGCTGCCCGCGCGCATTTCAACAGATGGAAGGTGGAGTCGGGGCTCGCTCGGGGGCCTTGCCACGATCTAAAGGCGCTAGACGTCGGGTCTCAGTGGCGGGGCAGAGTGTTGATCTAGGCCTGGAACTGTCGTGCGAGGTCGGCAATTTGCGCGCTCTGGCTGGCAATCTGAGCGCTGTGCCGTTCGCTTTCGACCTTGAGGTTTTCGGTGGCGGTCTTAAGATTCTCGGTGACGGCGATAAGGGACTCAATCTGGTCGTCGTGTGCGACAACGCTGCTAGCGAGTGTGTCCACCACGGTGGCCAGCCGGTCAAGGTTCGCTTCTGTGCGGGAGATGCGTTGTTCGGTTGTCATACGTGGTGTCCTTTTCCCAGTATAGTTGAATTTAACTCAGACCCAATGCGAGTGTTACACCTCCAGCACGATCACCCGCACTCGCAATCCTGTGGCGCGCTCCAAGGCTAGCGCGTACATCTGCACTTGGGCGACGCTGCGCTTCTCCCGTCGGTCAGTCTTGTAATCGACCACGGTCCATGAGTCGCCATCGCACCAGGCGAGATCGATGCGGCCATCCACCAGGGCGCCGTTCTCCAGGCGGACCATCACCGGCAATTCGCGATGGCGTTCGGCCCCGGCGGGCCAGGCTCGCGCGGTAAACTCCAGCGCCTGCCGCGCCGCTTCTCCGGCTGCCGCGCACTCCTCGTCGCTGGCGCCGTGGCGGCGGCCCCAGACATCCGCCAAGTCCACGGCTTCTCCGGGCGTGGCGGCGTGCTGCAGAATATCGTGAACCACGCGGCCGAATCTCCGGCCTGTGGGACGGCCGGCGGCCACCGGCAGCGTGACGGTTTCCACAGGGATATGCTCCGCCTCGGCGACCGTTCCGAGAGTCTCGGCGTTGGCTACCTGGTATCGGGGAACGGCGCCTTGCTCCAGCTTTTGTGCGCGGGCGGCCTTCCATTCCTGGTAGCGGCGCAGGCCCTCGACCGCCTGTTCGGTGGTACCGCTGAGCACCTGCTCGTTCTCCACGCCCTCGGCTTTGGCCACGCGCAACGCCAGCACCGCGGGGTCGAACCAGACCACCGTGTGGCTGCCGGCTTTAGGATAGTGGAGGCCCGGCTTCACCGAGACTTCCTCGGTCTGCTCGGGCGGGCGGTTGAGGACCGTGGCGCTACCGAACCTGGGGCAACCGGGCGCGTTCGCGGAGATGCGCCATCGCTCCTTGGTCGGATAGAGCGCATCGTGCAGCGGGCTCAGCCATCCGCCCTGCCGGTCTTCTTCGCCGATGGCGGCCACTACCAGCAGGTCGCGCGCGCGAGTGGCAGCCACATAGGCAACCCGCAACGCCTCTTCTTCATCGGCTTTGGCCTCGTCTTCTCCCGCATCCACCAACTCCCACGGAGCGCACCACAGCAGGCGCTGCGCGCACAGACGCCGCTCGGGAACGCTGTAGCGGTCGCCGCCCTGGGGACCGGTCAGCTTGGCGGTGAGGTCGGCCAGGATCACCACGGGAAACTCCAGCCCCTTGGCCTTGTGAACCGTCATCAACTGGACGCCCCCGCCTTCCCGCTCCAGCACCGGAGCTTCGCCGGCGTCGCCCGATTCGTACTCGGTCTCCAGGTATTCGACGAAGGCACGGAAGGAACTGGCCGCGCCACTGGCCTCAAAGCTGCGCGCCAGGTCGGTGAGGCGGAAGACATTGGCCAGGACGCGCTCGCCGCCTTTGCGGAAGGCGAAGCCCGCATGCGCGCGCGTGGCCTCCAGCAACTCGTTGATGGTGTCTGCGATGGGCCGGTAGTTGCGGCGGCGATGCAGCTCGCGCAACACCTGGAAAGCGGCGCGGATGGGAAAGAACTCGGGGTCGAGATCTTCGGACAGTTCGCGAATGGGGTGGAAGCGCCCGTGGGCATTGCGAAACTTCAGCAGCGTATCGTCGAGCACGGCGTACAGGCTGCCGCGCAGCACGGCGAAGACGCTCAACTCATCGTCGGGCCACTCGATGGCGCGGAGCGCGGTGCGCAACGTGCCCACCTCCTCGCGGCGATGGAACGATTTCGAGCCGACCAGCAGGTGCGCGATGCCGCGCGCCTCCAGCGCCCGCACGTATTCCTGCGTGAGGTCGATTCCGAAATTAGTGAAGCGGCGGAACAGGATGCAGACGTGTTCCGGCTGAACGAGCACCCAGGCGCCAGTGGAGCGGTCGCGGACCTTCCATCCACTGTCTCTGCACAACCACTGGATGAATGCGGCCACGGTGGAGGGCGAGCATTGTTCGATGCGGGCGTTGGACAGATTGCGCGTACCATACGGCTCCGGCATGGGGAGAGCGACCACTCCGGGCTGTTGCGGCGGGTCAGCCACGCCACCCTCTAGCGGCAGGTAATCGGGAATGGTGTTCGAGAACGCGGCGTTGACGAAGGCCTGGATGGTGCGGGTGCCGCGCGTGCTGCTGGTCAGCTCGCGCCGGGCGACGCCGGCCTCGGTGAGGTCGTGGCAGACGCGGCGGAAGAGTCGGGCGTCGGCGCGGCGGAAGCGGTAGATGGATTGCTTGGGGTCGCCCACCACATAGAGCTTGCCTGCGGCGGGGGTGGCCTTACGCCAGTCGCGCTCGGCGGGATCGGCGGCGGCGAGGAGCAGCAGAATCTCGGCCTGAAGCGGGTCGGTATCCTGAAACTCATCGACGAAGATGCGCTGGTAATCCTGCTGCAGTTGGGCGCGCGCGCCATCGTGACGGAGCAGGTCGCGGGCGTAGAGGAGCAGATCCATGAAGTCGAGCTGCCCGGCCAGCTTCTTCTGCTGCTGATAAAGACCCACAGCTTCCCACAACTCGTCGCGCAGGTGCGCGGCCAGGTCGGCATCGGCGTGGCGTCCGAACTCCTCGATGGCGGCCTGCAGTTGGTCCCAGGAGGCGACGACGGCTTCGCGCGAAACTCCTTCGCCGTACTTGCCTGAGCCGCGTTTGAGCCAGCGCAGATCGCGCGGTAGGCGCAGGATCTCATTCTCCACCAGGTTGGCGTCGAAGCGGCCGGCATTGCGGGCGCGCTCGACACGCTCCAGGAGTTCGGCCAGCGGTTGCAGTCCGTCGTACAGGGGATCGTGCTGGCGGGAGCAGCGATTGCGCAGGTCCAACGTGCCTTCCGCCTTCCGCAGCAGCGCCTCAAGTTGGGCATCGCGGTCGAAGTCGCGCTTGTCCCAAGGTGCGTTGAAATCGCGCCACTCGGCCAGCGACCAGGCAGCCTGGCGCAGCGCATCGAGCGGTTCGGCGCCATCGCGCTCCTCACGCCACGAAAGGCGCGCGAGGGCTCGGACCAGTGCGGGAGATGGCGCGGCGAGCCGGCGCTCGATCCAGCGCTGGAAGACGCGGCTGAAGACGCGCAGGGCCTCCGGCTGGGCCAGTTCCTGAAATACGGGATCGACTCCGGCCTCCACCGGGCGGCGGCGCAGCAGTTGCGCGCAGAAGGCGTGGATGGTGCCGATGAAGGCGCGGTCCAACGATCGGGCCGCATCGGCCAGGCGGGATTGCACCGCGGGATCGAGCTCGGCCGCGCGCCGCTGCTCCAGTTCGTGGCGCACCCGCAGCTTCATGTTGCCGGCTGCGGCGTGCGTGAAGGTGACGGCGACGATGGTCTCGACGGGCGTGCCGGCGGCGATCACTTCGACGATGCGGTTCACCAGCGCGGTGGTTTTGCCGGTTCCGGCCGAGGCTTCCACCACCCAACTCTGGTCGAGCCCAGCAGCGAGAGCGGCGCTATTCATCGCCATGAGCGCAGCTCCTTCAACGCTTTCAGCTCAGGCTGCGATTTTTCGGCGACGCGCTCCTCTTCATAAGGACCGCAGACGGGCAGGTACTCGCAACGCTTGCAGCCGTCTTTGCGCGGGGCCGCAGGCAAGAAGCCGCCGCGCATGGCGTCATCAATGACGCGCAGCACCTGGGCCGCACGGTTGCGCGACCAATCGTTGAGCGGCACGTCGATCGCCAGGTAATTCTGAGCGATGGTGGAGTAGTAGAGGCGTCCGAAGGCCACACGCTCGCCGAGGATCTTTTCGGCGGCCAGGGCGTAGAGGGCGGGCTGCAATACCTCGCCGCCGCCNNAACACGGCCGGTCTTGTGATCCACCACGCGCAACGCGCCGCTGGAATGGCGTTCCACCAGGTCGATCGACCCCTTCAGGCGGAAGCCGCCCTCGATCTCGACGGGCTCCTGGCGGCTGTGCGGATCGTGGCCCGCTGGGTCGCTGAGGCCGAAGCTGAGCTCGTAGAACTGCGGGGTCCAGTCCGGTTCCAA
>PMTT01000512.1:0-8998 GCA_003167275.1 Bryobacterales bacterium | reverse complement strand
CGGTCGAGCGCGGTGGCGAGCGTGTGCGGGGCGATGGGCAACGCCTGGATCTGTGCCAGGTCGCGGAGCAGCTCGAATTGCACGGCGTGGTAGATTTCGCCGCGCGTGGCCGGGTCCATGCGCTGGATGCCGACGGGCTGTTCGGCGGGGCGCAGGCCGTGAATGCCATGCAGCGCGAAACGATAGGGACAGCGGGCGTATTGTTGCAGGCCGGAGGGCGACCAGGCGCGCTGCGACAGCAGGTACCTCGCCATGGCGTCGCTGCCGATTTCCTCGATGAACAAGCCGTCGGCGGCCTTCCATGGCTTGTGCCAGCGGGTCCAGCGCGCGCGCAGCGAATACACGGAGCGACCCGGAAGGCTCTTCAGATATTGGCCGGAGCCTTTGGCAAGCGGCGCCAGGGTGGCCAGGTCGAACTCGGCATCGTCGATGGCGCCGGCGGCGTCAGGTGGCGCGGGCCAGCCGATGCGCGTGGTGGTGGCGGACCGGGCACGGGCTTCGAATTCGCGGACGCCCATTTCCCGTCCGCCGGCCGCGCGATGCGCCGCGAATGCATAGAAGGACGGGACGCGCTCCCGCCCGGTGAGCAGGTCGAGGCGTGAGAAGGACAGGGTCAGACGCTCGGACGCGCAGGCGGCGGCGATGCGCAACAGTTCGGTATCGTCGGCGCGTAGCTCGATTCCCAGAGCGCGGCGCTGGGCCCCGAGCAGCAGCGGGTCTTCGGACGGAGGGCGTGGGAACAGCCCCTCATTCACGCCGGGGATGAAGACCCGGCGGAACGCCAGCCCGCGAGACTCCTCGACGCCGCCCACCCAGACGCGTCCGAATCGCGATTCTTCAGATGCGGCCGCCAGTGAATTCAGGCGCGGGCCCACCACCAGTACGACTTCGTCCAGCGAAACGAGGCCGATGTCCGACATCGGCTCCAACTCCTCCAGCAGTTCGATGACGCGCGCGGAATCGCGGAGGGCAAACTCCGCGAGGGCGGCCAGCGCATCGATCCATTCGCCCCACAGCGCGTGCGGGGGAAGCGCCGCCAGGCGGGCGATCACGGGCAGGGCCAGGCGCGTGAGATTCTCGACGGCCTCGATACGGCGCGCCAGCCGCTCGCGCGCGGCTTCGTCCGGCTCGGCGGCGTGACGCCGGTGAAACTCCTCGCGCAGGCCGGCGAGGCGCGTTTCCCAACGCGGAAGGCCGCCGATCACCGCGGCATCCACCAGCAGCCGCTCCCAAAGCGCGGGGGTGGGCGGCTGATCCTCTTCGGGCGTCTGTCCGAGCGAGAGATACTCGGCGAATCGCGACGCGGAGAGCCCTTCGGCGGCGCAATAGACCAGGGCAAGAAGGCTGCGCCCGGCGATGTCCGGCCGGCGCGTCGAGAGCGCGGAGTGCGAGGGGATTCCAGCGCGGCGCAGGGCCTCCAGGATGAGCGGCTGGTGGCGCTCCGGGGATCGCAGCAGGATGGCGACCTGATCGAAGGGCACCCCCTCGGCGGCCGCGGTGTGGATAGCGCGCGCAATCTCGACGCACTCCAGGGCCTCGCCGGAAGTGGAGAGGATGACCACGCTGCCATCCTCCTCGCGCGGTGGGAGGGGTTCGCTGGAGAAGAGATACCGTTGCATGGAGGCGAGCCCCGTAGGGTATGCTTTAGCTTGCCCATCCAGTGCTGGGGAAAGATGCAGTTCCAGCCCCAAGCGCGCCGCCCCCATCACCGAGGCGAGCAGTTCACGTTCCAGGTGTGTCCGGGGGACGAGGTCGAGCGCGACGACGGCGGTCTGCCGCAGGGTGTTGTAGGCGGCGGACAGGACGTCGCGGGCCAGGTCGACGCGCGTGGCGTGATCGGCAAAGCGGCGCTCGGAGAGTTCGCGCGTGTAGGCATGGAGGAGTCGGGCGAGGTCGGGACCCGATTCGCCACACTCGCGGAGGCGGTCGAGGTCGACAGCGTTGAGGCGCAGTTCTTCGAAGGTCTCGGTCAAGGCGCGGGGAAAGCCGGGAAATTGGGCGACGGGCCGCAGGTAAGTGAGTTCGCTGAGAGCCTCGGCGGTGACGCGGGCGGCCAGCGCTTCGCGCACGAAGCGGCCCACCGGCACGAGTTGCCGGCGGTTCAACTCCGCGGCGGCCAGTTCCATCACCAGGTCGCGGAATGCCAGGCGGCGGACGCCCAGGAGGGCCTTGCCGCAAGCTTCCAGCACCACCTCTTCGGCCGCCGCGCGGACGGGAGCCAAGACGAGGACGGGACCGGCGGCGGAGAACTGGCGGACAAAGTCCACGGCACGGAGACGCACGTCGAAGTATCGATGCATGGGCCTGAAAATCCAAGGCTAGCGCAAATTGGGGCCCATTACACCCATAGAGGTTGTCAAGCGCGGTTACGGTTGGATGCCCTCGTTCACGCGTACGCTCTACACTAGCGATAATGGGGTAGAGAGAACTGCTATGAGCATCGCTGCTGGTATCGATTTGCCCGAGGCCGGGATCGCCGACATTTGTCGCCGCCATCAGGTCAGAGAGCTATCCCTCTTCGGTTCGGCCGCGCGTGGTCAGATGCGTCAGGACAGTGACATCGACCTCCTCGTCGATTTTCTGCCCGGCGCGCGCCCTGGATTATTGGGCCTGTCGGCAATGATGCGGGAGCTCACTACCATCCTCGGCCGCCGCGTCGATCTGGCCGTCAAGCCTGCCCTGAAGCCACTCATCCGGGCCGAGGTGCTGGCGGAAGCCCAGTTGATCTATGAGGCGTGATCCGCAACGCTTGAACGACGTCCTGGAGGCTTTGGACTGGATTGCGAAAGGGATCGCCGGGCGGACGGAGGCCGCTTTCCTTGCCGACGAGACGCTCTGCTATGCCGTAGCGCAGAAGTTGACGATTATCGGTGAAGCGGTCGCACGGTTGAGCCCGGAGATCAGGGCGCGGCACAACTCGGTGCCGTGGCCTGACATCGTGGGACTGCGGAACATTCTGGTGCACGAGTACTTCGGCATCTATTGGCCCCTTGTCTGGCAAACTGCGAGTGATCACGCACCAGCCCTGCGCGAGCAAGTCGCGGAAATCTTGAGGGTCGAGTCGATCGAGTGAACAGCGCCGTGTCGGGAACGAGCGGCATAGGGTTCGAGATGGCGTTTCGTAAACCCGCCGTAACCTGACCTTGAGCCCAATTCCCGATTCTGCTATCCTCAATAGGTTGAATTCATTCACATTGTCCCTCCCGGCCGGTGCGGCCGGGCCTACCTGAGAGGTTCACATGTCGGGCCATTCCAAATGGGCTACCATCAAGCATAAGAAGGCGGCTCTCGACGCCAAGCGCGGGAAGTCGTTCACGCGCATTATTAAGGAAATCATGATCGCGGCCCGTAGCGGCGGCGATCCGGACGGCAACCCCCGTCTCCGCACCGCCATCCTGGCCGCCAAGGGCGTCAGCATGCCTTCGGACAATATCAAGAAGGCCATCATGCGCGGCACGGGCGAGCTCGAGGGCGGCCAGATTGACGAAGTCATGTTCGAAGGCTACGGTCCAGGCGGCGCTGCCGTCCTGGTCAATGTCGCCACCGATAACCGAAATCGCACGGTCAGCGATATCCGCCACATCTTCTCCAAGAACGGCGGCAACATGGGCGAGCAGGGCAGCGTCGCCTGGATGTTCGAACGGAAGAGTCAGATCTACGTTCCGGGCGACAAGGTCACCGAGGACCAACTCATGAATGTCGTGCTGGATGCTGGGGGCGACGATCTCCGCGACGATGGCGACCGGTGGATGATCCTCTCCGCCCCGGAAGCCCACGACGCGGTGCTTAAGGCCCTGGAAAACAGCCGCATTCCGTCGGAGGAAGCCAGCATCGCCATGGTCCCCAAGAACCTGATCAAGCTGGAAGGCAAGAACGCCAGCGGCATGCTGCGACTGAGCGAGGCGCTGGAAGATCACGACGACGTGCAGAGTGTGTTCTCCAACTTCGATATCGACGAGAAGGAGTTGGAGGCGATGGCGCAATAGCGTGCGCGTGCTCGGTATCGATTGCGGCTCGGAACGCACCGGTTATGGCGTGATCGACAGCGATGGCGCCGAGCATCGCCTGCTGGCATCCGGGGTCATTCGCACCAACACGAAGTGGCCCTTTGAAAAGCGGCTGCTGGAGATTGCTACGGGGCTCCGCAGCCTGATACGGGAGCATCATCCCGAATCGGGCGCCGTGGAAGGGGTTTTTTATTCGGCGAACGTCAAGACGGCGCTGAAGCTGGCTCACGTGCGAGGGATCGCCCTGCTGGTGATCGCGGAAGCCGGGATGGAATTGGCGGAGTACTCGCCCCTGGAAGTGAAGATCAGCGTAGTGGGCTATGGGCGGGCAGAGAAATGTCAGGTGCAGATGATGGTCCGGTCGCTGCTGCGGGTGGCGGAAGCCATCCAATCCGAGGACGCATGCGACGCCCTGGCCGTGGCCATCTGCCACGCCACCCACGAAGCCACCAGCAGAAGGCTGGCGTAGGACATTGCAGAGTGGGGCAGCCAATCCTGCCTGCCGCCGGCTTTTAGCCGGCGCGCGCAGAGTGCGAAAATCCGGGGGCCTGCTCCCGGAAAGCCGCCTCGAAAGGCGGCTGCGGGCAGGATTGCCCGCCCCACGTTAGGTTGGAAAATCGGTATGAAATGGTCCCTGATTCTGCTTTTCGCGAGCGCCGTTTTTGCCGGTGACGGGTCCCGGCTGGTCTACTCCAAATCCTTCCCGGGCAGCGTCCCCGCCTTCATGCAGGTGATCGTCGACAAGTCCGGGAACACCGAGTACCGCGAGGCGGAGGATGACGACCAGCCCGTCAAGTTCCAACTCACCCCGGCGGACACCCAGACGGTCTTCGAACTGGCAGGGAAGCTCGATTACTTCAAGCACCCGCTCGAATCGCCATTGAAGGTGGCCTTCATGGGGACCAAGACCTTCCGGTACGAGAACGGCGACCAGAAGAGCGAGGCCAAGTTCAATTTCTCCGAGGATCCCGCGGCCCGCGACTTGTTAGATTGGTTCGAGCGCATGGCCGAATCGGCCGAATACCATATCGACCTCGACCGCTCCGCCAAGTACGACCGGCTGGGCGTTGTAAAATCCCTCACCCTGCTCGGATCGGCGTTCGACCGCAAGCGCCTGGTGGGCCTGGATCAGTTCCTGCCCACACTGGACCGCATCGCCAAGAACGAGACCTACATGCACACGGCCCGTGTGCGGGCGGCGGAGATCTCCGAGGCCATTCGCAACCCCAAACCATGAAGTGGCTGCTGTTCCTGGCGCTGATCGGTGGGTGCACTGCCCAACCGCCGCAGAGGGCGGCGCCGCGTCAGGCTCCTAAGGTCTCCCCCCAAGAACAGGACGATTTGGAAACCGCCCTTTCCGAGGCCGGCGCCAGCCCGCTGGAGTACCTGCGCGCCATCGAAAAGCACCTGGAAAAATACCCGAATTCACCGCGTAAAGAGGAACTGGAGAGGGCGGCGGTGCGGGCTTCCATGGAGGCCAACGACGACGCCCGCATCATCCTGCACGGCGAGCGCGTGCTGGCCCATGAGCCCGACGACCTGCAGATTCTGGATCGCGTGGCGCACGCACTCTCGGCCAATGAGTCCGCCAATCAGTCCGCCAATCAGTCCAAGGACGCCTCCGAACGGGCCCTGAAATATGCGCGGCACTACGAGGACCTGGTCCGCAAGATGCAAACAGCAGGCACCCGCTCCGCCAGTGGCGCCGCCGACTGGCAGAACCAGACGGATCGCGGGATTGGCCGCGCCCTGGGGTATGAGGCTCGGGCTACCGGGAACTTAGGCCGCCCGGACGAGGCTCTCGCCCTCGCCCAGCGGGCCTTCGACACCTGGCCCTGCGCCGACGCCGCCCGCGAGATCGCCCGCTGGTACGAACGCCTGGGGAAGCCGGCCGAGGCCGCCTCCGCGCTGGCGGATGCCTTCGCCATCCCGGACCCTCGCGCCACCGACGCCGACCGTGCACGGGACCGCGGCCGCATGGGCGAGCTCTATCGCCAGGCGCACGGCTCCGAAGCTGGCCTTGGCGAACTCGTGCTGGAAGCCTACGACCGCAACGTGGCCCTGATTCACACTCGCGAATTGCGCCTGCGCGCGACCGACCCCAACGCCCAGCTCACCGACCCCATGGAGTTCACCCTGGCCGGCTTGGATGGGCAGAAGTTCGGCCTGTCCGCTCTGAAATCCAAGGTGGTGGTCTTCGATTTCTGGGCCACCTGGTGCGGACCCTGCCGCGCCCAGCATCCGCTCTACGAACAGGTGAAAAAGCGCTTCCAGGACAATCCGAACGTGGTATTCCTCTCGATCAACACCGACGAAGACCGGACCATGGTCAAGCCTTTCCTGGACGAAGTGAAGTGGGGGGGCCCCGTGTACTTCGAAGATGGGCTCTCGCGCGCGCTGAAGATCACCTCGATCCCCACCACCATCCTCACCGACCGGCACGGCCGGATCTTCAGCCGCATGAACGGCTTCAAACCAGACCGTTTCGTGGACATGCTGACCACGCGCATTCGCGACGCGCTTCAGTAACCGTGGGGTATGCTTTAGCTTGCCCAGAAAACCAGAAAACACAAGAAAACACGGGGACAGGAAACACGGGGACAGACGGGACGTTTTCTGTTTCTTATTGGTGAAACGTCCCGTCTGTCCCCAGGTTTTTCCGTGTCCCCAGGTTTTTCCAGTTTTTACTGCACAAACAAAATGCAGACAGGCATGGGGGCGTCGGTGACCGGGCGGTCTACCGGGGTAAGCTGCCCCGTAGTGGGGTGGACCCGGAACACTACGATGTCGTTCGTGTCCTGGTTGGCGGCCAGCAGATAGCCACCCGTGGGATCGAGCGCGAAATGGCGCGGCGTCTTGCCCAGGGTCGGGGCGTGGTCCATTGCCATCAGAGTGAACTTCTCGGGGTCGATCGAGAAAATCGCGATGCTGTCGTGCCCCCGGTTCGACCCGTAGAGGACCGTGCCCGCGGCGTTCACGGCCACCTCCGCAGTGGTGCTCGAACCTTTGAAAGCTGCAGGCAGCGTCGAGATGGACTGGAAATCGGCGAGCGTGCCCTTCGCCGGATCGAAGTGAAAGACCGTCACCGTGGAGCCCATCTCATTGATGGCGTATACGACCCTGCCGTTCGGGTGGAACGCCAGATGCCGCACGCCGGCCCCGGGTGCCACCTGAGCGAAGGGCTGTTCCGCCGGAAACATCGTCCCCTTGGCGGCGTCGAAACTGTACACAAAAATCTTGTCGAGCCCCAGGTCGGCCAGCAGCAGGAAACGATTGTCGGGAGAAAAGACCACCTCGTGCGCGTGCGGCCCTTCCTGCCGCTCGTGATTCGGACCGGTGCCTTCATGGCGCCCCACGACGGTAGCTTCTCCGATCCGGCCATCGGGGTGGACCGGCAGGATCCCCATGGTGCCGCTCCCATAATTCGCGATCGCCAGCCAACGGCCGGTCTTGTCGAGCGCCAGGTGGCATGGCCACACTCCGCGCGCCGACACCTGATTGAGAAGCGTGAGCTTCCCGGTCTTGGCGTCTATGGCGAAGGCGCTAATGGTATTGCCCGCTTGGGCCCCATTATTGTCTTCATTCACCGCGTACAGGAAATGATGGCTGGCATCGTCGATGAGGAACGATGGATTGACCGATTCCGCCGCCACTCCGAGCGGTGTCAGCTTCCCGTTGGTGGTCTGGAACCTATAGGCGTAAATGCCCTTGCTGGCGCCCTTCGTATAGGTGCCTGCGTAAACCAGGTACTCGGCGCCGCTCGCCACAGCGCCGGTCAAAAACATCAGGGTCAGCGCCAGCAGGACGGACCCGCGGCCCTGTGCCAAGGCCCTGCCCGACGGCGCCATTCCAGATGCTCCCGCCGCCATTACTCAGCCGGGACCTGGAACGTTCCGAGAAATCCGCTACGCCGCAGGCGGTTGTGCCAGGTTTCGCCCAAGCCATCGCCGGTGTAGGAATTGTCGAGAGCATAGGCGGGCATGGCATGATCCATGCTGTTCAATGGCGGATACCAGACCTCTTCATTGCCGCAGACGTGGTCGCCCGCATTCAGCGCCCGCGTCTGGATCGACGCCAGCGAACCCGCCGTGAGTTTGGCCGTGCCGCCGTGGATGTTGCCATCCTGAATGGCCAGCTCGATCGGGGCGTAATCCACCTTCACGACATCCTTCAACAGGTCGCCGGCCATGTGCTTCGCGAAGCTCTGGAGGGCCAGGCGCTGTTCGGCGTTGGCGCGGTTGTCCACGATCAGCACCGCCTTGGTGGGATTCACCGGCTCAGACGCGAGACCCAGGGTATGCTCGGAGCGGACGACGCCGACCACCGAGAGCCCCGCCAGGCTGACGCCATGCCAGTCGCCATTCGCGATCTTCCAGCCGAAGACGGCCTCCCGGCCCACCTGTTCGGCTTCGCCATTGGCAAAGCAGGCGCCGGTGAAGACATCGGCGGTTCGGGCTTCGATGTAGTTGCCGTGAACGGTGCGGGCAGGAACGGCGTCAGCAAAGGAAATTGACACGGCCGTGGCCAACACTACTACCACGGTAGACAGACTTTTTAACATCCCAGTTTTCTCCCTGGTAGCAATTATAGCAGCCCCCGTAGGGTATGCTTTAGCTTGCCCGCCATTCCAGAAAGGCCCGGGGGCGCTGGGCAAGCTAAAGCATACCCTACGGCGGCTCTCAAACCACCGGCGTCAGCACCGCCTCGCCGGGGTGCCAGTTGCAAGGGCACAGCGCCCCGGTCTGCATCGCATCCAGCACGCGCAGCACTTCCTCGGGATTCCGCCCTACCGACAAATCGTTCACCGACACGAACCGGATGCTGTTGTGTGGGTCCACTACAAAAGTAGCGCGCTGGGCGACTCCCTCCTGCGGGTCGAGGATGCCCAAGGCGGTACACAACTCGCGCTTGATGTCCGCCAGCATGGGGAACGGCAGGTTCCGCAAATCCGGGTGACTCTGCCGCCACGCCAGGTGCACGAACTCCGAATC
>PMTT01000721.1 GCA_003167275.1 Bryobacterales bacterium | reverse complement strand
GGCGGAGCGCGGAACCTGTTTCAGATGGGACAGCCACCGCCGCCGAAGGTGGAACTGCCCAAGGGGCCCGAGACGATTGTGAGTCTGATTGGTCCGAAGCCGCCGGCGCCGCCCAAAGTGGAGCCCCCGCCCCCTCCCCCGGTGATACCGCCGATCCAGCTTAAGTATTATGGTTTTTCGATGGTGGTGCGCAACAACGGGAAAAGGACGGGCTATTTCATGGATGGCGAAGATATCGCGATCGCAGCGGAAGGGGAAATGGTAAAGAAGCGGTACCGCGTGATCCGAATCCAGGCGACCACGGTGCAGGTAGAAGATACGGAGGGGAAGCGCACGGTGACCTTGCCCATTACAGAGGAGGGCCAGAACTAGTGTGAAGGGCCGGGCTTTCAGCGGGCATTGGAGCGCCTGTTCCATCAGTCTGACAGACGACAAAAGACGATCGTCTGTCCTACCCACGAAAATTGCGGGCTTTTCATCACTTTCCCCACTTTCCCCACTTTTGAGGCTTGACTGGAGCTGTGACGTCAGAATAAGATCAGAGGCTCAGATTGGTGAGCATGATGCTTCCAGCCGAAGACCGCCACGAAATCTCTTACTTGAGGACCGGGCAGGTTGCGGAAATCCTCGGTATCACCAAGAAGACCCTCAAAAACTGGCTGAAGGCCCAGTTCATTCCCGAGCCGGTGCGCCATCCGGTGAACCGGTACCGGCGCTGGACGCTACAGGATATCGAGTCCATCCGTAGGATTTTAAGCGAGAGGCAAGGGGCGAGATGACCAGGCTGGTCATTTTGAACCAACGCGGCGGCGTAGCGAAGACAACTACGGTGCACACATTGGCGCGTTTCCTGGCGGACCGCGGCAAGCGCGTGCTGATCATCGATACCGATCCCCAGGGATCGATGGGGACGGTGTTGGGCCTCAAGCCGACCAAGTACCTGCACGACTTCGTGATCTACAACCACTTGTTCAAGGACTGCGCGGTGCGAGCCTGCCCGGGAGTGGACGTGCTGTGCAGCAATCGCGAAACCGTAAAGACGGAAGGCTATCTGATGGGGCAGGTAGCGCGGGAGTTCGTGTTCACCAACCTGTTTTCCCAGGTGGAATCGGAGTACGACACGGTTTTGATCGATGTGGCCCCCTCGATCAACCTCTTGCAGACGTGCGCGATGACCTATGCCCGGTACCTGCTGATTCCGGTGAGCATGGATCCGCTGAGCCTGCAAGGCGCGGCGGCCAGTATCGAAACGGCCCGGACCTTGGGTTCCCTGATCCGGATGGCCATCTCGCCGGTGGCGATCCTGCCCGTCATGGTGGACCGGCGATTGCAGATCACGGAAGTAGTGTCCGCGTCACTCGAGGAATTATCCGCCCGAACCAATATTCCGCTACTGCCCGGCATCCGGACCGATACCACGGTGACCAAATGCAGCCGGGCGAAGCGATTTCTAGTGGACTTCGATCCACGGGCCAAGGCTTTGGAAGACTATCAGAGCGCGCTGGGAAAGTTGATGGAACTGTTAGGAGACGGAAATTGCCACCCACGGTGACAAAACGGCGCCATCCCATGGAGCCGATCTCGTATGACGAGCTCATGAGCAATGCCGGCATGTCGGGCTTTGTTTCGTTCCTGGAGCATCCTGCCCCGGTCCAGGGTAATAATCAGGGCCTTGAAATGGAAACGGGGGCCAAGGCGGGCACCGTAGGCGCAACAGCGGCTATTCCACAGCCATACCCGAGCCCGGTGGCGCCTGCGGTCTTGCCGCCGGTGTTCGTACGGCAGGGCAGGCAAGGGCGGATCCGGAGAGCCACCATGGTGGAGGATGGGCACTCGCTGGCGGAGCAGGCGGTGTACGAGGTCTTGTGGCAGGCGGCGTCTCCGGTCAGCGACCTGGGGGATGCGGACCGGACGATTCGGATCGGGTACCATCGTCTGGCGCAAATGACCAGGCTGAGCTGGGTGAGCGTGAAGGCCAATCTGCGGACATTGGAACGAAAACTGGCGCTTGAGGTGACCGGCAGCGAGAATTCGGCCACGCGGGAGGGTAAATGTTACCTGGTATATTCCCGCACTTCTATCCTGGAACGCCGGAAACGAGCCGGTCTGGAGTGGGTGCGGAGAACGCGGGGGGTGGAACTGCTGTCGCAGGCAACCATCGCTTTGGGGCGTCCAGGGCCTAAGCCGGTAGCTTGAAAGCATTCAGCGTTCAGCTCTCAGCGTTCAGCTTCAGGAACAAGCGCCAGCCTGTTTTGGCTGACTGCTGACCGCCGATTGCTGAGAGCTTCGCGGGCGAGCACTTCTGCACTGGACGCGGAGGACCAGGATCAGGAGGAAACGCCTATCCCCGGTGCGCACAACTGCCCACCCGCCAGATTATTCTACCGGACTTTCCCCAGTTCCGTATATACTTTCTTTTACTACGGGTGTCGGAGATCTGAACGGACGCTTTNNTTTCCGCCTCAACATAAGGGGAAACTGCCCGGCGGTCGCCAGAGCGTCCGGACGCAACGCGCACGAGGGGGCGGAACTACACCAGGCGACGCTTATTTCGAGGACGGCTTTTAAGTCACGGGGAACCCAGGAGGGTGGGGGTTCCGATGCGGATGGAAGCGGTTAGAGGCTCGTCATTCCGAGAGCGCTAAACGGGCCTTGTGGGAGAAACGGTCCGCTGCCCTTCGCGGCTTCAGGCCTTTCTCATTCCGCGGATAACGAGACCGAGAAGGCCAACACCCAACAGAAGCATGGTGCCGGGCTCCGGCGTCGCCGTCGGCGTCGTCAAGGTCACCGAGGAGGACGTTCCATCGTGGTTGAAGCCGATAGAGCCAAACCCTAAGCCTATGCCTGGGGAGGCAACCGTAAATAGGATGTTGTAGTTAGACCCGGAAAGCCCGGAAATCGGACTGAAGTTGAACACCTGCGTCAGCGTTTGTGAAGTGCCTGGAGAGGCTGCACCCGAGCCGGGCACGGACACGCTCCCCACCCCAATTCCGTTGACCGAGACATTAAAGCTTTCCGTTTGACCAGCATTCAGAGCGTTACCGATCAGAGTGTTCAGAGACAACTGAATAATCGACGCGAGCCCTGTACTGGTGAAATTCTCTCCAAAAAAGTCGCCCGTGTCCGAAATGTAAGCCAGCGGTGGCGTGGCGGTCGGCGAACAATCGACCGGGACCAAAGTATTCTGGCACTCGAAACCAACGCCGAAAAACGGCGAGACGGACGAGGCGTTAGCCGTAGGAAAACCCAAGGCAGCCACTACCAGGAGAACTCCCACATAGTTAGCCATTCGCAAAGTCAAGGAAATCGTCTCAATTCGCACTGTTCGGGATTTCATGGTTCTTGTCGCCTCCAGCTAAGTCTAAATGGGGCTTCTTCACTTTGTCAATGGCAAAGTCCGTGGTACTGCCTAAAGTGCGTTACAGGCACTACCAAAGTCCTCCAAAACGAAAAAAGAGCTAATTAACTTGGTTTTTTCGTCCCAATATTCGAAAAAGGATCCGAAAACCGGCTTCCACGGTAGCCCTGGCAGGTGTACAATGTGGGGAACCGCACCGCATAACGGGCGGGTGGCTCTGAAGTTAAGGTGGAGATTCTGAAGTAAAGGTGGAGATCGAGATGCAGAAACTTTCGCGGGCAATACCTGTGTTAACTAAAGCGCGTTCTCGTGTTATGGCTGCGCTCGCAATACCTGTTCTTCTTGCGCTTCTGGCCCCCGCCGTGCAGGCTGCGCCAGCCGCGCTCTTGGTGGTCACGGCGCCGCTCACGGCCACCGCCGGGACGGCATTCAATTTCACGGTAAGGGCGATAGACGTGTCGAATAATACCGCCACGGGCTACACCGGCACCGTGCATTTCACGAGCACCGATGGAGCCGCAACGCTGCCGGCCGATTACACCTTTACGACCGGGGACAACGGAGTGCATACATTCTCCGCCACACTGAAGACTGTGGGGAGCCAGACCATCACCGCGACCGACACGGGGAACGGGACGATCACCGGCTCGGCTACCGTGACCGTGAACGCCGCATCCCCGACCATCGCCAAGGCGTTCAATCCGGCCACGATACAATCCGGCGGTACTTCCGTGGTGACCCTGACCCTGTCGAACAGTAATACCTCGGCTCTGAGCAACGGCTCATTCACCGACACTCTGGTCAACATGAGCGCGGTAGGCGGAGCCGTGGGCGGCACCTGCGTGGGAACCACTCCGGCCACCTTGAGCGCGGGCGCAACCGCGCTGAGCTTCACGGGGATCACGATTCCGGCCAGCAGCAGTTGCACGGTGATCTTCAGCGTCACGAGCAGCACGGCCGGCGGCAACAACAACACCACTTCGGGCGTAACCACTACCCAAACCCCAACGGCCGGAACGGTCAGCAACACCGCCACCGTGACCGTGGGCTCGGTTTCGAGCATCCCCACGCTTTCCGACTGGGGCCTCATTGCCTTCGCATCACTGCTGGTTGCCTTTGTTTGGAAGAGGCTGAAATCAATCGGCAATAATCCGGCCACTCCGGCATAATGGCCGGATTACAGTCACTACTGTGATTTATGAAATATTTTTTGCGACTGTATTGAAAAGACTTAGCCCGTAATTCCGGAATTTTGGCCGGCTTGTTTTTGGCGCCTGTCTATTACCATAAGGGCAGGTTTAGTCATGTGAGCCTTTCGGGGGAGATTCCGAATGACTCTGGATTCGTCTCGCAACGGCACCTGTCTAAGATTCAAAGCTCACAGGCCTGGAGCGTAACTACCGGCTCCGCCTCGGTGGTGGTCGCCGTAATCGATACGGGGGGGTGTATGGAACACACCCCGACCTGGCATCCAACATGGCACCGGGTTGGAACTTCGTGAAGTCGAATTCCGACACATCGGACCTGCTGGGCCATGGAACCGCGGTGGCCGGAGTCATAGCGGCGGCCAGCAACAACGGGATTGGCGTGGCCGGCGTGAGTTGGCATAGCCGCATTTATGCCGCTCATAGCTGTGGATGCGAACGACCTGGCCGCGTACTCCGACATTGCGGAGGCCATCCAGTATGCCGCCGATTCGCAGTCAATGCTACTGCTATGCTACTGCTGTTTCAGCCGTACCGACGCTATCCCAGTGGAACCTCGCGTTGCTGGGAATCCTGCTGGCTGGTCTGGCGATGTGGGCGCTCAAGGCGCGGCCGGGCGCTGGCCTGGCTTGAGGGCGTTCCTGCCCGGTGTAGATCGGTGATTCCCTCTCCGACCGGTTTTGCGGACCGGGCTGCCAGGTCCCATCCCGTCCCGCCGTCCGGACTCGGTTTATCTTGAAGCGTAACAAGCCCCGCCCCGGTGGACCGGGCAGATACATAATGATTTCAGGATGAAGAAGCCTCATCGGCGGAAACAGCCTGAAACACCTCCAGCCGCGCGGCCTGGAGTGACGGCGCCAGCCCCGCCAGTGCGGTTGCGGCGTTCCGTCGCCCTGTTTCTGATTCTTCTGCCGTCCTTGCTAGTGCTCTGGCGGCTGGTGCTTTTAGAGCCGCCGAAGGCTCTGTCGCGAGGTGCGATTCAAGGCGTTTTCAGTCTGCTGCCGTTT
>PMTT01000668.1 GCA_003167275.1 Bryobacterales bacterium | reverse complement strand
GGTCGCGGCTCGGTTTCGGTCGTGGCGATTCAACGTGAGTTACCGAGCCGCGTGGCCGCAACCGAGCCGCGACCGTGAGGGAGCGGTAGTTGCATGAGGACATCGCGAAAGGTGTTACCTGCTACCCTGCGGTGTTCGTCTTCCTGTAAGACCATGCCGATCGAAAACAGTCTGCGAAGAGAATTCCTGAAGCGCGCGGCCGCGGGGCTGGCGGGCGCTGCCCTGGCGGCCAATGCGGGCGGCGGGATCGCCGACGCGGCCACCCCGGACGCGGAAAGCTTCGACGTGAAATCGTACGGAGCCAAGGGCGACGGTAAGACCCTGGACACCGCCGCCATCAACAAAGCCATCGACGCGGCAGCCGCCGCCGGAGGCGGCACCGTCCACTTCCCCGCCGGCGGGTACCTATCCTATTCCATCCACCTGAAGAGCAACGTGACGCTCTACTTCGACCCCGGAGCCACGATCATTGCGGCGGAGACGCCGGCCGAGGGCGTGCCTCCAGGCGGCCCCGGATACGATCTGGCCGAGCCCAACCAGTGGGACAAGTACCAGGATTTCGGCCACAGCCACTTCCATAACAGCCTGATGTGGGGCGAGGGCATCGAGAACGTCTCGATCGTCGGCAGCGGGCGCATCTGGGGTAAGGGACTGACCAAAGGCACGGGCGCTGCGAATCCCGGGGTCGGAAACAAGTCCATCGCGCTCAAGAACTGCCACAACGTGCTGCTGCGCGACTTCTCCATTTTCCACGGCGGCCACTTCGGCATTCTGGCGACCGGCGTCGACAATCTGACCATCGACAATTTGAAGATCGACACCAATCGCGACGGCATGGATGTGGATAGCTGCCGCAACGTGCGGATTTCGAACTGCTACGTGAACTCCCCCTGGGATGACGGCATCTGCCTGAGGGCCGACCATGCGCTCGGTTCCTCCAAGCAGACCGAGTTCGTCACTATCACCAACTGCTACGTGAGCGGCTGTTGGGAAGAAGGCACCCTGCTGGACGGCACCTACAAGAAGTTCGGCCCGGATGCCCGCGTGCCGCACACCGGCCGCATCAAGTTCGGGACGGAGTCGGACGGGGGCTTCCGCAATATCACGATTTCCAACTGCGTCTTCGAAGGTTGCCAGGGGCTGGCGCTGGAGACCGTGGATGGAGCGTTGCTGGAAGATGTGACGATTACCAACATCTCGATGCGCGACATCATGAGCGCGCCGATCTTCATGCGGCTGGGCAGGCGGTTGCGGGCGCCCGAGGGGAGGCCCATCGGAACCCTGAAGCGCGTGATCATCAACAACGTGGTGTGCTCCAACTCGGTCTCCGGGCTGGGATCGGTGATCAGCGGCATTCCGGGGCACTACATCGAGGACGTCAAGATCAGCAACGTGCAGGTGCTGCATCAAGGGGGCGGGACCAAGGAGGACGCGGCTTACCAGCCGCCGGAATTCGAAGACATCTACCCCGAGCCGGACATGTTCACCGCGGCGCCGCGGCAGGGCCGTAACGGCCGCGGGCCGAACGGCGATTTCGTTCCCGAGGGGCAAGGCCGCGGCGGCGCCGGTAGAAGCGCCACAGCAGGGCAGCCGGGACAGGTAACCGTCGATGGACCGCCGCGCCCAGGTCAGGGCCGCGGAGCCGGTGCACCGCAGCCCCCTCGCCACAAGATGCCTTCGCACGGATTCTATGTCCGGCACGTGAAGGGCATCCAATTCGACAACATCGACATCCGGACGGCGCATGCCGATGAACGGCCGGCTTTCTTCCTGGACGATGTCGAGGACGCCGATTTCTTCCGGATCAAGGTTCCGCATGGGGCCGACGCCCCGGTATTTGCGATGCATAACGTTTCGGACTTCGGCGTTCACATGTGCGATGGGGTGAGCGACACGCGATTGCAGAGGGTGGATACCAAGACGCTCTGAGCAGCGTGGGGTATGCTTTAGCTTGCCCACCAAAAAATCAAAAAAGTGGGCAAGCTAAAGCATACCCCACGACTAACATCCTTCCGGAGATCTGTTTTGGCTCATTGCTGCTTCTTCTCTCTGCATTACGGCTTCTCGTTCGTAATCAGCCTTGCGCCCCGATTCCTTGTGACGTAGTTGAAGACCCATTCCACCAGCACCAGCAGCCGGTTCTCGAACTCCACTATGTACATCAAATGCACGAACACCCACACGAACCAAGCGGGGAAGCCGGACAGGTGGAGTTTCCCGAACTCCGCCACGGCCCGGTTGCGTCCGATGGTGGCCAGGTTGCCCTTGTTAAAGTAGTGGAACGGCGGCACCGGCTTTCCGCGCAGCTTCTCTTGGATCAACCGGGCCACGTAGCGGCCTTGCTGCATTGCGACAGGCGCTACGCCGGGAAGCGGCTTGCCTCCCTGATGAGCGAAGTTCGCCAAGTCGCCGATCACGTGGATTTCGGGGTGTCCCGGCACGCTCAGGTCGGGTTCCACCAGCACCCGCCCGGCTCTATCGAGCTGGGCGCCGGCGCGATCCGCCAGCACCTTGCCTAAGCCGGAAGCTTTCACACCCGCCGCCCACAGCACCGTGCGGGTGGGGATGTGCTCGTCCTTCCCGCCGCACTTCACCGTGACGCCCTGCTCCTCGATATTCGTGACCCGCGCTCCGGTGAGCGACTTCACTCCCAGTGAGACCAGTTGCTTCTCCGCTTTGGCCGAGAGGTCCGGTGAGAATGGGGGCAGGATGCGGCCCTCTCCTTCGATGAGGATAATTCGCGCCTCGGCCGGATTGATGTGGCGGAAGTCGTGCCGGAGCGTGTCGTTGGCAATCTCCCCCAAGGCCCCCGCCAGTTCCACGCCCGTTGGTCCGCCGCCCACGATGACGAAAGTCAGCCACGCGTGGCGCTTCTCGGGATCGGTCTCCCGCTCAGCGCGTTCGAAGGCCAGAAGGACCCGCCGCCGGATGGCGGTCGCATCTTCGATGGTCTTGAGCCCGGGCGCCAGCGGCTCCCATTGGTCGTTGCCGAAGTAGTGATGGGTGGCGCCGGTGGCGACGATCAGGTCGTCATAGGGCGCCTCGCCGTCACGCAGGATGACGCGGCGATTCTCTACGTCCAGGTCCACCATTTCCCCGAGCAGAACTTGGGTGTTTCGTTGCTTTTGCAGGACGTGCCGCAGGGGGGACGCGATCTCTCCCGGCGAGAGTCCGCCCGTCGCCACCTGGTAAAGCAGCGGTTGAAACAGGTGGAAGTTGCGGCGGTCGATCAGGGTAAGCGAGATCGGCGCCCGACCCAGCGATTTCGCCGCGTACAGGCCTCCAAAACCGCCGCCGACGATGACTACCCGATGGGCCTCACTCATTGTGGATGCACCTTGGACTGCGTCAGGGTGGCCTGGCGCAGGATGATAAATTCGGAAAGGTTCTCGGAGGTCAGCATGCCCTTAAGCTGGTCATCGCTATCCATCACCAGGGCGCAAGCGCCGGTTCCCGAGACCAGGGGCAGGGCCTCCGTGAGCGGCATTTCCGGCGATACCCGGGTGAACTCCCGATCCATGGCACTCGATACGTAGCCATCGGGCCCCTCCTGCCATCATGGCGCGCACCAGCGCCGCACGGGTCAGGAGGCCGATCACCGCATTGCCGTGCATCACCGGGAAATCATGCTGCGAGGTGGCCAGCAGCAGGTTTCCGGCATCGCGGATGGTATCCCCGTGCTGCAAAGTGCGGTAATCCGTGATCATGGCGGCACGCACCGGGAATCCCGAAGTGAGAATCCGCCCGCGGGCGGCCACGCCTTCCTGGGATGCCCCGAGGTAGACGAAGAGGGCCACAAACACGAGAATGTAATTGCCCCAGAGCATCCCGGCTAGCCCCATGAAAACCGCCAGTGCCTGGCCTGCGGCGGCGGCCATGCGGGTGGCTTCCTCTTCCGGCCGGCTGAGCGCCAGCACCGAACGCAGAATCCGGCCGCCATCCATGGGATACGCCGGCAGCAGATTGAACAGCCACAACGTCAAGTTGCCCAAGGCGATCCGCTCGGCCAGGTTGGCGTCGGTGGGTTCGCGCAATTGCTCGAGAGCGACAAATCCCTGGCGGCTGGCCACCCACGCCAGCAGGCCGATGGCAATCAACAGGTTGACGGTGGGCCCGGCGAGCGCGATCCAGATCTCTTCGCGGGCCTTCGGCTGGCGCTCGGGACGCGACACGCCACCGATCGGAAACATCACGATTTCGATGGTGCGGATGCCGTAGCGCCGGGCCACCAGGGTATGACCCAACTCGTGCAGCAGCACCGAGGCGAACAGCGCCCCGATATATAAGGCCGTGGTGGCGCCGGACTGCTGTCCGCCGACGCCGATGAAGACCAGGAACACCAGCAGCACGATGAAGGTGAAATGCAGCCGTACGGGAACGCCGAAGATGGTGGCGATTCCCACACTGCCGGAGATGAAGCTCGGCTTGGGCTTGTCTTCGTTAGGCATACGCGCAAGACCAAAACTAGCACAAAACCAACACAGGCAAGAATGCCCGTGTTACGCTGCGAATCGTGATACATCGTCGTACGTTTTTGCTCCTGGCAGCGCTGGCACCGGTTTTGGCATTCGCACAAGCCAGCCCGGGAACTCTGGCATTTACGGTTTCCATGACGCAGCCGGGCAACCATATCTTTCATGTGATGCTCCGCGCCGATGGGCTGAAAGGCGAGATCCAGGACTTCAAAATGCCGGTCTGGTCGCCGGGGTTTTACGGAGTTGGCGACTACTCCCGCAACGTCCTGAGCTTCCGCGCCGAGGATGGCGCCGGGCACGCGCTGCCCTGGGAGAAGATCACCAAGAACACCTGGCGCGTGGCGGCTGGAAATGCGTCGTCAGTCGTGCTGAATTATGACGTCTTCGGAGCCACCTCTTTCGCCGCCAATAACTACCTGGGCGAGGATCGCGCCTATCTTTCGCCATCGGGGACTTTTGTGCACGTCCCTGGCATGACCCAACACCCCGTGACGGTCGCGATTCAACTGCCGGCCAATTGGAAACAGATCGCGACCGGACTGGAGCCGGTGAAAGGTAAACCCAACACCTTCTCCGCAGCCGATTTCGACGTTCTCTACGACTCGCCGATCTTGATCGGCAACCAGGAGTACCTGCGGTTCGACGTCAAAGGAGTGCCCCACTTCGTGGCGATGGAGAACGTGCCGGAGAGCGTGGACCGGCCGAAGATGCTGTCGGACCTCAAGAGGATGGTGACGGCGGCCACCCAGCTCATCGGCGATGTCCCCTACCAGCACTACACGTTTCTGATGATGGGGCGCGGCAACGGCGGGATCGAGCACCTGAACTCGGCGTCGATTCAATTCAACGGCGACAGCCTGACCACGCCGGGCGGCTACCTCGGCTGGTTGAGCTACGTGTGCCACGAGTATTTCCATAATTTCAATGTCAAGCGGATCCGGCCGATCGCACTGGGGCCGTTCAATTACGACATGGAGAACCTGACGAACATGCTGTGGGTGTCGGAAGGCCTGTCGGTGTACTACCAGGACCTGGTGCTGGTGCGCGCCGGGTTGATGACGCGCGAACAGTACCTCGACAAGATGCGGAACTCCATCGGGTCGTTCGAGAATGCCGCGGGGCATCATTACCAGTCGGCCACCGAATCGAGCTGGAATACGTGGAGCGCCGGTTCGGGCGTGGGCGGGGATCGGAACACGTCGATCTCCTACTACAATAACGGCGCCATGCTGGGGGCGATGTTGGACCTGAGGATTCGCGAGGGGAGCCAGAACCGGAAGTCGCTGGACGACGTGATGCGCGGGTTGTACCGCAAGTATTACCTCGAAAAGCATCGCGGCTTCACCGACGCCGAGTTTCGCCAGGAATGCGAGATCGCGGCGGGAGGCGACGTGGCGGAGGTTCTGGAGTACGCGGCCACCACCAAGGACGTGGACTACGCCAAATACTTCGCGTACGCCGGGCTGCAGCTTGACGCGACATCCGAAGACGCCGCGGGCGCGTACCTGGGCATCAACACACACAGCGGGGAGGCGCCGCCGAACCTGGTGGCTCCTGGCCGCGGCGGCCGGGGTGTGGGACCGGAGGTGACCCTCGCGATCACGAGCGTTACGCCAGGCTCGCCCGCTGCGCGCGCCGGCTTGCAGGCGGGAGACCAGATACTGGAAGTGGAAGGTGCAAAGGCCACTCCCAAAGCCATCAACGACCTGCTGGGGGTGAGCCAGCCTGCGGGTCGAGGCGGGAGAGGGCAGGCGGCGCCGCCCGCACAATCCACGGTGACGCCGAAGAAGGCGGGAGAGAAGCTCAGGATCCGGATCTCGCGGAATGGCGCCGCGCAGGATGTAGACGTCGAGTTGGCGCCGAACGTCAAGCGGACTTTCAGCTTCCGGGAAGTGGGCAATCCCACTGCGCTCCAGGCGGGCATTTTGAAGGATTGGCTGCGCCCGGTGCAGTAGACCCGTTCCCCGCGCTCACTGGGGGCCGTGGTCTTCCCCGGGCGATTCCATTGCGGACTTTAGTTCCACCCCTGGAGCGAATCGCGGCACCCGCTTGGCAGCGATTTCGATCGCGCGGCCGCTCTTGGGGTTGCGCACTTTGCGCGCCTTCCGATGCGACACGCCAAACGTACCGAACCCCGAGATGGTCACACGGTCGCCTCTCACCAGGCTGGTCCGGATCCCCTCCAGAAACGCGTCCAGTGCGAGGGCCGCCTGTGAGCGCGTAAGCCGTGCATCCGATGCCATCTTACCGACCAGGTCCTTTTTGTTCACATGGCCCTCTTTATGCACGCGACTAATATCAAACCCCGTATGCCGGTGTCAACCGTCGCTGCGCTGGTTTACTCGTGGGGCAGGTCACCGACCTGCCCGGCCGGCTGAGCAATCGGGGGTTACGGTGACTGCCACCGAATTAGCCGCCAGTGCAATTGGGGGTTACGGTGACTGCCACCGAATTAGCCAAAGCCCGCTGCAGGCAAGACTGCCTGCCTACGAGCAGCGGACCGCCTAAAATGGAAGAACCATGACCGACGTAATGCTGAAGCGATTCGAAGCGCCCGATGAAACCCGCATTTTCCTCAAGGGCAAGTTTGAGATTGTTCGATTTCCCGGCGCCACTGTCGGCCGCGCCACTTACGAGCCAGGGTGGAAGTGGTCCGAACACGTGGGTCCCGGGGTCGGCGCCACCACTTGCCACGTGGAGCACGTGGGCATGGTCGTGTCCGGCCGGGCGGTGGCCGCCATGGACGACGGACGCGTCATCGAAATGCAGCCGGGGGACCTGTTCTACATCCCGCCAGGGCACGATAGCTGGGTAGTCGGCGACGAGCCCTACGTCTCCCTGCACTTCCTGGGCGCAGACGAGTACGCGCACCGATAGGTGGCTGTCCTCCGCCTGCGAGCAGGTTCAGCGCGGCTTCCAGGCGGCCTTTCTCAAACCTCCCAAAAGGAAAGTGGAAGTTCTCTTACAATTTGTTCTATACTGCCGGTTCGGAATACAGGAGACCCTCATGACCCAAGGAACGGTCCAGATCGTTGCCCTCATTCTTCTTGTGGTGGTAATCGCGATCATCTTTCTGCGGCGAAAAGGCAAGAAAAAGACCGAAGACGACTTTTAGTCCTGGCAAGGCCTGCGCACATAACCAGAATTGGAGACCACCGCGCTGTCAGAGTACGAAGGGGCTCGGCAAGGGCGTCGTTGTCCCTCCCGTCCAGCGCTCCGCCGATCCCCGGCGGCACGTCCCATGATCCTTCGCCCACTCCACCAACTCTTGCGCGAGCCAGGTCTGTATTTCGCTTTCGCTCCGGGTCACTTTCCCTAAGAGCAGATACTCGGCGAAATCGCTTGCAGCCAGCGCGGGGTCAAGCCAACAGCCGGCCTGGATCGAAACAGGCGGATCGTCCTTGACGCGTCCGTATTCGTAGGGAATCCACAGCGTGCCGCGCGATTGTGGGGTCATCAGCGCGATCACGTGAGAGCAGTGCAGGAGTCCCATTTCAACCGCCATGGCGGTCGCTACCTGTTCCTGGGCGGGCGTAAGCCCCAGATTCTTGAGTTGGAGCAGTGCCGGGTCGAGCACATCGAGCCAGAAATCGAATCCGCACATCTTGGCCAGCCACGCGATGCGAAAGGCCCACACACGGTCGTACTGCCGGTACGAGATGAACAAACGCGGGCACTGCAGTGCTTTCCGATAGCCAGCCTCTCGAAGATCGGGCAGACGTAGCGGCCCGTCGAAGTTCCACTCGCGGGGCCACTCCCAGGGCGGTCTCTGCTGGTACCATCTTGTGCCTGCGACCGCCCATGACGGATAGCGCTCCAGCCAGCNNTCCAAATATCTCCCGCGTATCCAGATGAATCACGCGTGCGCCGCGATCTCTCGCCACCTTCACCATGTCTTCCGTCCCTCCCGGTCCGTCTCCGCCCTCGCCGTCCCACAGCACGATCACCGTCAGGTGCTTGGCCGCCTGGCAGAGAGCATAGCTGATCAACCAGAGATTATTCCGCTTCCAGATGTCGTAGCCCTTTCTGAGCTGCAGCCATTTGGGCAGATCCTCGCATTCGCAGAGGACCGGCACGCCCTCCTGAGCTTCCCGGATTGCGTGAAACTGCTTGACCCAGCTCTCGTCTTCCGTTGCCACGCTTGCATCGATGTAGGCATCCTCCGGCAGCGCTAGTAGCAGATGGGCCGGAATCTTCAGCCCGAGGCATTCCTCGTGAAACAGGATATCCCCGCCATTGGCGCCGCCTGCCACTCCCAGGATCGGACCCTTCGCCAGGTCTTTCTCGTTCTGCAGCGCCTTCCGGATGGCCTCACGGGCCTTTTCCTCGTCCTTCGACGGGAACCGCGGCCCCTTCTCCCTGGTGCGCCTGGCGTCATCGACGCGGTGTCCCGCGAATACGATTATCCGGTCGAGGGGCGGTTTCGCCTTCTTTCCGGACGGCTGCACCACCTTGAGTGCGGCTTCCACGTTGCTCGTGAGCACGCCCAGCACCCGACACATCTCGAGCTGCCCGTAGGCCGCTTCGCGGACAAAATCGTTCTCATCGGCGAGGACCTTTTCATACTGGAAAACAGCCGGTCCGGCATCCGGCAGCGTCAACAGCAATAAGTCCGCGACGCTGACCTTTACCCACGGACCATCGTCCGTTGGATGCGCCTTCTCCCGTCTCTGGGCCGCTTCCAGGCACAGCCTCATGGTGGCGGCGAGTTCCGCCCGCCTGCGCCCGATCGACTTCAGTTCGCGATCGGCATCCGCCGGATCCTGAAACCGTACCTTCCACGCATCCGGCATCCGTGCCGCCAGTTCCCCAAGCACCACTGCCAGGCCTAGTGCATTCATGCCCGGATAGTATGCGTTCAAATCCATGTCGAAGGCCTCCAGGTACTGCTCATAGGCCTCTACGAGCAGCGGCGACCGAAGCGCGGCTTCGGCCTTGCCATCATCCACCACCTTCGACCAGGAATCCTTCCACATCTGCTTCTTGTTCCTACCCATCTGGCCATGCACCTCGGCCAGTTGGGCGGGCTCCGTAGCCTTCCTCTGCGCCCGGTCCAATGCCTGGTTGGAAGCGGCGACATCGCCCAGGCGCTGGTAGATGTTGCCGAGCATCTTATTTGCTTCGAAATCGTACTCCTCCACCCTGCGCATACTCTCCCATGCCACCTTCGCGCCGCCATACACTTTCTTGTGAAAGAGCGCCCTTCCCACCGTCCGCAGCCCTTCCGATTCCCACGGGAATCCCTGCGCTTCTATGCCCAACAGCGTAAGCCGCGCGGCATCGTCCGACGCCACGGCGCGCTGCACTTCCTCGCCGAATTCCAGCGGAACCGGGATGAAGCGCGAACCGTCCTGCTCCTTGAGGCTGGGCAGCAAGAGGAACACCGGGCTGTCGCGATCTTCGCTGGCGACCGTGGCAGTCAGCCCTGCGATCAGGGTATCGAGCGTCTTTGCCGGCGCCTTCGGATCGTATTCCAGGTACCGGTCGGTCCTGATGTCGAACGGGACGTCCTTCTGCTTCTCGGCCTCCTTGCTTGTCGCTTTCCTGCTGCCCGTGGTCTTCCTGGCGGCGCCTTGCCGCAGCGCCTCGGGAGATCGGGTCTTGGCCCGGATCAGATAGGTTCGCCGTCCGCGCAAGGCATGGCGGATGCCCAGTTCATAAAAGACGTTGGGGTTGTTGGTGGAAATGTCCGCCACCACCAGATCGCTGGCCAGCAGCCGTTCGAACATGTCGATCCGGATGTTGCCGGCCTCCAGAATTTCGATCGTGGTCCCGCCCTCGGCTTTGACTGCTTTGAGCGCCGGAGCGATCAGGAACTTGTCTACCTCGTCGAAATCGATGCCCTCACGCACGCCGAATGGTCGAATGATAAACGCTCGCATGTTTTGTGCTCCCAGGTAGCCGGCACGATCATCGGCAGACCCCAGTTCATATGCTCAGGATCCGTGAGGATTTCTACTATTTCTAATCATTTTCAAATCCTTGTCAATAGAAAAGAAGTAGGCAGGCGTAAAGAAGACGAGCGAAGACGATCCGGAAATGCCAAGCTTGTTGGCCCGTGGCAATCCGTTGAGTGCCGCTCATTCCTGACGGAGCGCGACCATCGGGTGGACCAGGCTGGCGCGGCGGGCAGGGAAGTAGCTCGCGACGAGAGTCACGACGACGACTAGAGCCGCTGCGAGACCGAGTGTCGGCGGATCGATCGGTTTGACCTCGAATAAGAGTGTCGCGAGCAGGCGCGTGGCGGCAAGGGAAAGGGCCACTCCCATCGCCACGCCGATCGCGGCCATCTGCAGCCCCTGCCAGAGGATGCCGCGGAGAATCTGTTGGCCCGGAGCGCCCAGCGCCATTCGAATGCCGATCTCCGCGGTGCGGCGCGAGACGGAGTAGGAAACCACGCCATAGAGACCGAGCGTGACGAAGAGGACCGCCATCAGTGCGCAGCCTGCGGCCATGATGGTGTAGAAGCGCGGCGCGTCCAGCGTGCGGCGCAGGCGGGTTCCAATGGTCGTGACGTTTTTGAGCGGAAGCGTGGGATCCACCAGCGCGACGCGGCGGCGGATTTCAGGGATGACCGATTCGGGCGCACCTTTGGTTCGCGCAACGACGCCGCCGTAACCGAACGCTAACTGCCTGTAGGGTACGTACACGGTCGCGACGGATTTCGTGTTGAGCCCCCGATCGTGGATGTCGCGAATGATGCCGACAATCTCGCGGTCGTTCTGTCCCTCCCAGCTCAGGGCGATGTGCCGTCCCAGAGAGTCGCCCTGCGGGAAATATTGGCGCGCCAGCGTTTCGTTGACGATAGCGACGCGGGGCGTGCTGCGGGCGTCAGCAGCAGAGAAGTCGCGGCCGCGAGTGAGTGCGATGCCTGCGGTTTCGAAATAATCCTCGCTGGTGACTTGAATGTTGCAGACCGGGCGCAAGGCGGCGGTAGACCCGACGATCGAGAAGAGAATGAAGGCGCCGGCGCGGGTTTCGGGCGGAGGATTGGTGATCCAGCCGGCGGAGACGACTCCGGGCACGCCGCGCGTCGCCTCCAGGATGCGCTCATAGAGGCGCGGGGTCTCGACGGGGTGAAAGCTGGGAAACGCAAGCTCAAACGCGAGCGTGCCTTCGGTGCGGAATCCGGGATCGACCGAGCTCAGGCGGTACAGGCTGTGCGCCAGCAGTCCGGCGGCGGCCAGGAGGCCGACGCCGAGCGCGATCTGCGTGATCATCATGACGCGTTGAAAGTGCAGGAGCGCGCGGCTGGCGGAAGACCGCGTGGTGGCGGTGAGCGCGTCGGTTTGCCGGCTGCGGTGAAGCGCGGGCAGGACTCCTGCGAGGATCGACGCGGCGGAGCAGACGACGAAAGCGAAGGCCAGAACCGTCCAATCGATCTCGACGCGGCCCGAGATCGGTAAATGAGCGGGCGAGAGGCCCACCAGCGCGCCGGTTGCAAGGTCCGCGAGCGCGACGCCGATCGCGCCGGCAAGGAGCGTGAGGCACGCGCTTTCGGTGAGCATCTGGCGCACCAGCCGCCAGGAGGTGGCGCCGACGGCTTTGCGGACGGCCATCTCGCGTCCCCGCTGGGCCGCGCGGGAGAACAGCAGGTTCATGATGTTGGTGCAGGCGATCAGCAGGAGCACGATCGAGATTCCGAGCGTCAGCAGCAGCGCGGGACGGACGCTGGCGGTGGTTTCCGCGTTGAGCGCGGAAAGCTGGACGGACATGTCACGCAGGCTTGGTTCGGCGCCGGGCATGCGGGCGGTGATGGTCTTGAGCTCGGCGTCTGCCTGCGCGATCGTGCCGCCGGCTTTCAAACGGCCGATGGCGAACCACTGCGTCGAGTCGCGGCCCCAGTTGTCGGCGATGTTGGCAACGGGGAAGATCAGATCGGGATCTTCGGAAAAGTAGGACGCGTCGGATCGCGGGAACTGGAACGTTGGCGGGAGCACGCCGGCGACGGTCGCGGGATGTCCGTTCATGCTGAAAGAGCGGCCGATCACTTGCGGATCCCTCTGGAAGGCCTCGACCCAGATTCGATGGCTGATGAGGACGGAAGGGTCTTTGAGCTTGCTGCCGCTGCCGGGGAGATTGCGGCCCAGCGCGGGGCGGATGCCGAGAGTGTCGAGAAGCTCGGGGTCGGCTCCGATGGAGATCAGATATAGCGACTGCGTTCCGACGCTCACGGGGACTGAGGAGAAGACGAAGCTGCCCAGGGATTCGAGCGAGCGGCTTTCGTCGCGCCAACGTTCCACCTCATTGAGGGAGACAGTTGGGAAAGTACGGCTGCCGCCGGCACGTCGGTTGAGGCTGGAGATGGCGACGAGCCGCGCAGGGTCCTGGTAGGGCAGCGGGCGGATGAGGACGGCGTTGACGACGCTGAAGATCGCGGTGGTGGCGCCGATACCTAGCGCGAGCACCAGAATGGCGATGAAGGCGAACGCCGGATTCTTGGCGAGCGTGCGAAACGAATAGCGGATGTCCATCCAGAGCTTGTCCATTGAAATTCCCCTCCGACATTGGACTCGGATTCAAGGTGAATGTTAGCGGAGTTTTTGGGCCGTTTGGTGGGATAGACGATGCATCCCGCCGAGGCCAACTCAGGGGAACCTTAGATTCCGTAATCCCAAAGTAATGGCTGCCGTACCACCGTTGATCCATCGACTCTCCGGTTTTTTCGGCGCACACTGCGGTTGTGAAGCTTCTTGCAGTCTTTCTCTTTCTGACGGCAGCGTCTGGATTCGCGGACACGATCCAGTTTACCGGGTTGCCGGCCAACACCCAGTACGGCACCTACAACGGGTATGTTTCGGCCACCATCGATGGGATTCCAGCTCAGATGTTGATTTGCGACGACTTCGATCACACCACGTATGTGCCATCGGGGCCGCTGGACTTCTCCCAATCGACATTGACGGGTGCGGACCCGCTGCAGTACGCCAGGTTCGCCGATCCGAATCAGTTGGGCAGCTCCATGGCGAAATACGAAGAGGCGGCCATCCTGCTGAATGGTCTGCGGCAAACCGGCCCGGGGCTCCTGTTAGACCTGACCGCGGATTACCAATACGCGTTGTGGATGCTATTCACGCCGGGCGTGGCTTCCCCGAATGCCACCGCTCAGACGCTGTTGAACGACGCCGCTGACACGGTGCAGCAGGGGGAAGCTTCCAACCAGGCCTTGTACTCCGAACTGCGGATTTTTACGCCTGATGCAGCCTACTCGTCGAACCAGGAGTTTCTGCAGATGGCCGCGGATCCGACGCTCTCGCCCCCGCCGCCTTTGGACTTCCTGGACTCGGCCGCGACTCCCGAACCCGCACCGGCCGTCCTGATTGGGATTGGAATCGTAGCGATTGGTCTGAGCGTCGGCGCGCGCTGCCTGAGGAAGCGCCACTGAAGCGGTGCCCTTACGTTGGGTAATACCCCTCGCGGGTCTGCACGATGAGGCCCTTTTGCCTGGTCGTGAGGTGTATCCGGCGATACTCATCCGCGGGGCCCGCTGCCGTCGGCGTGTAGCCGAGACTGTACTGGTTGCGCAGATCCTCTTCGATGGAGGCGAAGACCGTGTCGATGGGCTGTCTTCTGGAGACTTCGAAGAACCGGCCGCCGGTCTCCCGCGAGATCTGTTCCAGGACCTTTTTCCCGTCGGGGTGATTCATACCGCCCATGCCGCGGCGCCCCATCCCGCCGCCGAATCCGCCAGACGCGGTACTCGGGTCCTCGAAGAGAATGGAATAGACCAGGGTGTCGGCCCTCTGCGCGGATTCGACCGCGGAGGAAAGACTCAATCGGCTGCCATTATCGACGCCGTCGGAGAGCAGGATCAAGGCCTTGCGGCCAGTCTGCTTCTTCATCAACTCGTCGGCAGCCAGGAAGACGGCATCGTACATCAGGGTACCGCCGCCGCCTCGCCGCCCGCCGCCACCCCCCGGGTAGCCGCCAGGACTCTGGCCGCGCCTTTGCAGGCGCTGGCCCTGCCCGGTCTCGAGCATGTCGAGAGCCTTTTCGAGCTTTACACGCGATGATGTAAGCTCTTGGAGGAGTTCCACTTCGAAGTCAAAGTGAATGATGAACGCGAGGTCTTTGGTCTCCCGCAGCACCTGCCGGAGGAAGCGGTCGCTGGCACTCCGTTCATCGGGAAGGACGCGGCGCGTGCTGCCGCTGGTGTCGACCAGCAGACCGATTGTCAGCGGAAGGTTGGTTTCCCGCGAAAAATACGCAATAGTCTGGGTGCGCCCGTCCTCATCCAGCAGGAAATCGTCGCGGGTCAGGTCGCTGACGATCTGGCCCTTCCGGTCCCGGACGGTGGCGAAGAGGCTGACTACTTTGACGCCGGCCTTGAAGGTGGTGTCCTGCGGGTCCTGGCTGCTCCCCAGCAGACGGGAGACGGGAATGAGAGAGGCCGCCGATAGCAGACTTCGCCGGGAGATCTTATTTGGGAATGCCATCTATAGAATAGATCCACGGTGGGAATCAAAAAGTTTCACAAAAAGAGTCGCCTGACGTGGGGCGGACGCCCTCGTCNNCCAGGGGGCCCGCCCCACTAAAGTCGGCGCAGACCTGGGATTGTAATACTATCTCACCTGAACCAGTTTCCCGGCTTCGAATGTGAAGACGTAATCCGCCGCGGCAATCTCTTTCGGTGAGAGAGGAGTGGCTTGATTCAGACGGACGGTCACGCTTCGATCCTTGAACGACAACTCGGCGATGAAGGCCATATCGAAATTGTGAAACGGGTCGTCCAGGAACACTACCTGGCTGCCCGGGCGAATCCGAGGGTTCAGCTCCCGAAGCTGCTGAATCGCATCCCAGGTCTGCGGACTCAGGTTTTCCATCTCTGGCTTCAGTTGTGACTCTTTGAGGATGCGGTTCTGCCGCGCCCATAGAAATACGCATGAGACGACCAGAATGGCCGAGAGAGCCGGCCTCCCGAGCCTTCGGAAGATCGGTTCGCCGGCCAGGAATGTGGACGCGGCCGACACCAGATCCGCGAAGACGACCGACGCGAAGACGGCCCATCCAGCCAGCGAGGTGTACAGATAGGGTCCGTGCCGGCCTTGTACAAATTCGATGGGCAGGGGCGTCAGCAACATATAGAACCAGCAGAACCGGAGTACCGGCCGCTTGCGGCGCCAGGCCAGATACGTCAACAAGGCCCAGATGCCTAGCACCCAGTGCCAATCGAAGGTGTTCCAGGTGAGCAACAGATCGCTCAGGGAATTCATCTGAAAATCGAGAATCCGCCCGCGGGAAAAGACCAGGCGGTATGCGGGGTTGCGGCGCAAGGCATCGGGGGCGACCGCTCTGGAGTAGAGATAGAGCAGGTTCAGGCACCCGGTGAACAGGACCACACGCCCCGGACCGCGAATCCAGCGCGCGAGGTCCGCCCACCGCCAGTTCGGCGCCTCATGATAGACGCACTCATATACGAGCAGGATGAGGGGAAGCGTGGCCGCCGTCTCTTTGGAATTCAATGCGCACACATAAAGACCCAGGATCGCCGCGGTCTGGNNGTGTCGCCGATGAAGACCGTGTTGAAGTACACGTGACCCAGGCCTTCGTGATAGCAGGCAATGAGCGCCGCCAGGGCGGATGCCAACTCGCCTGCCCCCAGCACACGCGCGAGGCGGTACACCTGGTACACGACGGCCAGGAGCAGAGTCAGAAGGGCCGCGTGATATGGCACTGGGTTGAGACCGAACTTCAGAAAGACGGGCACATAGAACACTCCTGCCATGGGCCGAAAGTAGAATTCCCAGAGCTTGAATTGCGCCGCTAACAGACGCCACGGCCCATGCCAGTAAGACCACATGGAGAACATTTCGTCGGAGGAGAAATGCACCTTCAGACTGTCCCACTCAAAGTAGAGGAAGTAAGCCAGAAGGAAGACTGCCAGCGCCCACTGCTGCCACCGCCGGGGGCTGGCAAAAACCACAGACGCGGAGTCGCGGAGACGCTGAGAAAAAAGCGGAGACACTCTCCCAGTCTCTTCACCGCCTCTTTCTTCTCCGCGTGTTTCTCTGCGACCCCGCGTCTCCGCGTCCATTCTACCTTTTCGCCGCCATCCGATCCGCGAAGATCTTCGCAAATGTGTAGATGCTCTGCATGGGGTTGGCGCCGATCGAGGTTGGAAACACGCTGCCGTCCACGACATAGAGCCCCTCGGTTCCCCACACGCGGAATTCCCGCGAGACCACGCTGTTTTCCGGGCTCGATCCCATTTTGTTGCTCGACTGCAAGTGGGCCGATGTGACTATCGTTCGGTTCGGTACGAACTGCAACCGGCGCTCCACTAAGTCTGCCTGCTCCTTGTTGGTCAGGATCGCCGCGTGAGCTTCCGTGCTTGCGGCCCCGCCCGCTCCGCCCAGGATATCCTCGGTGGTCGGCAGATAAACCTGCTTCGCGCCCGCCAGGAACATGATCCGGACCGCCTCCGCCACACCACGCCCGAATCGCGCCTTGTCGGGATCGGAGAGCGTATACTCCACCTGCGGCTCACCCTGCGGATCCAGCGTGATGCGGTTGTTGGGCGATGGCGTATCGATCAACATCACTCCGAACCCTTCACGACATAGAAGTTCCGGACATTCATTGCGAGGCGGCGCGGTTCGTTTTGGGAGCAGCTCTGTAACAGGAACAGAACATGTTGCCGCTGGAGCGCCGTGAGCTCGGCGAATGCACTGCGCGCGCGCGCTGGGGTTTTCAAATAATCCGAGATCCCGCAAGCGGCGCCGAATCCGCGCAGATTGGCGAAGGGCTTGAGCAACTCCCGAAATGCAGGTGCCTGGCCCGCGGCCGACCAGAGGCCATCGCTCGCCGCGGCGAACATCTTGGCCAGTTGGGCGTCCTGACGGAGTTCCTCGACGGGCAGGAACGAGGCGTAAAGAGCGTCGTGTGTGGCTCGCAGTCGGTCGGCGGGCGGGCCGGCCTGCGGCATTCCCGACTGGGGGCAGGCGAGCGAAATGAGGGCGGCGATGAGAAGGGCCGGGCGCATTGGGCGCATCCAATGATTGTAACGGCTTGGCCCGCCGAGAGAACACTAAGGCACCGAAGAAGACAAATCATGCTGATTCGATCCAGCCATTCACGATTCGGGTGTTGCCGTCCTTGATTAGGAATACATTGAAATTGATCAATAGGCCCAGGTGTTTGTCGGCGAATCGTAAATAGGTGAGAAGTTGCTTCCTGTGCAGCGCGACGATCTCGGCGATGGACTTGATTTCGACGATTACCCCGTCCTCGACAACCAGATCGGCGCGAAATCCCATTTCAAAGCGAATTCCCTCGTAAACGACGGGTATCGGATGCTGCTTCTCGACGCGCAATCCTCGCTTCTCGAGTTCGCTTGCCAGGACCGCCTCATAGACGGATTCGAACAGCCCCGGGCCGAGGGTCGTGTACATGTGATAGGCAGCATCGACGATCTCCCTCGCGACGTCATCTTCCGTCATGTCAGTCAGTATAGCGCCCGTACCTTCCCGAATGGTGGCGGCAGGCGACGGGGAAAAGACATTTCTCACCAAGCACACCAAGTACAGCAAGAAGAACAAAACAAGAAAACCAATGAGATCTCGATCGGCGGCATTCTCCTTTGGTGTTCTTCGTGTTCTTGTTCTTGGTGTGCTTGGTGGTACTTGGTGTGCTTGGTGAGAAAGCTTTGAATCCTGATGTTCCCAACGCTCTCGGCGAGAAGGCAAGACCCCTGCCACGCGCGCACGTGGGACAATGCGGACTTGGACGCCTTTCCTCACGTTGACAATCCGACCTTGAAGATTCTATCCGCCAACGGCCTCGATCTGGCTGTCTGGGACTGGCCGGGACGCGATCCCGCGCTGCTGTTCGCACACGCCACGGGATTCCATGGGCGATGCTGGGATCAGATCGCCCGCCGCTTTCCGGGCCGGCGGCGCATCGCGGTGGATTTCCGCGGGCACGGGCGATCCAGCAAACCGGGGCCTCCTTATCACTGGCGGACCTTTGGAAACGATCTGGCAGCCGTGGCGGAACAACTCGATGTGCGCGATGCCATCGGGGTCGGGCATTCCATGGGCGGACACTCGGTGGTCACCGCCGCGGGGCTGCGGCCTGAGACGTTCGCCTCCCTGCTCCTCATCGATCCGACGATCTTTCCGCCCGAATACTATGGCCAGACGTTACTGGACGTCTCGTTCGTCGAGCGGCGGCGCAGTGTTTGGAACTCTCCCGAAGAGATGTTCGAGCGTTTCCGGAGCCGGCCTCCCTTTGCCGCCTGGCAGCCGGAGATCCTGCGCGACTACTGCGAATTCGGACTCTTACCGAGTGGGGGTGGCTTCGTGCTGGCTTGTCCTCCAGCGGTAGAAGCTGACATTTACAGTCACTCCACGGACCCCGAAGCCAACCTGTACTCCGAGATTCCCAGCCTCACGCAACCCGTGGTCATCCTGCGCGCCGCGACCCTGGCGACGCTGGGCGCGTTCGAGCTCAGTGCTTCACCGACACCACCAGACCTCGCATCGAAGTTCCTCCATGGCAGCGACGTGCATCTGAAAGACCGCACTCACTTCATACCGATGGAGTGGCCCGATGGCGTGGTCGAGGAAATCGTGCGAATGTGACCGTGTTACTTCTCAAACAGCGCGGACCGCCGGATGCGCTCGCCTTTAAATACCACCAGTGAGATGCGCTCCGTCGCTGAGATATCTTCGAGCGGGTTGCCATCTACCAGCAACAGATCGGCATCCAAGCCCTTCCGGATGGCGCCAATTCGGTTTTCGGCGCGCATCAGCTTCGCGCCGTTTCCCGTGGCGGCCGTAAGAGCTACCTTCGCCGGAATGCCGGCCTTAACCCAGAGTTGCAGTTCGTGATGCAGCGACGGGCCATGGAACACCATCGGGCTTCCCGCCTCGCTTCCGGCCACCAGCGGGACCCCGGCCTTCCAGGCGCGCAGCAGATTCGCTCCGGCCCGCTCGAAGGCTGACTGGAAAAGGGCGGCTTTGGTAGCGTCCGCGCCCTTGCCCGAAGTGACAAATTCGCGCGTGCCCTTCAGGACTGTCCCCAGGACCGCCTGCTGGACCAGTGAGTTGTTGAGCGTGTCGCCCTTGCCTGCGAAGTAGTTAGCGTATGCCTCAGCCACTCCGAGGGCGGGGTCGAGATATACGCCCTGCCGGACCATCCGCTCCAAAACCGCATCGGGCACCTCGTCGCGCCAGGAACCATGTTCGATAGAGGACGAGCCGATCTCGACCGCATCGGTGACATCGCGCGCATCCCCCGTGTGAGTGGCCAACGGGAGGTTCTGTGCGCGCGCTTCTTCAGCCACGGAGCGCACCAACAGCAGGTCCAGCCGGTCGTAGAGCATTCCGTCGCCCCACCCGGCTTCCAGGATGGCTTTGACGCCGTCGACGCCCGCGGCCTTGAGTTCCCGGACTTGTCGCCGAGCCTCCTCGGGCGTCTTCGGCGTGCGGACCAACTGCGCTTTCAAGGCGTCTCGGGCCGCCTCCGGCACGTTCTGGAGGAACTCCGTGCCGTGCCCATTTTCCACCGTGAAAATCGGCCCACAGATGAAGAGTTGCGCGCCCAACTTGCTGCCGTTGGCGATTTCGCCGCGCAGGGAGCGCGACGCGTCCAGCCCATCGCCGACGCTGCGCGCCGCAGTCACTCCGCTATACAGGAGTGCGGCGGCGGCATGGGGCATGGCCTTCTTCGGATCGTAGTCCTCGGAGGACGTGGAGATGCCGCCCGGCGACCCCAGGCGCACCTGCGCATCGATCAACCCGGGCAGCAGAGTCTTGCCTGCGCCTTCCACCACGTCGGCCTTCAACTTCTCCGGGTCGGGCCCGGCGCCTTCGAATATGTCGGCGATCTTGCCGTCGCGCACCAGCACGGAGCCGTTCTCGATGAGCGTTCCATCGCCGACAAACACGCGGGTATTGCGAATCAGAAAGACGCCGGAGCGCTGCAGGTCGCGAAACATGGCCTCGTTCTGCCCAAGGTGTTCCTTACTGTAGCCGCGGTAGCAGCCCATGAGGAGAAACGGACCGACCACCGCCAGCACCCACAGCTTCTTGCGGGGCTGCATCTTCTCGCCCTTCTCCCAGCGAAAGAGCTGGACCGCGAGAAAGACGCCCATGGTCGTCGAGACCAGCAGAGCGCCGACCGCCGGGAGGTTGTCCGCGAGTGTCTGATTCCGGAAGAAGATGCCCTGGAACCCGGTGACCAGATAAGAGGCCGGCAGGAACTCCGCCAAGGTCTGCGCCCACTTGGGCAACATGGCGGAAGGAATGGTCGCGCCGCTCAGGAAGAGCTGCGACATATACGCCATTTGGATCGCGATCATGGCTTCCTGCATGGTGTTGGTGACAGATGCGAGGATCAGGCCGATGGCGCGCAGCGCGCACACGCCCAGCGTCACCATCACAAAAAGCGAGATCCAATTGTGCGGCAGCGGCATGGCGTATAGAAAATGCGCCAGCGTCACCAGCAGAATCGGGACCGGAAGGTACAACAGCCATCCGCTGGCCATGGCCGCCACCAGGATGGGCAGCGGCGAAATCGGAGTGACCTTGAAGCGGCGCAGAATGTTGGCCTCGCGTTCCTGCACCGAGCGCATCCCAGCGCCCCACAACCCATTGCCCAGGATTCCCATGGTCAGTACGGTGCCGACGAAATACGCAATCCCGCCTCCGGTACCGGCGTGAAACAGCTCCGCGAATGCAAAGAAGAAAATGAAGGGAAAGAGGTAATTGAAGAAGAGGACGGAGCGGTCCCGCAACGTCAACATCAGGTTGTTTCGAAATATGGCGATGTAGGGTCTCATTCGCGCAGACTCTTTCCCGTGAGTTCGATGAAGGCATCTTCGAGCGACGGCCGTTTGATGCGGATGTCCGCCAGTTCGATGCCCACTTCATCCAGCCACTTGACCATTTCGACGATGGTGCGGGCGGGCCGCTGGGACGTCACCGCGATGCGTCTACGGGCTTCGTCCAGCGTGATCTTATCGGCGTCCCGCCAGGCCGGCAGCGGGCCCGCGGCGACGGGCTGCGCGCATTCGATCTCGATGACGGAATAGGCCAGCGTGCGGTCCTGAATCTCGCGCGGCGTGCCAATCGCGATGATGCGGCCTTCATCGATGATGGCCACGCGGTCGCAAAGCTTCTCGGCCTCTTCGATGTAGTGGGTGGTCAGCAGAATGGTGCGTTGTTCGCGGCGCAGATCCTGCACCAGTTCGTGGATCTCCAGGCGCGCCTGGGGGTCGAGCCCGGCGGACGGCTCGTCCAGGAAAAGCACCTGGGGATCGTTGAGGAGCGCCAGCGCCAGCGCCAGGCGCTGCTTCTGGCCGCCGGAGAGCTGCGAATAGAGGGATTCGCGCTTTTCCCAAAGCTGCAGCCGCCGGAGGAGTTGGGAGCTGTCCACGGTTCGCGTGTAGAATGCCGCGAACAGGGTCATGGCTTCGCGGACCTTGATCTTCTCCTGGAGATTGGTGGCCTGGAGGCAGACGCCGACGCGGTCCTTCAACTGACTGGTCTGTACCTCCGGGTCGCATCCCAGCACGGTCACGCGCCCGCTGCTGCGCGAGCGAAGTCCCTCCAGGATCTCGACGGTGGTGGTCTTGCCTGCGCCGTTAGGCCCGAGCAGTCCGAACACCTCGCCGGCGCGGACGCCGAAATCGATCCCTTTCACCGCCGGAAAGGCGCCGTAGTTCTTCTTGAGGCCTTCGACCTGGATGGGATTGTCCACGAAGAGTTCAGTGTCGCACGGTAGGGTATGCTTTAGCTTGCCCACCACACCGCGGGTAGACTTAATCACGGGGCGGGGTAAGTACATCCGACGGCCGCGTGCCTGCTGCCGGGTTCAGGGGTGTTGTCGGCGTGATTGAGACGATTCTTACTTCTTTGCGGGCGCCCGACCGCCTCCGTTCGCCGGCGTAACGGCATCCCACGCGGCGTTGCCGGTTTCCCGGTAGTTCGCCGGGAGCGTGGTCCAGTCCGGACGTGTGATGCCGTTCAAGTCGTATACCACTTTGCCGTTGTGAACGGTCAACTCGCAGGCCAGCCTCTGGGTCCCGGCCAGGCGTGCGCCGTACATATCGGTGAAGCCGAACTTGCCGGTCTCCACGCGCAGCACCGAGACGTCCGCGGGCGATCCCACGGAGAGGTTTCCCAATTCCTCATGGTGGATCTCCTTGGCGGGGTTCCAGGTGGAGCGCACGATCACGTCGTCCAACGACATGCCCATTGCCAGGAACTTGTCCATCACGTTCAGCATGTCCTTCATCCCCGAGTTCATGCTGCCTATGTGCAGGTCGGTGGAAATGGAATCGGGGAAGAACTTCTGCTGCATCGCCGGCATGGCGATACGCCATGCGAAACTGCCGCCGCCATGTCCCACGTCGAAGATCACGCCGCGTTTGCGCCCCTCGATCATTCCGGGGTTGACGTGACCAGTGTCGTCCAATTCATGCCGCAGGCCCGAATAGCAATGGGTGTAGATATCTCCCGGCCGCAGTTTCTTGGTTACCAGGTCCGCGAGTGGCCGCTCCGGATGGTCGTTGCCGAAATCCACCATCACGGGAATGCCGGCTGCCGTTCCCGCTTCTACGGCGTGCTCTACCGGCGTCCACTCCGGGCCGGTGTAGTGGGCCGTCTTGATGCCCACGATCAGGCCCTTGTACTTCTTGGCCATCTCGGCCGCCGGCGCAGCCTCCATATCCGCGAGATCGTTTTCGAATTTGCCGCCACGCATCCCGTTGCCCACGATGTTCAGGAACACCAGAACCCGCGTCTTGGAGCGATCGATCACGTGCTCCTTGAAGGCCTCGAAGTTGCGCCAACCCGAGCACCCCGCATCCGCCACCGTGGTGACGCCCACGCGGAACGTGTACCCGTCGGGGTAAAGGCTGCTGTCCCCGGCATAGGAAGCGCGCTCCCCCGTGCCGGCGAAGACGTGGACGTGGATATCGACCAATCCCGGCGTCACGTACAGGCCCGAGACATCCACCACTTTCAGCGCGTCGGCCGCCGCGAGGCGTTGGCCCACCGCGGCGATCGCGCCGTCCTTAATGGCCACGTCGCGGACCGCGCTGATTCCATTCTTGGGATCGATCACATGCCCGCCCTGCAAAAGCAGGTCATAGCGCGGTTGGCTGGACGCAAAACGGGTCAGGCAGAGAAGCATCAACGCTGCGAATCGGGTAGATCTCATGGCTCCGTTCACCTCGATAAATCGATTACCGCAAAAGTCTTCAATTCAGGCAGCGTGAATTCGGTGGCGTCCGAGTCCACGGTGTAGTCCAGCAGTTGTTCTCCGGGGCTTCCCGCAGCCGCCAACTGGTGTTTCGGATAGCTCCCCAGAACGCGCACGCGGACCCCATTCACGTTCCGAGCCGCGCCCGAATAGTTGAGCAACTGGACGCGAACATGGCCGCCCGATCCGGTCAGCCGCGCGATTACTACGGGACTGCCGTAGATCCGCAGCGAGCGCTTCTCGTCCGTCAGATTCCCGCGAATCACCTGCGCCATGGCGCCGGGGTCCTGGGCGTCCGCGGCCGGATACTCTTTCGACCCGATGCGCACGTTCAGTTTCAGTTTACGATCGGGCGCCGAAACGATCTTGAAGAGCAGGTTGTGGCGAAGCATGAGGTTCATCACTTCGCCCGAGACATCCGATCCGTCGTCGACAAACCCGATGTCCGCGATCGCGGGCATCGCCTCTCCGCCCAAGCCGCGCAGAAATTCGACCATCTGTGCGAACGGCTTCAGCCCGGCGGCGTCCGTCCCGACCAGCGCATTGGCCCCGTAGCTGAATGCCTCCGCTGCGGCCAGCGCCGACCCGGCGCCCTTCACTTCGTAATAGAAATGTCCCTGCGGCTGTCGCAGAAATTGCCAGCCATTGGAATCCAGCCAGGGAGCGCGCGACGCGGATGCCTGGTCAACGCGGTACTCGACCGTGGGCGCCTGCAGTTTCACCGCCTTCTGTGGGTCCGCGGCTTCTACGGTCAAACCTGTCACGCCTTTCCAGGATTCCGCCTGTGCGGCCGGCACCGCGATCCGCGTAATGCCGGCATCGCGAAGCGCCGGGGCCGTTTCGGGTGTTCCGCTCCAGAACAGTCCCGGTAAAGCAGCCACCAATAGCAGCATCACAATTCGATCCCCTTAACCTGGATTTTGGCGTTATCGAAGATCCCCAACCCCAGCTTCGAGGCGTATTCGATGTGGCCCGGTTCCCGGATGTAGTGGTTGAAATTCGGGTCCCGATTGTCTTGTCGTACATGCGCCGGCGACCGGTCGAAAATGGAGACCGCACCTTCAGCTTTGCGTTTCTCTTCAATCAGCTCGATCAGCTTGTGATCCATGG
>PMTT01000100.1 GCA_003167275.1 Bryobacterales bacterium | reverse complement strand
GACCTCAGGAGTTCAGAGTCTAGTCTCGACGCGGCAGGCACGAGTGCCCGCGCCACGTCCTGGGTTCAAACCCTCCCCAGAAGTTGTTGATAGAGCGCCGAATATCGGGCGGCGGATGCGTTCCAGGAAAAGTCCTTCTGCATGCCGCGGCGCATCATTTCCCGCCAGGCGTCCTCATTAGAGAACGCCTGGACGGCAGCCCGCACGGCCCCCAAAAAGGCTTCCCCGGAATACTCCGCGAACTTGAACCCCGTTGCCTCTTCGATGGTGTCATCCAGGCCGCCGGTGGCGCGGACCACGGGAACGGTTCCGTATCGCAGACTATAAATCTGATTCAAGCCGCAGGGCTCATAGCGGCTGGGCATGAGGAACATATCGGCGCCGGCTTCGATGCGATGCGCGAGGCCATTATCGAAGCCCACACGCACGGCGATACGGCCGGGGTATTCGGCGGCCATCTGCCGGAAGAACTCCTCATACTGGGGATCGCCCGATCCCAGGGCAACCAGATAGACGTCCTCGGCCACCATCCGGCCGGCGATTTCCGCGATGAGGTCGGTGCCCTTCTGCGGCGTGAATCGGGAGACGATCCCGATGAGGGGCCGCGCCATGGCCTCCCCGGGCAGTCCGAACTCCTGGAGTAACTGTTCCTTGCAGACTCGCTTCCCACTGAGGTCGTCAGCCGAGAAATGGGCTGGAATCAACGGGTCCACCTCGGGGCTCCAATCGCGATAGTCGACGCCGTTGAGTATGCCGGTGAGTACCCCGGCGCGGGCGCGCAGGGCGCCATCCAAACCAAACCCATATTCCGGCGTCTGAATCTCTCGGGCATAGGTGGGGCTGACGGTACTCAGCGCGTCGGCAAACTCGATGCCGCCCCTGATGTAGCTGACGCGGCCGAAGAATTCCATGGCGTCGGGCCGGTAGAGGTCTGGATCGAGCGCCACCGAGGGCAGCACGGACCGGGGAAACAGGCCCTGGTACCCCAGGTTGTGAATAGTGAACAGGGTCTTGACGCCGAGGAAGGTCGGGTCGGTGGAAAAGGTAGTGCGGAGGTAAGCGGGGAGGGGTCCGGACTGCCAGTCGTGGCAGTGAAAGATCTCGGTCCGGAAGAGGACGCGGGCCACGGCGAGCGCGGCTCGGGCGAAGACGGCGAAGCGGATGTGGTTATCGGGATAGTCCGCTCCGGCTTCGCCGTAGAGTCCCTTGCGGTCGTAGAGCGGCGGGCAATCCAGAAGGTAGAGCGGGAACTCTTCGGCAGCCTGATAGACGGAAGCGTCATAGCGCGTGGGGCCGAGGTGGATCGGGAGGCTGTCGTAGACACGGCGGGCGCCTTTGAGGTCGATGGAACCGTAGCGCGGAATGAGGACGGCCACCTCGTCACCGAACGGCCGGAGGGCCGAGGGGAGAGCGCCGACAACATCGGCCAGGCCGCCGGTCTTTGCCAGCGGCGCGGCCTCCGATGAGACCATCAGGACGCGAGCCACGAAGGAATTGTAGCAAGGGGCGTGGCGGCCCCGTTGAGCCAGTTGTTCGCTCGGTCCACTTCGATCAACAACTCCAGGTCCTTCGCCGTGTATTTCAACTCGAAACCTCTGCCGGACAACCCTTTGTACTCGTATCTCCCCCTCGGCGTGATACCGCCGGATCAGCCGGGTGATCTGCGGCATGCTCAAACCGCTCACTTTGCTGACTAGGGCTCTGACCCTCCCACGCTGTTTCTTCTGCTGCGCGAAATACTCCTGCTGTAACAGCGTTGCCGCGATCCAGTCGTAAATCTCCTGTGTGGTTTCCCCGGCAAACTCTATCGCCGAGCTGCCATTGACAAAATCATCGATTTCCTCGGGCTTTAGCCCTTCTGCGTTCGGCATCCAAATTCGCATCCACCTGAAAGGGTGGCAGACCTCGAATTTCAGGATCATCTTGCATTGGAAACCAACTTCATTTCAGGATCATCTTGCATTGGAGAATTCTGAAGAGGCCCTTCTGATTGTTAACTGCTATATTCAAATACTCCCTCTTGATATCGGCATGCAGGCTGCTGAATCGTGGACTCGCGAGGGTGCCGTTTTTCACCCTCCTCAACATGCTGAAGAACTTGTCTTAGGTATCGCTCGCGGTCGGCATCGGAATGAAGGCCTTTGCGGCTCCACGCGAGACCTTGGCTCCCCAGGACATGAAAGGGATAGACGTCACGCCTGTCGAGCCGGGCCATCTGTAGTTCAAGTGAAGCGGTGGCCTCTTCGACGAGTTCAACGGCACGCTCTGTATTCGGGGCGGCGAGGGCTTGGGCGAACATCAAATAGGCCCGTTCGGTATCAACATAGGGATCGTCGGGTGCTAGGCCCTTAGCCTGATTCAGGAAATTCTCCGCGTGCGAGAGATCACCGAATTCCACCTCGAAACTGCCGCGCTGAAGCCAATAATGATAGTCCCAGGTCAATAGCTGCTCCAGATCTCCATACAAATTGCGCGACGCCTCCAAGCCTAGCAGGCTGCTGCATCGGGTTGCTGAGGGTGGGACCTGCTCTCCGCGCTGACGATGGGGTCTGAGGCTGGAGAATGTACATGTTTTCCAGCTCAAACAATGATCGTTGTTTGAGCTGGACACTCTCAACGAATTCCGCCCAGCCCGTTGGCGGTGAGGTGTATCAAAACCGTATCAAAACCCGTTCCCTTGATACTGCTTGGGTTGTTCGCTGAGCGAAAGCAGACTCCCCAAATTGTTGAAAGCCGAAGGAAAAGGGTAGAAGTGATGGAACCGAAAAAACCGGGTCCGCCGCTTCACACGCAGGAGGTCACAGGTTCGAGTCCTGTCGCGCCCACCATTAACAAAATAAAGCACTTATCGGACGGTAATTCCGCAAAGATGCGAGGCGTCTTGTCGGGCATCTATAGGGCAGATTCCGGAACAACCCTGCTTTCGCGACCGAGAGTGAGGCCGTAAAAGGCCATCCCAAGTTGTTGCGGTTAACCGGTGCCGCGCCACGAAGGCCCGTCAGTGCCGAACTGATTTGATTCGAAACAATGATCCGAGTCGCCGCGATTGCATCTCGCGACGCCCTTTGGAATATTGGTAGGGTTAAGTACAGACTCTGCGGGGCCCAAATATGGATATCAATACGGCTTTAGAGTATATTCTAGCTGGCGAGGCGATTTTATTTGGGTGTGGCTATTTTA
>PMTT01000170.1:5004-7293 GCA_003167275.1 Bryobacterales bacterium | reverse complement strand
GTCTCCGCGAACATCTGGTGGTGATTCAGAGGAGTCAGTTGGTATTGGCCTTCCGGCAGTTCCACGGAAAGCCCGTCCACGCCGCTCCACGTTCGAATGATCCAGCCCTGCTTGGACTCCCACAATCCGCCGAGTCCCGGGAAGACGCTGGTCACATAGTCCAGATTCGCCGGATGCGGGGAGTGCTTGAGCTTTCCCCACAGGTAGATGCCCGCAATCTCACGCGCCAGATTGGCAAGATCGGCGTCGCCCCGGTTGCAGAGGCAGACCACCGAGAGATGTTGCGTGGGGAAGCGGACCATTTCCGAGCGATAACCCGGCAGCCAGCCATCGTGGCTCACGGTCGGGAGGCCCCGGTAATAGCCCATCTGCAGGCCCGCTGCGTAATGAACTAGTTCTCCCGAGCGCAGCCGACCGCGCGTCTCCATGAAATCCACGAAAGCCCTGCCGCCTAACTTGGCGGAGTAGAAGTTCTGATCCCATTGGAGCAGGTCTTCCAGGCTGGTATAGAGCCCGCCATCGCCCGTACCCAGCAAGTGAAGAGCTATCTTGCGAAACTGATCCCCGCGCGCCCCGTACCCCGCGGCGCGGTCCTTCAACAGCTCAATCCTGCCCCGAAACTGGGAGTTCATCATCTCCAACGGGCGGAAAATCCGCTCCGCGGCGAACGAGGCCAGCGACATTCCGCTCGACCGTTCAACGATCAACCCCAGCAGCAGGTAATCCGAGTTGGTGTACTCGTAGTCCGTGCCCGGCGGGAAGTTGAGCGCGCTTTGCGAAGCCAGGAGGTTCAAGTGGCCGCGAACATCCAGCAGTTCACCCAGGCGGCCGGAGATCTCCAAAATCGGCGTCAGATCCCGGAGTCCGCTGGTGTGGTGTAGCAGGTCGCCCACGGTCATATCGTCGGCGTATGGCGGCAATTCCGGAATGAATCGCCGGACGGAATCCGCCAACCGAACCTGGCCGCTTTCCAGGAGAAAGTAGAGCGCCGCGGCCGTGAACTGCTTGCTCATGGAGGCCACGTTGAACGCCGTGGTGGTGGTGATGGGAGTGCCTTGCTCCAGGTCGGTCAGCCCGAACGCGGTCTTATAGACGAACTGGCCGTTCTGGATGACGCCGACCGAGCAACCGGGCGCGTGCACGCCGTGCAGGGGGACCAGGAGCCCATCTACGGCGTCGGACCGCGTATCGGCAAAGAGTGTGGATAGAAGAGCGCCGGCGAGCAGCAGCGATCTAACCATGACCCACTACTCTATCACTCCGTACGGTATGCTTTAGCTNNCGCAGGATGGCCATCTGGGTCCTCAGCATGTCCCCTTCGGCCACCGTGGCGATCACCTTGCGCGCCGATCGCTCCAGCGTCTCGAACGCCTTAGCCGCGTAGTACCGCGTCATGGCAATCGCCTGCCGCGCGCCCGTTTCCCCTCGATTGGCGATCAGCTTCTCCGCGCGCAGGATCGACGACTCCAGCGCGTAGACCTCGATGATGCAATCGGCCAGCGCGCCCATAACTTCCTGCTGTTCCGCGAGCCCTTGCATGTACTTCTGCGACGCCGCCCCAGCCGCGAACAGCGCCAGTTTCTTGCCATTGGCGAGCAGCTTGTGCTCGGCCGCTAGCGGACCCTCGTAGTCCTCTCCGGCGCTGGGCCCCGACATCACCTCGTCCATCAGCTTCTTGATCGCCGGCAGCAGCGGCAGTTGCCCCGCCATGGCCCGCTTCATCAGCCACCCGGTGATGATCAGGCGGTTGATTTCGTTGGTCCCTTCGAAGATGCGGTTGATGCGCGAATCGCGGTACGCGCGCTCGGCCGGGTACTCCTCCACGTAGCCGTACCCGGCATAGATCTGCAGGACGTGATCCACCACCATGTCGAGCATCTCCGATCCCCACACCTTGAGGATGGAGCATTCCACGGCATACTCCTCAATGCGCTTCTGGATCTCCCGCGAAGCCCCTTCCGCGCCGGCATCGATATCGGCCAGGGCGGCGTCGATCATCCCGATTGTGCGGTACACCAGCGACTCGCCCACGTAGACGCCCGCCGCACACTCGGCGATCTTCTCCTGGATCAGCCCGAACTCGGAAATCGATTTGCCGAACGCCTTCCGCTCTTTGGCGTACCCGATGGCGTTGCGCAGTCCATTGCGAGCGCCCCCCACGCACGCGGCGCCCAGCTTGAAACGGCCGATGTTCAGGATGTTAAACGCGATGTGGTGGCCCTTGCCGATCTCTCCCAGCAGATTCTCCACCGGCACCTGGCAATCGGCGAGGATCAACGGGCAGGTGGA
>PMTT01000170.1:2720-4980 GCA_003167275.1 Bryobacterales bacterium | reverse complement strand
CCGCTGTTCGAGATCCACATCTTCTCGCCGTTCAAGACGTAGTGTTGGCCGTCTGGAGAGAGCACCGCCCGTGTGTGGCAGTGCATAGCATCCGACGCCGAAGACGACTCGGACAAGGCGTAAGCCCCAATCCACTCTCCGGTCGCCAGCTTTGGCAGGTATTTCCGCTTCTGGGCTTCGGTGCCGTACCACACGATCGGCAGGGTGCCGATTCCCACGTGTGCGCTGAATGCCACCGAGAAGCTCGCAAGCTGGGTGATGGATTCCGCCACCAGGGCGGAAGTCACCTTGTCCATCTCCAGTCCGCCGTAGGCTTCCGGGACGTCCACGCCCATCAGTCCCAGGTCGCCGGCCTTGCGGAGCAGACTCTTGGTGATCGCAAAGTTCTTAGCCTCGATCTCGTGAGCCACCGGCATGACCTCATTGGTCGTAAACTCGATCGCGGTCTTCGCAATCTGCCGGTGTTCTTCGGTGAGGTCCTCCGTTGTGAAAATGTCTTGCGGCTCGCGCTCCTCAGTCAGAAAGCTGCCGCCCTTAACCCGTTTCGCTGTCACATGTGTTGTCATCGTCGCCATTGTGAATCACCCCTCTTGTTGTCGTGGCGCAAGCACTCGTGCTTGCCGCGCCGAGACTCGTCTCGGCGCTTGGCGCCTTTCATCCTAAGTTACGCGACGGGGTGTATACCCACTCGCCCGCCGCCCTGTCAGTCAACTCAGCCTAGTTCCAGCTCTCGTAAATTCCCGCTGCCCCCATACCGCCGCCCACGCACATCGTCACTAACCCGTACCTCGCGTTGCGGCGCTTCATGTCCTGTAACAGGCTCGCCGTCAATTTAGCGCCGGTGCAGCCCAGGGGGTGCCCCAGCGCAATGGCGCCGCCATTCACGTTTACTTTGGCCATGTCGATCCCCAGCGTCTTGATGACCGCCAGCGATTGCGCCGCGAAGGCCTCGTTCAGTTCGATCAGGTCGATCTGGTCCAACGTCAGCCCCGCCTGCTTGAGGGCCTTCGGGATGGCGTACACCGGACCGATGCCCATCTCCTCCGGCAGGCATCCGGCATAGGCAAAGGCCACCAGGCGCGCCATCGGTTCGATCCCCAAGGCTTGGGCGCGCTCCAGGGACATCACCACAGACGCCGCCGCGCCGTCCGACATCTGCGAGGAATTCCCCGCAGTCACCGTGCCCTTTGCGTGGAAAGCGGGCTTGAGTTTGGCCAGTGCCTCGAATGAAGTATCCGCGCGCGGACCTTCGTCCACCTTGAACTCCACCTCGGTATTCCGGACTTTGGACTTCGCATCCGGCGCCGAGAAGGTCACCGGAACAGGCACGATCTCCCGTTCGAACTTTCCGGCCGCCTGCGCCGCCAAGGCCTTCTGGTGGCTGCTGAAGGCGAACCGGTCGGCCTCCTCGCGGCTGATGCCATAGTGCTGCGCCACGCGCTCCGCGGTCAGCCCCATCGAGAGATAGGAGTCCGGGTAATGCTCCATGAGCCACGGGTTGATGGAAATCTTGTGGCCGCCCATTGGCACAAACGACATCGACTCGGTTCCTCCCGCCACGATTACGTGCGCGCCGCCCCCGCGGATTCGTTCCGAGGCCAGGGCGATCGCCTGCAGCCCGGACGCGCAGTAACGGTTGATGGTCATGGCGGACGACTCGATCGGCATCCCTGCCCGCAGCGAGGCAACCCGTGCCACGTTCATCCCCTGTTCCCCTTCCGGCATGGCGCACCCGATGATCACGTCCTCCACTTCGCGCCGGTCCAAGTTAGGGACGCGCGCCAGCGCTCCCTGGATCGCGACAGCCCCCAAGTCATCCGGCCGCGTCGCACGCAACGTTCCCTTGGGCGCCTTACCGACCGCCGTCCGTACCGAACTTACAATGACTGCGTCTCTCATTTTGAGATTCTCCCGTGGCACAGGCATTCTTGCCTGTGTTGGTTTTTCTTGCTTCCGAAACCCCAACACAGGCAAGAATGCCTGTGCCACAACGGTTTTAGTTCCTCAGCGGCTTCCCCGTCTTCAACGTAAACGCGATCCGCTCCTGCGTCTTCTTCTGTCCGCAAAGCGAGAGAAACGCCTCCCGCTCCAGATCCAGCAGATAATGTTCGCTCACCAAGGTCCCCGGAGTCACATTTCCGCCGCACAGCACGTGGGCCACCCAATTGGCCACCTTCGCATCGTGGTCGCTGATGTACTCGCCCTGGCGCATCATATACACGCCCAGCTTCAAAGTGGCCAGCATATTCTTGCCCGGCGC
>PMTT01000170.1:0-2705 GCA_003167275.1 Bryobacterales bacterium | reverse complement strand
CCCAGCCGCCGCGCTTCCACCGCCGACGTGGACACCTTGGCCATCGCCACCGTCTCGAAGTTCCGCCGCAGAGTCTCCTGCAGTTCCACCGACTCGCTCCGCCCACTCTCGCGCACGGCAGCCGCCGCGTCTACGGCACGCAGGGTCATCTCCTTGCACCCTCCTCCGCCGGGCAGCAGCCCTACGCCGGTCTCCACCAGCCCGATATAGGTTTCCGCGTGCGGTTGCCGCCGCGCCCCATGCATCGCGATCTCGGCACCGCCGCCGAAGCAGAAGCCAAACGGCGCCACCACCACCGGCCGCGGGCAGTACTTGACGGCCGACGTCATCCGCTGGAACGCCCGGATGGCGAAATCGACATCGTCCCACTCCTCTTCCTGAATGCTGAGGAGCAGTTGCATCAGATTGGCGCCCACCGAGAAGTTATCCGCGTCTCCCGAGATCACGAACGACGAGAAGTTGCGAACCGAGTCGCTCTCCGGCCGCAGCGTCTCGGTCACCATGCGGACGATGTCTTCTCCAATGGCGTTCTTCTTGGAGTGGAGTTCCAGGCAGCCCACGCCTTCGCCCAGGTCGACCAGCGAAGCGCCCGGATTCTGCCGTACCACACCGTTCGACGCCCTAAAACCGGCGACGCGCGCGATGCCCGCGGCATGCGCGATCGGCTGGTAGCCGCCGCTCGCCAGGTTGAAGCATTCCCGGCCGTGGTCCCGGTACCAGGCGCTTGCGCCCGCAGCTAGCAGCGCTTCCACGTGTGGGCTCACCCGCTCGCCNNGAACGGCCCCATCTCCCAGTTGAAGCCCGCTCGCATGGCGCGGTCCACGCTGTCGGGTTCGTCCGCGATTTCCAACAGGCAATCGGCCGCGTAGTTCCATAACCCGGTCAACAGCCGCCAGTGGAAGCGTGCCGCGCTATCCTTCCGGACATCGCCCGCCAGCAGTTGCGTCAGGCGATCCGACAACGCCTCGGCATTCTTGGCCATTTCGAGCAAGGGCAGCTTGGGCTTCTGGGCCGGCCGGTATTCCAGAGTCTTCCAATCCAGCACGAGGCGGATTTCCTTGCCCTCGCTGTCCCGGTCCTTCTTGTAGAAGCCCTGTTTGGTTTTATCGCCCAGCCAGCGCCGCTCCAGCATGGTCTTGACGAAGGGAGGCAGGCTCATCTGCTCGTCGGCCCCCGCGTGCGAGCGCGGGAAGTTTTGGGCCACGTGCGCCAGCACGTCCAGCCCCACCAGGTCGGCCAGCCGGAAGGTCCCGGTCCGCGGCCAACCGATGGCAGTGCCGGTGAGCGCATCCACGTCTTCGATGGTGAGATCTTCGGCTTGCATCAGCCGCACGGCTTCCAGCATGATGAACACGCCTACCCGGTTGGCGATGAAGTTGGGCGTGTCGCGCGCGAAAACCACCTCCTTGCCAAGCCGCAAGTCGGCAAAGTGGGCCACCGCGGCGACCGCCACCGGATCCGTCTCGGGTGTCGTGATGATTTCCGCCAGCCGCATGTAGCGCGGGGGATTGAAGAAGTGCGTGCCAAAGCACCGCGACCGGAGATGCTCCGGCAGGCTTTGGGCGATCGACGCAATCGGCAGACCGCTGGTGTTAGTGGTCACGATCACGCCGGGCTTCAGGTGAGGCGCGACCTTCTCGAACAGCGCCTGCTTAATCGCCAGGTTCTCGGTCACCGCCTCAATCACCCAAGTGCAGTTTCGCAGCAATCCGAGATCATCGTTGAAATTGCCAACACTGATTCGCGCGGCAAACGACGGGTCGTAGAATGCGGCCGGCTTTGATTTCTTAAGGGCTTCGAGCGCCAGCGCGGCAGGATGCGGTGGATGCGCCGCGGGAATATCCAACAGCACCACCTGGAGTCCCGCGTTTGCCAGGTGCGCCGCAATGCGCGACCCCATCGTCCCGGCGCCCAGCACAGCGGCCTTTTGAATGAGAATCGACGTCCCCTCGGGCGAGGACGGTCCGGCTCCGGCCGGCTTCAATCTTGGTTCGGCGATCATGCCATTTGCTCCTGTTTCGATACTCTTGCACGCGCCCGCCGCGGCTTGCGGAGCGCCAATCCCCCGGTCAACGTGCGCGCAAACTGGGTGGCGATCTCTTCCGCGGAAAGCGCTCCATCCGGCTCATACCACATGCAGATCCAGTTCAGCGCCCCAGCGATGGAAAATGCCGCGATCTTGGGATCGCAAGGCGTGATCGACCCATCGCCAATGCCTTCTTGTATGAACGATCGCAGCCGGCGGTCGATCTTCCGCTTGTAAGTGCGAACCTCCGAAAGTGCGTCGCTCGACAGGTCGCCTTGATCCAGCCGCATCACGCACCTTCCGAAATTCACGGTCATGACGTTCGCGTACGAGTAGATAAAGGCTTCCACCTTCTCCAGGCCGTTCCCGCAGTGAGCCGCGATCTCGCTGAGGATTTCTTCGATCAGTCCCGTACCCAAACGATAGCACTCCAGGAGGATCTCCTCCTTGTTGCGGAAATAATGATACAACGCGGGCTTGGTGATGTTTAGCCGTTCGGCGACATCGTTGAGCGAGGTTCGGCCGTAGCTCTTTTCCAGAAAAAGCTGGGCGGCAGTCTGCAGTACCGCCTCACGCTTGGTTGCGGGGTCGCGGCGCCGGCTGGCAAATGCTTTCCAGTGCGATTGCGGGAGGACTGCGTCTTTAGACATGACGGAGTTGCGGCAGCCAGGTTGACACG
>PMTT01000366.1 GCA_003167275.1 Bryobacterales bacterium | reverse complement strand
GGTTGACAACCTGCCCCACAATGACAATGGCGGCAAGCGAGGGAAGAACCTTCTCCCGGCGGTGCTGGCAAGCTGCGGAGCGCTGGCACTGGCTGGTGGGTTTCTGCTCTACCGTCTCTTTGCTCCCCCTCACGTGGACCCGAATCACCGCGTGACGCCGCCTCTCGTGGTGACCCCGCCCCCAGTGACACCGCCCCCAATTAAGATTGGGGCGGCCCCAGTTGTGGCGCAATTCACGGCTGTGCCTCCGGCGATTCAGGCCGGTGGCCCTGCGACCCTGCGTTGGGACGTCAAGGGTGCAACTGAGATCACAATCGACCCAGACGTTGGCAACGTCGGCGCGAACGGCTCCTTCGAAGTCAGGCCGGTGGCGCCTACGACCTACCTGCTCGTCGCCAAGGGCACGGGCGGTACGGTCACGGCGTCAGTGGCGGTCGGGGTCACGGCCGTCACGCCGAAACCGCCGCCGGGCAGCCTGCCGCCGACGGCGCCGCCCAGGATTCCGGTCTTCCGGGCGGACCCGGCCTCGCTCAAGCGGGGCGAGCGGTTTCAGTTGATTTGGACGGTGGACAGGGCTTCCCAGGTGGTCATCGACCACGGAGTAGGCCAGGTGCCCGCCAGCGGTTCCCGGAGCGTGCTGGCGGATGCCACCACCACTTACACGCTGACCGCTAGCGGCGGCGGAGGGACTACCACGGGGCAAACCACCGTGACCGTTGGCGTGGAGACGGCCAGCGAAATTTACGACGAAGGTGTTGCGGCGCAGCGTGCCCAGCAGCCGTCCAAGGCCTTCACGCTATTCCAACTGGCTGCGAACCGGGGAGAACCTCGCGCCATGCTGGAGGTCGGCAAGATGTACCGGAGCGGGGAAGGCGTCGCGCGGGATGTGGGGCAGTCCGTGGCCTGGTTCCAAAAAGCCGCGGATGCAGGCAATGCTTCCGCGATGGACTATATGGGGGCCATGTATCGGATGGGGGAAGGCGTACCCAAGGACGACCGGCAGGCTTTCTCCTGGTACAGCAAGGCGGCGGCAGCCGGGAATAGCGTTGGGATGGATGCGCTGGGACAGATGTACCGCAACGGCTGGGGAGTTCCGCAGAACTATACCGAAGCGGTGCGCTGGTTCGGGAAGGCCGCGGGAGCCGGCAACGCTTCGGGCATGTACCACCTGGGGATGATGTATGAGAACGGTTGGGGGGTCAACCGGAGTCCCAGCGACGCCATGGATTATTACCGCAGGGCGGCCGCCGGGGGCGAGCGGGAAGCCGTCCAGAAGTTGGCGGATCTGCAAAGGCAGCCCGCCCAGCCGGCTGGTCGAAGTGCACCCTCTCGGGTTACGGTTCGGGCGGACCAGCCGTGGACCGATACCGGAATCGATCTCAAGATGGGTGACCAGGTGACGGTGATCGCCAACGGCGTCGTCCAGCTCTCATCGAATGAGCGCCTTGCGCGGGTATCTCCGGCCGGGCTTATGGCCAACTGCGGCGCGGCAGCCTCGTTGTACGGCAGGCCGGCGGGGGCTTTTCCGGCTCCCAATTTGCCTTGCTGGTCATTGCTCGGCCGCATTGGAACGGGGCGGATGTTGATGGAAATCGGCACAAGTGCGACGTTTGCGGCGGCAGCGGGCGGCCGGCTGTACCTCGGGCCAAACGACGACAGCTTTGGGGACAACTCGGGGAGCTGGATCGCCGTCATCACGGTGACGAGCGGAAGATGAAGGGCGCGGAAAAGCTGGTGGGATTTTTCTGTGCTATAACAGACCTAATGCTCTTGGGTGAAGAGCGAGATCTGTTGGTACGTCCGCCGCAGCCTTCGGTAAGACGGAGGCCGGTTCATCTCCCCTGTGCGAGCGAGTGGCAGCGGCATTGTGCCGGATTGGGCCACGCCAGGGTGCGGAGCATCGAGCGCCTGTTTTCGTGTGTTTCGTGCTGTAAATTTCTGTGCTATAAATAACGGAACGCTTTTAGTCGCGTCGAGGAGCAAACGGAAATGCGAATTCGATCAGCACGCTTTCTTATCCATGTTGGTATTCTCAGCCTCGTAATCGGCGTACCCTGTACGCAGGCTCAGGTGTCATATGTTCGCTCGGGCAGCTTCGAGTTAGGCCCATTTTTGGGCGCGAGCTACGGAATTGACCAGGCTCGCGTGATGGGTGGCGGCAACGTGACTTACGCCATCAACAAATACATCCTTCCGTACGCGGAGTTTAGTTATTTCCCAGGGATTGGAAGGACGGACACAGGGACATTCCCGCAAACCGGAAATCCCTTCTCCATCCATTACCAAATCCCGCTCTCGGACATCCACGGTGGTGTGCACATCCGGCTTCCGATTTTCCACGAGAGCCCTGTGGTTCCGTATCTGGTCTTTGGAATCGGCACTCTGCATCGCTCGGCGCGGACGGTGACCGGAACCTTCACGACCTTTGGCCAGACCAACACCCAAAACGTGCAGGTTGATTCCGGGAACGACCGCACGGTCAATTTTGGCGGCGGAATCCGCTACTACATCAGCCAGCGATTCGGCGTGCGGGTGGAGGCTAAGGCGTACAAGCCCTCGGGCTATTTTACACAGACGTTCGGCAAGGCCGAATTCGGCATCTTCTTTCAGTTGCGGTAAGCGAGCAGGGCTCTCTGTTTGAGTGAGTGAGTAGCGACGCCGGTCTAAGGCGAGGCCGGCGGCGCGTCTTTGAAAATTCCGTAATCCATTTTGGCTCCCAGAATTCGTCTTCTGCGTTTTGGGGAGGTGTACTATGTCTTCAAGATCTGTCTGTCTTTTCTCTCTTGGCTTTCTAACCGCGCTGGGGGGATTCTCTCAGCTTTCGGCCCAATCGTCCATCCAAGTGTCCAGCGCAGTCACGGCGCGTTTGCCCATCCCGGGCAATGCCTGCACGGCGCCTCCGGCGGAAACCAATTTCCTCACCACCGACAACCAGGTTTGGGTGGTATTCTCCTATACCGGTGGGGCCGCGGGCGACACGGGGTACCTGGAGTGGTTCGACCCGAACGGGAAACTGTATGTCACCAGCACCTTGCAACAGACTGTTTCGGGCGGGACCCATTGTTACTACTATTACATCGGCATTTTTGGATATACTCCCGCCACCGAGCCAGGCAACTGGCGTGTGCGGCTGCGCTGGAATGACACGGAAGTCTTCAGCAATCCTTTTACGATTTCCACGCCGGCGGCCTCCCAACTGGCGCTGGTCAGCAATACCACCCTGCCTCAGGCGACCGTGGGGGCGCCTTATTCGTTTACATTCCAAGCCAGCGGTGGGACGCCGCCCTATAAGTGGTCGCTCTCGAGCGGGCAACTGCCTCCAGGTCTGACGCTATCGACGGCGGGGGTCTTGAGCGGAACGGCCACCAGTCCCGCTTCGTACCTGTTGGGGTTGCACCTCGCGGATTCGGCGGGTGTCTCGTTGAATCGGGATATTGCGCTGGGCGTGGCTTTGCCTTCGCTCCAGATCGGCGTAGGCTCGCTTTCGTTCGCGTACACGCAGGGCAGTGCGGTGCCCGCGTCCCAGACATTCGCTCTGAGCAGCAACGGGTCCGCACTGCCGTTCGCGGTGACTTCCGACCAAAGCTGGCTCACCGCCACGCCGGCGTCCGGCAATACGCCCGGAACCGTCACGGTGGCGGTACAACCACAGAGTCTCACACCGGGATCGTATCAAGGACATCTCACCATCCAGTCCAATGGGAGCAGCACCTCCCAACAAAGCGTCACGGTGAGTCTGGCAGTGTTGCCCGCGGGCACCGGGAATCCCGGCGGGATCATCCGAACGGTCGCCGGAACCGACTGGACGTTCACGGTCCCCGGTGGCAAGGGTGTGAATGCGCCACTGGGGAAGGTGTACGGACTCGCGGTAGATTCGTCCGGCAACTTATATGCCGCCGACAGGGATAACAGCGTGGTGGTGAAACTGGCTCCCAACGGAACGGCGACTACGGTGGCGGGGAACGGATTTACAGGCTTCTCGGGTGAAGGCGGCGCGGCGGTGAATGCCTCTCTCGACGAACCGTACTCGGTTGCCGTGGACCAGGCCGGCAACCTCTTCATCGCCGACACCGGTAACAACCGCATCCGGCGCGTCTCGGCTTCGGACGGCACGATCACCACCATCGCGGGTACCGGGGGTGATGGCTTCGCCGGCGATGGCGGTCCGGCAGTGAACGCGTTGCTCAGTGCTCCGCGCGCGATCGTGGTTGATTCATCGGGGAATCTGTTCTTCTATGATGCCGGGAATGCCCGGATCCGCGAAGTCGCAGGCAATGGGCGAATCCTGACGGTCGCAGGAAACGGCAGCAACAACTATACGGCAGAGGGTCTGGCGACCTCTGTCCCCACTGACGTGAGCTATCAGATGGCGCTCGACGCCGCCGGCAATCTCTATTTCGGGGATTTCGAACACCACGTCCGGAAGTTGACCCCAGCAGGTCAAACCGTATTGATCGCCGGTACCGGGCAAGCGGGATCGAGCGGCGATAACGGGCCCGCCCTGAACGCCACCTTCAACGAAGCCGACGGCGTCGCAATCGACCGGTCCGGCAATATCTACGTCGCCGATTTCAATAATGGCCGGATTCGGGAGATTCTTCCCAACGGCACGATCGTCACGTATGCGGGATCGGGCAGCAACATTTCGTCCGGGGATAACGGGCCGGCCATCAAAGCCGGCATGAACCCCATCAGCCTGGTGTCGGGAAGTTCGGGCCCGCTGTACCTGGCCGACTATCACACATCGGTGATCCGCAAGGTCGACTCGACCCAGACCATCACGACGGTGATGGGCAACAATGGCTATCGCTCCGTGCTCGACGGCACGCCGGCGATTAATGCCTTCTTCAACTCGCCGGAGGGATTGGCGGTCGACCATTCCGGAAACCTGATCGTCGCGGATTTCGAAGCGCAGCGCATCCGTAAAGTGACTGCGGCCGGAGTGTTCAGCACGATCGCAGGACTGGGGACTCCGGGATCTCCTACGGACGGGGGGCTGGCTACAGCAAGCGACCTGGACGATCCCGCGTCAGTCGCCATCGACTCGCAGAACAACATCTACTTCGCGGATTCGGGAAACCATAGGATCCGCCGGATCGGCACCGACGGCAAAATTGCCACGGTTGCGGGAGCCGGGGATTTTGAAACCGGTGGAGCTTTTGACGGCGATGGCGGACCAGCGACGAAGGCCCATTTGAACTCTCCGGAAGGGCTGGCGCTGGATGCCAGCGGGAACCTCTATATCGCCGATACCGACAACCATGTGATTCGGCGCGTGGGTACGGACGGAAATATATCGACGATTGCGGGCACCGCCCAACCATCGGGGACAGCCCAAAAATCCGGCTTTGCGGGAGACGGCGGTTCGGCCACTAAGGCGCTCTTGAACAGCCCCTACGGGGTGGCGGTAGATGCCGCCGGAAACATCTATATTGCCGACACCTTCAATCACTCTGTCCGTGTAGTCGCTCCAGGCGGCGTCATCTCGACTTACGCGGGGAATCAGAAGCAAGGGTTCTCGGGCGATGGTGGACCGGCCAAGAACGCTTCCCTGAACTTTCCCCTGGGCCTTACGCTCGACCCTGCCGGGAACCTGTACATCCTGGAATACGGTGGGAACCGCATCCGCCAGGTGACACCCGCCGGCATCATCACGACCGTTGCGGGAACGGGCACGGCTGGTTTTTCGGGGGATGGCGGTCCCTCGCCAGCAGCACAGATCCGGTTCCCTTACGGCTCGATGGCATACCAGAGCGGGACGCTGTACTTCACCGACACCAGCAACCAGCGCGTCCGGGCGATTTCCGCGGGAGGCGCCAGCAACGTTACCAGCTTGAGCGCTTCAACCCCCACGCTGGCGTTGACTGCCGTGAGTAACGGCGCCGCCACCAACAAGGTGACGGTGTCGACCAGCAGTTCGAGCAACGGTCTCCCGGTGCAGGTCACTGCCACTACTTCGAGCGGAGGGGCTTGGCTGCAAGTGGACACGACGTCCGCAACCTGCCCGGCCACCATCGGCATCAGCGCCAACCCCGCGGGTCTGGCGGCCGGCTCCTACAAGGGCACGGTGACGATCGCGTCACCTTACGCCAGCCCCTCGCAGGTCAGTATCGCGGTGACGCTGACAGTCAGTGCGGCGGCCACGGGGCACCTGAGCACCGATTCGACACCGCTTTCGTTCCGCGTGCTGAACGGGGCGAGTCCCACTACTTCGCAGATTTCGCTCTCCAATTCGGGTAGCGGCAGTCTCTCGTTCACGGCTGCGACCAGCACCTCCGCGGGCGGCGCCTGGCTGGCGGTGACCCCATCCAACGGTACGGCTTCCGCGGCCTCGCCGGCAGCTCTCACCATCACGATCACGCCGGGCTCGCTGGCTGCGGGGGTCTACAGCGGCGCCATCAGCCTGAGTTCGCCCGACAATACGGATCCGCCGATCGTGATTCCGGTGACCCTGCTGGTGAGTAACCCCGTGCCGGTCATCCTGGTTTCGCAGACTGGCTTGACCTATCAGTCAGTGCAGGGCGGCGGCAACCCTCTGTCGCAAGATATCGCGATCCTCAACCAGGGACAGGGAACCATGAACTGGACGGCCACGGCGCAGGCCCTTTCGGGGGGGAATTGGCTTTCGATCTCACCTGCGAGCGGCACGGTGACCACTCCGTTTGTGAGTTTCTCGACGGCCACGGTGAGCGTCGACGCGTCCAGCCTGGCGCCGGGGAATTACTTCGGGCAGATCCAGGTGCGGGCGGACGGGGCCAGCAATGCGCCGCAGACGATTTCGGTGGTGCTCAACGTATTTGCGCCAGGGACGGTGCTCCCGCCCGAAGTGCGCCCTAGCGGGCTGGTGTTTATCGGCTCGGCGACCACTCCACCGGGCAGTCAGACTGTTTCGATCGCCAATCGCGGGACGAATGCCTTTACGTATAACTCGTTCAAGGGCACTCTAAGTAACATCAACTGGATCACCAACGCGCCGGTAGCGGGCAGTGTGCCGGTGAACTTCCCGACCAGGATGACGGTGCAGCCGGATTTGTCGCAGCGGACTCCGGGCGTGGACCGCGGTGGGATCACGGTCCTGTTCAACGATGGATCCAGCCAGACGGTAAGCGTCCTTTCGGTGGTCCCCCCGGCCGGATACACGCCCAACTCCGAACCGGGGCAGATCCGTGCGGCTGGCGATTTGGAACCGCATACGTCGGGCAGTTGCTCGGCAAGCCAACTCCTGACACAGCTCACCAACCCTTCGTCCGCGGCGACAGCGGTCCCCCTGGGGCAGCCCGTCAGTCTCGAACTGCATCTTGCGGACGACTGTGGAAACAATGTCTCCGACAAGTACCCCGCCAGCGTGAGCGTCTCGTTCAGTACGGGCGAAGCGGGACTCACTATGCAACACTCGGGCAACGGCAACTGGACGAAGACCTGGCAGCCGAGGAGCACCCAGCCTGGCACGGTGATCGCCCAGGTTACAGCCTTCGCCAGCGGTCAGGGCGGCAAGGTTCTGGCCTCTCAGATCCCCATCAACATCACATTGAGTTCGGTTGCACAGGTTCCCCTGGTCAACTCGGACGGTATCAAGAACGCCGCCAGTTACTCGTCGATGCCGGTGGTGTCGCCGGGAGGACTGATCGCGATTTACGGGAACCAGTTGGCGGACGCGAATGGACAACTGCCGCCGCCGGGGTCAGTGCCGACCTCGCTGGGCCATACGCAAGTGAAACTGGGCGACGCGCTGCTGCCGCTGTTCTACACCAGCAACAGCCAGTTGAATGCGCAGGTGCCGTTCAGCCTGCCGGTGAATTCGCAGCAGCAACTCGTGGTGCAATACGGCAGCACCCTGAGCGTGCCGACGCCGGTGTCAGTAGCTGCCGCACAACCGGCCATCTTCACCCAGAATCAGGGGGGCACGGGGCAGGGATCGATTGTCAACGGGGTTACCAACATCCTGGCGGATTCCAACCACCCGGTACATGCCGGGGATGTGATCTCGATCTACTGCACGGGACTGGGTCCGGTGAATCCCGCGGTACAGGAGGGCGTGACGGCCTCGACGACGGTGTTGAGCTATACCGTGACCCCGGTTACCGCGACCATTGGGGGCCAGCCCGGAACGGTGGCCTTCGCCGGGCTGGCGCCGGGACTGATCGGCGTGTACCAGGTGAACGTGGTGATCCCGACCGGGGTGACGCCAGGCGATAGCGTGCCGGTGGTCTTGACGGAGGGATCGCAGGTCAGCTCGCCGGTTACGATTTCGGTGCGGTAGAAGGCGAGAGAAAACATCAGGCCACAGATGAACACAGATGAACACGGGTAAGAAAACAGACGAGTTATCTTGTTCACCTGTGGCCAAAGTGTTTTCGTCACAGCTTGCGACCGAATGGTGCGGTCCCATACATTGGGGCGCATCCTCCCAACTCCTTAACATTTCTTTACACCGCTGCGCGTAATCGTATCTCCTACCACCAACGCCTACACACTATTAGAGGGATGATGAACTTTCAACGCACCACCATGCTCTTGCTGCTCCTAGCGGCAGCCTTTGGCCCCAGCGCACACGCTCAACAGACGGGGGGAACCGTAAGGGGAGTCGTAATGGACGACTCCGGCGGGGTGATCCCCGCCGCCAATGTCACGGTCGTCGGCAATGGCCTTTCGAAGGTCGCACAAACTCAGGCCGATGGCAGGTACACTGTCTCCACGCTGCCTCCTGGGCAGTACACGGTCACCATGGCATATCCGGGGTTCGCGACGTTTTCGAAAATCGTTAACGTGGATGGCGGCGCGGTGGAAGTCCCGATCCAACTTGTCGTGCGAGCGGAGGAACAGCAGGTCACGGTGCAGGCACAGGCGGGCGCTTCCGTGAGCGTGGAGCCGGACAACAATGCTACAGCACTGGTCATCAAAGGCTCCGACCTGCAGGCTCTGCCGGACGATCCCGACGACCTTGCGGACGCGCTGCAGGCGCTCGCCGGTCCGGGCGCCGGTCCCAACGGCGGGCAGATTTACATCGATGGATTCAGCGGCGGACAATTACCGCCCAAAGAGTCGATTCGCGAGATTCGCATTAATCAGAACCCCTTCTCCGCCGAGTACGACCGGCTGGGCTTCGGCCGCATCGAGATCCTCACCAAACCCGGTACGGACAAATTGCGCGGTTCGGTAATGTTGATGGATAGCGACGGCGTGCTGAACTCCCGAAATCCGTTCTCCAACATCAAGCCGGATTTCTCACAGCGCATGTGGGCCGCTAATCTCGGCGGTTCGTTCAATAAGAAGACCTCCTTCTTTGTCGATTTCAACCGGCGCGATACCCAAAATAACTCGATCATCGTGGCGAAGTTTTTCGACCCGTCGACATTGACCGCGTCCAGCATCAACACGGCGGTGGTAACGCCTTCAGCCTTTACGGTGATTGCGCCGCGCATCGATTATCAGTTGAACACCAACAACACCTTGACTGTGCGGGTGGAAGAACGTTTGAACTCCAGCGAGAACGCCGGCCTGGGCGGTACCAGGCTGCCTGCGCCGTACTCGGACCTGGCCTACAACAGCACCGGCAACGCGCAGAACATCATGGCCACCGAGACGGCGATCCTCACTCCCAAGGTGGTGAACGAGACCCGCTTCCAGTTCTTCCGTAACTGGTCCGCGACCCCCGGGAATCTGATTCCCCAGATCAATGTCGCGGGCGCATTTGTGACGGGCGGCAATGGCATGGGTAACACCCACGACCTGACCCGTCACTTCGAACTCCAGAACAACACCTCTGTTTCGCATGGCGCCCACACCATTCGGTTCGGCGTGCGCTTGCGGCGGGATAGCGATCAGAGCAATCAGCCCAGCGGGTTCAACGGGGCGTTTACGTTCCTGGGCGGCGTGGAACCTTTGCTCAATTCGGCCAACCAGATCGTCTACGATTCGAGCGGCAATCCGCTGACCTCGATTCTGACGTCATTGCAGCAATACGAGCGCAACGTGCTGCTTACACAGACTGGCTTGACGCAGGCGCAGATTCAGGCACTGGGTGGCGGGCCTTCGCGCTTCACGATTCAGGCAGGGCAGTCGTACATCAGCGCCGCGCGCTGGGACGCAGGGCCGTTTGTACAGGACGATTGGCGCCTTCGGCCGAACCTGACGCTGAGTTTGGGCCTGCGGTACGAGACTCAGACGCTGCTGAGCGGCTCTGGGAACTTTGCGCCGCGGTTGGGTTTCGCCTGGGCTCCGGGGGCGAAGAACGGCCGCCAGAAGACCGTGATTCGCGGCGGCTTCGGCATGTTTTACGATCGTATCGGCGTGGGCCTGTTCGAGACCGCGGCTTTGAACAACGGCATTAACCAACTTTCGTATACGGTCTATAATCCGACCTTCTATCCCAGTATTCCATCGCTCTCGACGCTCGCCGCGGGCCAGAATTCGATTTACAAGGTCGATCCGAATCTGCGGGCAGATTACAGCATGCAGAGCGCCATCGGGGTGGAACGCCAGTTGCCCCACAATACGACCATGGCGCTGACCTACACGTTCAATCGGGGCGTCCACCTGGCGCAAAATGTTCCCATCAACACGCCGCTGCCGGGCACGTTCAACCCTGCGCTTCCGCTGAGCGCCACGAACGGTGTTTTCCCCTATGGATACGCGGCGGGCACGATTTTCGAGAACGAATCCGGCGGCAAGATGCGGCAGCACATGCTGATGTTCAATTTCAATACGCGGTTCAGCAGCAAGGTGTCACTGTTTGGCAACTACTCGTTGGGCTACGCCAAGGACCTGGGGTCGACGCCTTCGGATCCCTACAACTTTGCGATGGATTGGGGCCGCTCGAACTTCGACCGGCGGCAGAATTTCCAATTGGTGGGCAACATCGTCGCGCCGGCCGGCGTGCGCCTGGCGCCCTTTATCACGATGCGGTCCGGGCAACCCTATGACGTGCTTTCCGGCGAGGATCTTTACGGCGACACCCTGACCAATGCGCGGGCATCATTCGCCTCCACGGCAACGTGCGCCGGGGTGGTGGTTACGGGCAACACGGCCTGTTCCCCCTACGGCACCTTCGTTTCCACTTACAACGTCGCCAACGCGACTAACGTGGTGCCTCGAAACTATCTGACCATGCCGGGGCTGGTGTCCATCAATCTGCGGATCTATCGCACCTTCGGTTTCGGCGGCCGGCCTAAGACTGCCGCGGCTCCGGGGCCGGACGGGATGCCCTCGCCTGGCATGATGGGCATGGGGGGCGGCGGGCGCGGACCGGGCGGCGGTGGACCGGGCGGCGGTGGTCCAGGTGGCGGACCGGGCGGCGGCGGTGGCATGGGCGGCCCCGGTATGGGAGGCATGATGGGCGGGGGCGGCTCCACCGAACGTCCTTATAATGTGACGCTGTCTGTCAGTTTCGAAAACCTGCTCAACCACTTCAATCCGGGCGGCTACCAGGGGGTGATTACGAGCCCCTACTTCCTCCAGCCGACATCCGTGAATACCGGCTTTGGCGGCGGCGGTCCGGGCGGCGGCGGCCCTGGTGGAGGGGGTGGAGCGGCGAATAATCGGCGCGTACAACTGAGTCTGCGGTTTTCGTTCTAATCCGACTGACTCAAGGTGGAGATTTGAGGATGGGCTAAAGTAGGACTGGACGCGGAGACGCGGGGGCGCGGAGAAACACGCGGAGAAGAGAAAGAAAGAGAGAGAAAACAAGAAAGAAAGAGAGAAAGGAAAAAGAGAGCAGAGAGAGCAGAGAGCGGAAGGTCAGGCAACGTTAGGTCAGAGCTCATAAGATTCCTCGGATCGGCGCGGAGAAGGTGGCGGCGTACGATTAAATGTTCGTACGTTTATAACAGCGGCCAGGGTCATGCGTTTTGCCCCACTGGACGGACGAGCACCGCTTCGGGCAAAATAGGGAGGATTTGATCTATGACCCCCTCCCATCGGCTCGTGCTCTCGTCCCTTTTTCTCCTGGCCGCAGGAAGTCTTCGCGCCCAGATCAGCCGGATCGCCGGTCCGATCGACTCCGCGAAGATCGTGCCGATGAGCGGGAATATGCGGCCCGCTACACTGCGCCCGAATGACCAGGGCCGCGTGGACCCGAGTTTCCCGCTGCCGGGCATGACCTTGTATCTGAACCCATCCGCCACCCAACACGCGGATTTGCTCCGATTGCTGGACCAGCAGCAGGACCCCGCTTCTCCTCTGTATCACCGGTGGTTGACCCCGGAGGAGTATGCGGACCGCTTCGGCCTCGGCGCTCAGGACCTCGCGGCCGTGGCGGATTGGCTGCGTTCCCGCGGATTCACGGTGGGAAAGGCGGCGCGCAGCCGTACCTGGATCGCCTTCAGCGGCACGGCGCGGCAGGTGGAGGATACCTTTCACACAGAGATTCACCGCTACGTTCTGAACGGCAAGACGCATTTCGCGAATGCCACGGAGCCATCGATTCCTCTGGCGCTGGCCAGTGCGGTTTCCGGTCTGGATGGATTAGACGATTTGGCGCCCGAGCAGACCGAGGCGACTTCCGCCTCGGGCGTCCACACGCTGGCGCCCGACGACCTCGCCGTCATTTACGACATCAACTCTGTGTACCAGTCGGGCATCGACGGTACGGGGCAGAAAATTGCGATCGCGGGGTCGTCGGATTTCAATGCCGCCGCGCTCGCCGACGTGGCGCAGTTCCGCACCAGGTTCAACCTGCCGGCCATGATCCCACAGGTGATCCGCGATACCACCTACCCGGATCCCGGCATCAGCGGTACTCTCGGCGAAGCCCACCTGGATATCGAATGGGTGGGCGCCATCGCGCGCAAGGCCCAGATCATCTTCGTCTATTCGAACACCTTCAGTCACGCGGTCACCTACGCCATCGACAATAACGTCGCGCCGGTGGTAAGCATGAGCGCCAACGCCGGCTGCGAGGCCGCCAACACACCCGCCAACATTGCCTTTTACCAGGGGCTGGCGCAGCAGGGGAATGCTCAGGGCATCACGTGGGTCATCTCGGGCAGCGATGCGGCATCCGCTTCATGCGATTCCAATGGCGCGAATTTGCCGGCGGTCGGCGGGCTGGCGGTACGTTTCCCCGCGAGCATCCCGGAAGTGACCGCGGTGGGCGGCCTGGAGTTCGACGAGGCTGCCGGCGCCGGTCCTTTTTGGAGCGTCACCAATACCGCGAACGGCGCGTCCGCGCTTTCCTATATTCCGGAAATGGTCTGGAACGATGCGCTGGCACTGCAGGCTCTCTGGGGCGGAGGAGGCGGGCGAAGCATCTACTTTTCCAAGCCTGCCTGGCAGACCGGGCCAGGCGTACCGAACGACCAGGCGCGTGATTTGCCGGACGTGGCTCTGGCCGCTTCGTTCAGTCACGATGGGTACATTGTCATCAACAACCAGACGTTGGGAACCAGCGGGGGGACCTCGGCTTCGGCGCCGGTGTTTGCGGGAATCGTCACGCTGTTGAATCAATACGTGGTGAGCAAAGGCATTCAGTCCAAGCCAGGGCTTGGCAACATCAATCCGAACCTGTACCGGCTGGCCGCGGCCGGAAACAGCCCGTACCACGATATTACGTTGGGGAACAACATCATCCCGTGCGGCGTGGGAACGCCCGGTTGCCCGAAGGGAACGATGGGATTCAGCGCGGCGCCGGGCTACGATCTGGCGTCCGGTCTCGGCTCCGTCGATGTGGCCAAATTCCTGAGCGTCTGGAGCAGCCAGCCGGCGACCGCCTCGGCCGTGGTCGTGTCGGCCAATCCGAATCCGGTATACCAGCAGGCCGCGGACGCTCAGGGCAATCGCTGGAGCACGACCGTCACGCTGCACGAAGAAGCAGGCGTGGGCACTACCTTGACGGGCTTCACTATCAATGGGACGGGCACCGCATTGTCCACCTTCAGCAGCACCACGATTCCCGCACTGGGCTCGGTCACGGGCACCGTGAAGTTCACAACGGTGAGCGTGCCTTCGGTCATGGTGTTCGGGTTTACCGGTCAGGACGCGTCGGGGCAGAAGTGGTCTCAGCAAATCGCGGTTCCCTTCGATGCGGCCAGCGGCAATTTAACGGTCGGAGGCGTTGCCAATGCCGCGTCGTACCAGCAGGTATTCGCCCCCGGCATGCTGTTGTACGTTGCCGGCACCGAACTGAGCCCGGTCGCTCAGATCGCGAGTTCCGTTCCGTTTTTGGATTTTATGGGAGATGTGTCGGCGTCCATCAACGGACTGGTAGCGCCACTCTACTACGTTTCGCCCACACAACTCGATATCCAGATTCCGTACGAAGTGCCGGCGGGCCCGGCAACGCTGACGGTAACGAGCTTCGGGCAGTCCGCCAGTTTTAAGTTCATCGTGGGTGCGGCAGCTCCCGGAATTTTTGCCGCGCAGGACGGGACGTTGGTCCCTTCGAATAGCGGTTCCCGCGGCGGCGCCCTGGCCATGTTCATTACCGGGCAGGGAGCCGTCTCGCCGGCTGCTCCCACGGGCACGGCTCCCGCTGCGAACACTCCGTTGTCCCAACTGCCGGCGCCCGTCCTGCCCGTAAGCGTGACGGTTGGTGGAAGTCCGGCGCAGATCCTGTTTGTGGGCATCCCCCCAGGATTGGTGGGAGTCACGCAGGTGAATTTTCAGATACCGACGAACGCCCCACTCGGCCCGCAGCCGCTGGTGGTCACCGTCGGAACCGTGTCGAGCATGCCCGTGACGCTGACCGTTGGGCAGTAGGGCTGTCGGCCGCGCAGTGTGCTGGAAGGGCCCTGAGTGCCGGTTTTGGGACAAGCCTGTCCCAACCTGAGAAACCGGACATTGATAGCAAATGAGTTATACCTTCAGTCTGGGACAGTCTGTCCCAACTAGGTCTCTGACCGCGGGATGATTTGCGCTTGCCGGAAACCACTCCCTCACGGTCGTGGCTCGGAACCGAGCCGCGCGCGTCAGCAAGCGGTGCCATAATCGCCACGAATCTTGCGGTCGAGGCCCTAGCCTGGGCTTTCGCACTACGCGTAAAGATCCTGGATGACCTTGCCCTTGCCGTCCTTAGTAACATACACCGGGCGTTTCTCCGTCACGAAGAACTGATCGGGGGCGATCCCCATGGCATGGTACATGGTGGCGTGCAGATCTTCCACCGGCACGGGATTCTCGATAGTGGTGCAGGGGCGTTCGTCGGCGGTCTTGCCGTAGACGAAGCCACGTTTGATCCCGCCGCCAAAGAGCAACACCGAACCGGCCGCGGTAAAGTGCCGGTGCATGCCGTAGTGCATCGGAAGAGTCATCACGTCGGGAGTACTCGACTGGTCGCGGACTTCCTTGCCGACTTTTCCTTCGGTAATGGCATCACGGCCGAACTCACTCGCCAATACGACTAAGGTGCGATTGAGCAGGCCGCGCTCCTCCAGATCGAGGATCAACTGCGCGACCGGTCCGTCGATGACCTTCTTCATCATCGTGAGCCGCTCGTGGCCATCCTGATGGCAGTCCCAGTAGCGGAACGGAATATACTCCGTGGTGACTTCAACATACCTTGCCCCCGCTTCGAGCAAGCGGCGCGCCAACAGGCATCCCTGACCGAAACGGCTGGTGTTGTACACGTCGAAGCTCTTCGTCGGTTCGAGCGAAAGGTCGAAGGCTTTGGCTGAAGGCGAGGTTAGCAGCCGGTCCGCCGCATCCATGGCGCGGACCATCGATTCGCGCTGGAAGTCACCGCCGAACTGGTAGATGGGCTGACCCGCCAGGATCTTTTCGTAAAGCTTCCGACGGCTCTTGAAGCGCGCATCGCCGAGGTCGGCGGGTGGGCGAACGGCAGAGGCCGCATCCTGCGGATCGGTGATCAGAAATGGGGCGAACTCCGTCCCCAGGAAACCGGCGGTATGGAACGCCTTGATCGAGGCACTCTCGCCTCCGATCTCCATGTTCTGCCCGATCGAGATGAACGGCGGCACGGTCGGGTTCTTCGGTCCCAGCGTCTTGGCGATCACGGAGCCGATGTGCGGCACCGCCAGCGACTGCGGCGGGATGTAACCAGTGTGCCAATGAAACTGGTGGCGCGAATGGAGGATGAAACCGAGATCGGGTCCCTGGAAGGTGCGAATCAGTGAGCCGCGATCCATCACTGTGGCGACCCGCTCGAGTCCTTGGGAGATTTTGATATGGTCGACCGCAGTGTCGATGGCGGGAAAGGTACTGAGCACACGCTCGGTCCGTACTCCCGGTTCGAACGGTGTGTACCGTTTCGGATCGAAGGTTTCGGTCTGGGCCATTCCACCGGCCATCCACAGCACGATCATGGAATCCGCGGTGGCTGCGGTTTCCGCGCGCACCGGTTGCGGCTCGCGCCCCGCTAGTGCGGCCAGGGCGGCGCCGGTAGTCACGCCCATGAATCCGCGGCGTGTGACTTTCGATGCGATGAATCTCTCTTCTCGGTTCATAACAAGACTCCGCTAGCGGACCAGTTGAAATTCCGGTGTCATCAAGACCGACCACAACAGATCCGCCAGACCGTCGGCCGATGGCTTGGATGGGTGGCTCGGATCGCGCATGGCCCCTTCGGCGACGCGGCGCTCAACGGGTTTGGGTGCCCGCCCGAGCGCATACCAGTAAACGCGGTCCACCGTTTCGGCGCTGGTTTTGAGGGTGGGTCCGGCAGGCAGCGGTGTTTCGGGATTCGGGGGAATCAGGCGGTCCATGCTGGGTTGTTGGTCAAAGACGTAGAACCTGGCCAGGACAGTCTCGCCTTGCGAAAGTGGGATGGCCTCGTGGCCCGGCGCCGCCTTGAAATGGGTGAATCCTTTGCCGGCGATATCATAGACCACCACCGATGACAGCTTCACGCGGAGGGCCGGCACGTCCTGCTGGGCGATTCCGGTGATGGTGACGGTCGAGGCATCGTCTCGAAGTCCGGAGCGGTCGAGCGGCTGCAACGCGGAAAGGGGAGTCACTCCGCCGGGGCCCACCAACTCCGGCTGCACCCACAGCGGAGCCGACTTATCGGGGGCCGTGGAGAGCGAATCCTGGACAATCAGATAGAGCTTATTGGAGTGTGAGATGTCGACGTCAAAGGGAATCGGAGCTCCGCGGCCGGCGTTCGCCTGCCGGGCGACCAGGCTGACTGGTTCCGGCGGAAGTTCTCCGAGCATGTTGCGCGACCCGCGCCAGAGCCAATGAGTCAGAGTCTCGCCGTTCACCAGTTCCAGCGCCTGGATCGTAGTGGCCTGTGTATCGCGGGTGGAATAGACCTGATCGCGAATCGGCCGGCCCAAGGCACGTTCCAGGCTGCTGCCGGCGATGCGCCAACCGCGCACGTAGTTTCCTGCGGGGATGGGAACCGGAACGGGTGGACTTGGAGCGTTAGGGCCAGCGGGGCCGCCTCCACGAGCTGTACCCGCGCCAGGACCGCCGGCCGCCGCACCAGGCTGAGCGACAACAGCCGCCGCGGCGGGCCGAATGCCGGCGCCGTCGGAGGGCGCGCCCGAGATGACGATCGGAGCGCCACGCCCGCCCCCTCGTCCACTCGGGTTGGCCCGCCCGGCAATGGCATGCCACTCGCCGGTGATGGACGCCACGGCATCGGAAAACTGCTCGGCTGTCAGCCGGCGGAGCTCCGGCCCTTTGAATGTGAATTGGGTGTCTGTCTCGGCCTTTCTGGGAACCGCGGGAAGCTGGTAAGTGCGGGACTGGAGGATCGTCGCGATGAGCGCCTTCAAATCGTATCCCTTGGACACAAAGTCACTCGCGAGCCAATCCAGCAGCTCCGGACTCCACGGCTCGCCGTCCATGTCGTCTACATTTTCGATAATCCCGCGGCCCATAAGCCGCTGCCAGATGCGGTTGACCACCGTTCGCGGCACGCGGCCGTTGCGCGGATCGGTGAAGATCCGGGCGGCTGCGGCTCGCCGGTCGGCGGGCGATAGTGAGGACAACGGCCGGTTGAGTTCCGGGAAAAGAAACCCGGCCGCCGCGTACTCGTCCTGGGCGACATCGCAGCGGTAGAGCCGCAGCTTCTCTTCAGACGAGAAATATGCAGCCAACGAGTAAGCGTCCTTCAGTTTCCACTTGCTGATAAAGCTGTCGTGGCAGGAATTACATTTGAGATTGACTCCGAGGAAGACCTGCGCGGTATTCTGCGCAGCCTGCATCGCCGGCGCCTGGCTGGCGCTGACCGTTCCCCGCCAGTTGACACCGATCAAAAAGCCGTCTGGATCGTCCGGCTCTGTAGGATTCAGAAGCTTCTCGACCCATTGGTCATACGGTTTGTTCGAAAGCAGCGCGGCCAGCAGCCAGTCAGTGATGCTCTTCCGGCCGGCGGTCTCGGAGTAGTATGTGATGCCTTCGTCGTTGCGGAGCAGGTCGTTCCAGTAAGAGATCCAGTGCTCGGCGTACTTCTGATTATCCGAGAGTAACCGGGATACCAGCGCCGCGCGCTTTCCCGGCGCCGTGTCGGCGATAAACTGGCGCAGTTCGTCCGGCGGCGGCAGCAGTCCCTGCACATCGAGGTATGCCCGGCGGGCGAAGGTCGCATCGGAGACCAGCACGGGTTGGGCCACGCCATGCCGCGAGAGGTAACTGGCAGTGAAGCGATCCAGAGGGCCGGACCATTTCTTCCAGGGAGAATCGGGCGGCTTCGGCGGCTCCAAGGTCAGCCGCGCTTCCCATTTTCCTTTGGCTGGAGCCGCGGCGGGCGCCGGACGCGCGCCTTCGTCGATCCATCTGGTCAGGGTTGCGATCTCGTCGGCGCTCAGAGCCGGTCCCCCCAGCGGCATGCGGGTCGGGCCGGATGCGGTGATGCGCTCGGTCAGGAGACTGCCACCGCTGTTTCCGGGCTTCACCGCCGCGCCGTTGCGCCCACCATTCAGTACGTCTTCATAAGTGGCGAGCGAGAGTCCGCCCGACCGTTTCTCCTGACTATGGCACACCAGGCATCTGGCAGCGAGGATGGCGTGAACTTCGCGAGAATAGTCGACCACCCCAGTTGCCGGCTGCGAGGCGAGCTCGGGCGGCCCGAAAAAGCCCACACCACTGGCCACTGCCGACAGGGCGATCCATAGACGTACTCGGCATTTACCCGGAAGCATTCGTCGAATTCCCCTCTGGATCCCGGTATCCTTCAACTTCCCTTATCTTGCATCCCCGGCCGGTCCGCAGGCAAGTGCGGGGAGTTGGTCGAGTGCGTAACCATTTTGGGGAATCTACGGGTTGGGCTCGGAATCCGCTCCTTGAGAAGCTGCGCCAGGCAGGCGGAGACCGCCTGTCCCACGGCAGCACCCACGCGCGGAACCGTGAGGTTGGTTAAACTATGCGGTGATGAAACAACTCTACGCCGTATTGGCTGTCGCTGCCACGCTGATTGGCCCCGCGAGCTCGCAAACTAAGAATCCGTTCCTCGGCCGTTGGGACCTGGTGGTCACCTCCCCGCGAGGCACGGCGAATCAATGGATGGAAATTGTCGAGAAGGATGGAAAGTTGGACGGCCGCATCCAGCCGGGCGGCGGGGCGGTGCGGCCCATCGTCGCCGCGAAGCTGGATGGCTCGCATCTGATCATCACCGTGACTGCGGCGACTGACCGTGCGCCGGAAATCCTCTGGGACGTGACCACGGATGGGACCAAGGTCACGGGAGTGCAGAAGCGCGGAGAGAATGCCGACACCCAAATCGCAGGCGTTCGCGCGCCCGAGCTCAAGCGCCCGATGCCCAAGGCATGGACCGATCCGGAGCCGCTGTTCAACGGAAAGGACCTGACCGGCTGGGAGGTGGTCGGCAATCCGGCGAATAGCCACTGGCTCGCCCGTGACGGGGAATTGGTGAACGACAACACTGGCCGCGGCGGCTCCAACATCAAGACCACGCGGAAATTCGACGACTTCAAGCTCCACATTGAGGTAGACTGCCCGGAGCACGGGAACAGCGGGATTTACCTACGCGGCCGCTATGAAATCCAGGTGGGCACCGAGGGCGGAACCGTTCCCAGCCACGAGATGGGGGCGATCTACGGCTACAAGGCTCCCGACGGCAATCTGCCGAATGGGTTAGGGGCGTGGTCGACCTTCGACATCACCTTCGTGGGACGCACGGTGACAGTGATTCGGGACGGCGTCAAGATCCACGACAACGTGGAGATCCCGGGGATCACCGGCGGCGTGCTGGATGTGAATGAGGGCGAACCGGGGCCGTTCTACTTGCAGGGCGATCACCAGGGCGTTATCCGCTTTCGCAACATGATGGTCTCGGTGCCGAAAAACTGATCAAGCCATGACTGACGTTATATCCGACTACCAGCGCTGGAAACAGCAAGGCGAAGACCTGCGGGTGCAAGCCAAGCAGGCTATGGAGTCGCGGTTCCGCGACCTGTTGGCGGAGGCTGTGCGGATCGCCGAAGAGTACCGGGCGGATTTCGGCACACCGTTGAAGCCGGCGTCGCCGGTTACCGCCTTCCGGTACAAGACCGCGGCCAAATCGAAGGCCAAGAAGGCGGGCAAGCCCAAGGCGGGCGCCAAGGAGGAGAAGCCGGCGCCTCGTGTGGAGCAGCCGCCGGCCAAGCCCAGCCCGAAGGTGGCGGGACTTCAGAAGCGTCTGGCCACGGCGAAGAAGAAACTGGAAGACGCCAAGGCGGCCGGGACTCCGACACGGGTGCTCGAAGACAAGATCTACGAACTTGAGGACGAGTTGCGGCTGGCTGGGCAGGCATAGGCACTGGTGCTATTCTCACGAAAAGGCGCCTGACATGACGTTCAGGAGAGTTTCGAGGCAATTGGCGGCTGGGCTGGTGCTCCTCAGCGCGGTCTATGCTTTCCAACGCCCGTTTCGCGAATATCCGGGTAGGGAGTACTCTGACTTCCCCCTGCCCCCCGACTGGCAGGAGAAGACCGAATGGGTCTTTGCGCGGTTGATGTACCCGCCGGCCTACGGGGTCCACGGACGCGGGTTCCGCGGCGGCTACGGACGGTATGGCAATGTCCCTTGGACCCAGGGCTACTCCAGTTGGACCACGGACTATCCGCGGTCGGACCGCCATTTTTCGGCGGTTTTGCGGCGGCTGACGCGGGTCCACGCGCGCTCGGCCGAGCAACCCGTGAACCTGGACGAAGGCGACCAGTACGACTGGCCGTGGCTCTATGCGGTGGAAGTGGGGCATTGGGAACTGACTGACTCCCAGGCCAAAGCGATGCGCGAGTTCCTCGACCGGGGCGGCTTTTTCATGTGTGACGACTTCCATGGAACCGAAGAGTGGGAAGTCTTTGAGCGCAGTATGAAGAAGGTATTCCCGGACCGTAAGATCGTGGACCTGGCTAACTCAGACGATATCTTCCACGTGATTTACGATCTGGACGACCGCTACCAGGTGCCCGGCGAGCAGTTTGTCCGATCGCATCGGACTTATGAGTACGACGGTTACGTCGCCACCTGGCGCGGCGTCTACGACGACACCGGCCGCCTGGTCGTCGCCATCTGCCACAACATGGATTTGGGCGATTCCTGGGAGCATGCCGACAATCCCGCGTACCCCGCGCAGTTCTCCGCGCTCGGCATCCGCATCGGCGTGAACTATGTGGTTTACGCCATGACACACTGAGGGATAGTGCTTGGCGGGGCCCCCCCTCGACAAGCATCGATTGCGCCGGCAGCGTTCCCGTCGGAGCTGAGGCCGGCGCTGAGCGCCTAAGCTCCGGCAGCGTTAAAGTGAACCAGCTTTCGCTGTTTCAGATCCACGGTCACAGAATCGTCCGGGGTCTTCGCAGCGGCTCCGTCCGCGGCCGGGTGGTATTCGATGCGGAGTTGCTGAGCGTTCACCAGCACGCGCAGATAGCCATAATCCTTATCGTCGTAGTTTTCGAATGTGACGCCCGGTACGTTCGAAAGCGCCAACGGCGCGCGCAACGCCGGAGATCCAGCCTTCGATAGCGGCGTCAATCCATGGCCTCCGTTGCCAGCGATCAGATAAGGAATCTCCATATTGCCGGTGACGCGGGTGTAACGCTGGTAGCTGTGCGCGTGACCCGAGAGCACCGCGTGCGGCCACAGGCCAGCAGCTTCGCAGGCTGCGTCGATCTCCTGCAGCATGATTGGACTGCCGCCGTGTTGGCCAGTGGTGTACGGCGGATGGTGCACCGCGATGATCACCGCGCCCGGGAACTCCTCGGCCTTAATACGCCGCAGCGCGGCTTTCAGGTAATCGAGTTGCGCATCGGTCAAGTCCGGGTAGGTATTACCTTGGCTCGAGATCACGCCAGGATCTTCCAGCCGGTTGCTGTACAGCGCGAGAATCCGCACGAACGGCGCCTCGAAAGTGTAATATACTCCCGGTTGGACCATGGCCGTGCGATCTAGCCCGCCGGACTCCTCGGTTTGATGAGGCGCAGTGGCGCAGAAGTTATTCAGAAATGCCTGCAGCGTGGGAGTCGTGCTTCCCGGCGCCACCATGCCGTCATGGTTCCCGGCAATCGCAATGA